>NZ_DAMAPU010000004.1:0-237762 GCF_032071645.1 Superficieibacter sp.
AACCTGCGACCAATTGATTAAAAGTCAACTGCTCTACCAACTGAGCTAACGACCCATCGGGTCACGCCTTCGAAGATACTGCTTGCTCGGGTCCACCTGATGATGGTGGGTCGTGCAGGGTTCGAACCTGCGACCAATTGATTAAGAGTCAACTGCTCTACCAACTGAGCTAACGACCCGAGCGGTGGTGGGTGATGACGGGATCGAACCGCCGACCCCCTCCTTGTAAGGGAGGTGCTCTCCCAGCTGAGCTAATCACCCGTTACTGCGCTGGTTAGTGGTGGGTCGTGCAGGATTCGAACCTGCGACCAATTGATTAAAAGTCAACTGCTCTACCAACTGAGCTAACGACCCACTATTTTACTGCTTTTCGGCTGCTTCAGGCTTGTTTGATATCCCGTGGCAACGGCGGCATATATTACTGATTTAAGAATTCAGCGCAACAAAAATTTTGAGGAAGATCACTTAACTGCTTATGATTCATGCAGCAAGACCAGAAATAAAGCGCTTTCTGGTCATGCGCTAATCATTACAGACCAGAAAGACGTTTTTGCGCCTGTTTGGCTCCGTCGGTGCCTGGATACTTGTTGATCACCTGCTGGTAAACGGCTTTCGCTTTCGCGGTATCACCTTTTTCCTGCATGATGATCCCGACCTTGAACATGGCATCAGCAGCTTTTGGCGATTTCGGGTAATTTTTTACCACATTCGCAAAATAATACGCCGCGTCATCCTTTTTCCCCTTGTTGTAATTCAACTGTCCGAGCCAGTAATTCGCATTCGGCAGGTAGGTTGAATCCGGGTACTTTTTGATGAAGTTCTGAAAGGCGGTGAGGGCATCATCCTGGCGCGATTTATCCTGCACCAGCGCGACAGCCGCATTGTAATCGGTATTGGCATCGCCGCTTTGGACCGGTGCGCCTGACGCCGACGCGCCCGCATTCGGCGCTGGCGCTGGTGTTGCGCTGGCCGCCCCGCTCTGATCGCCGTTCGCAGGCTGCGCCGCTGCGCCGCTGCTGCCAAGGCTATCTATCTGCAACTGCACCTGTTTCTGACGCTCAATGACCTGACTGAGCTGATACTGACTTTCCTGAATCTGACCACGCAGGGTGTCAATATCGGTCTGATTGTCAGTAAGCTGCTGCTGGAGCTGGGTTAAAAGCTGGCTGTGAGCATTTGAAATACGCTCAAGTTGAGTGACGCGGTCTTCGACCGAGCCGGAGCCGACACTACTGATTGGTGCCTGAGCAAAAGCGGCCCAGGGGGCCGCTATTCCAACCAGTAACGACAGACTCAGTAGTTGATGTCTGAAGTTACTGCTCATGCCATTCTCTTAGTAAACCAGTACGGCGCGACGGTTTTTGGCGTAAGCCGATTCGTCGTGACCCAGTACTGCAGGTTTTTCTTTACCGTAAGAAACGATGGAGATCTGGTCAGCAGAAACGCCTTTACCCTGCAGGTACATTTTAACGGCGCTGGCACGACGTTCACCCAGGGAGATGTTGTACTCAGGAGTACCACGTTCGTCCGCGTGACCTTCTACGGTGACTTTGTAAGACGGGTTGCTACGCAGGAAGTTAGCGTGCGCATCCAGCATTGCAGCGAAGTCAGAACGGATATCGTACTTGTCCAGATCGAAGTAAACGATGTTGTTCTGTTGCAGTTGCTGCATCTGCAGACGTGCCTGCTCTTCAGAAGACGCGTTGCCGCCGCCGTTAGCATCCATACCAGTGCCAGCGCCGTTCAGCATACCGCCTTCGCTACCGTCGTTGCTGGCATTCTTGTTGGAAGAACACGCTGCGATTGCCATAACAGGCAGGGCAATCATCAGCCCTTTCAGCACTTTGTTCAGTTGCATTTCAATGATTCCTTTATTAATCAATTATTTATTATCACAGATACGGCGACCAGGCAGGGAATTTGACCTGTCCATCAGTTGCCGGAAGACGCGCTTTGAAACGCCCATCTGTAGAAACCAAATTCAGCACGGAACCCATCCCCTGAGAAGAGCTGTAGATTACCATAGTGCCGTTAGGTGCCAGACTTGGCGTTTCATCCAGGAACGTTGACGACAGAACCTGTACGCCACCCGCTCCGAGATCCAGTTTAGCAATGTGTTGCTGCCCACCGTTGGAGCTAACCATTACCATAAATTTACCATCGCTGCTGACATCAGCATCCTGGTTTTGTGAACCTTCCCAGCTAATGCGCTGCGGCGCACCGCCGTTGACGTTCACTTTATAGACCTGCGGACGACCGGCCTGGTCAGAGGTAAAGGCCAGATTCTGGCTGTCCGGGAACCAGGTGGGTTCAGTGTTGTTGCTGCGACCATCAGTTACCTGGCGGATTTGACCAGAGCCAACGTCCATCACGTACAGGTTAAGGCTACCGGTTTTAGACAGGGCAAACGCCAGTTTGCTGCCGTCCGGTGAGAATGCCGGTGCACCGTTGTGACGCGGGAAGGAAGCCACCTGACGCACGGCACCGTTCGCCAGCGTCTGGATCACCAGCGCAGAACGACCGCTTTCAAAGGTGACGTAAGCGAGCTTGTCACCTTTCGGAGACCAGGCCGGAGACATCAAAGGCTGCGGTGAACGGTGAACCACAAACTGGTTGTAGCCATCGTAATCAGAAACGCGCAGTTCATACGGGAACTGACCGCCGTTGGTCTGCACTACGTAGGCGATACGAGTACGGAATGCGCCTTTAATACCGGTGATTTTTTCAAAGACTTCATCACTGGCAGTATGACCTGCATAACGCAGCCACTGCTTGTTCACTTTATACGTGTTCTGCGCCAGTACGTTCGGCGCACCGCCGCTCACGTCAACCAGCTGGTAAGCCACGCTGTAGCTTCCGTCCGGGTTTGGCGTCACCTGACCCACAACAACTTCGTTAATGCCAAGCGCAGTCCAGGCAGCCGCCTGAACGTCCTGTGCGGTTGCCGGCTGCTGTGGCAGCTTGGCGCGATCTAATGGATTAAATTTACCGCTGTTACGCAGGTCTGCACCCACGATACCGCCGATATCTTCAGGCGCGGCACCAGGCCCCGCCCACTGAAAAGGCACCACACCAATTGGGCGGCCCGCTTCCACACCGCTGTCGATCACGATGCGGACTTCTGCGTGCAGCACTGCCGCCCACATAATCAGAAAACCAAATGCTACTCGTAATGCCTGCTTCATCATATCTCCCTTATCCAGGCGGAAAGCCCACGATAATTTAGCAGAATGTTAACAAACTAAAATGGACAAAACTACTTTCACCCTGTCACTACCAGAGGTGATTCTTCTGCCGCTCTCACGGTCAAAGTTTAACCTATGGTTTAAAGTCCAGCGGTGCATTTTTAAAGACTTCGTATACCGCCTGGCTTGGTGGTTTTGGGATCTTCGCCTGTTTAGCCGCTGTAAGAGCAGCCTGGCAGAGCGCGGGATCGCCACCTTCAGACTGGATATCAAGCAGTAAGCCGTCAGGAGCCAGTTTCAGGCGCAGCGTACAGGTTTTACCTGCATAAGACGATGCGTCATAAAAACGGCTTTCGATGGCAGCTTTAATCTGCCCGGCATAGTTGCTGATATCCGCGCCTGATGCGCCATTATTTTTAGTATTACCACTCCCTGCCGGAGAAGCATTATTCCCTTTCGCTCCGCCACCGGTTTTCGGTGCATTCTTACCGGAGCTAAGATCGCCAAAGATATCATCAGCCGCAGCATCCGCTGCGGCTTTTTCAGCGGCAGCTTTTTTGGCTGCTGCTGCTTTATCTGCTGCGGCCTTGTCGGCGGCGGCTTTTTTATCAGCAGCGGCTTTCTTGTCCGCAGCCGCTTTCTTATCGGCGGCCGCTTTTTCAGCCGCAGCTTTGTCAGCAGCAGCCTTTTTATCGGCAGCGGCTTTCTTATCTGCAGCCGCTTTTTCTGCGGCTTTCTGCTCGGCGGCGGCTTTTTCAGCAGCGGCTTTCTGAGCTGCGTCCGCTTTAGCTTTTTTCTCCGCTTCGGCAGCCGTTTTAGCAGCTTCAGCCTGTTTCTTCGCTACGGCAGCGGCTTTTGCCGCCTCGGCGTCGGCCTGTTTCTTCGCATCCGCTGCCGCTTTCTTCGCTGCCGCCTCCGCTTCTTTAGCCTGGGCATCCGCTTTGGCTTTTGCCTCCGCTTGCGCTTTCGCCGCCGCTTCCTCAGCCTGTTTTTGCTGCGTTTTCGCCTGCTGCGCCGCTTCTTCAGCTTTTTTCTGTTCTTCTTGCTGCTGCGCCGCTTCTTCCTGCGCCTGCAGTTTTTCTTTCTCAAGCTGCTTTAGCTTTTCCTGATCAGCAGCCTGTTTATCACGTAGCTCCTGCGCCTGTTGCTGTTCCTGCTTTTTGCGTTGCTCAGCGGCACGGCGGGCGCTCGCTTCCTGTGCTTTGGTGCGATTATAGTTCTCAACGACCGCGCCGGAATCAACCATCACGGCATCAATAGAAGAGCCGCCTCCCCCGCCTGCGGAAGCTTCAATATGCTCATCGAACGAACTCCAGATCAGCCCTGCCACCAGAATAACGTGCAGCACGACTGAAATGATTATCGCTCGTTTAAGCTTGTCGTTTTGTTCGGTTGCCTTTGACACTCTCGGTTCCCAAAAACAGTTCGCCTGTTACCCGCCGTTTGCACAGCGGAGAAAATATGTCGGATCAAATAGGCTGCGTCATCAAACCAACCGATTTCACACCCGCAGTATGTAACAGGTTCAGCGCTTTAATAATTTCATCATAAGGCACGTCTTTCGCGCCACCGATTAAAAAGACCGCTTTCGGATTCGCTTTCAGACGGCTCTGCGCTTCGGCAATGACCTGCTCCTGCGGCAACTGCGGAAGCGTCTCGCCGCCCACCTTGATGCTGTATTGCCCAATGCCGGAAACCTGCACAATCACCGGCGGCTCGTCGTTGGAATTAACGGCCTCCGTCTCCTGGGCTTCCGGGAGATCAACTTCCACGCTCTGGGTAATAATCGGCGCTGTCGCCATGAAGATCAGCACCAGCACCAGCAACACGTCCAGCAGCGGTACGATGTTGATTTCGGACTTGACTTCGCGACGGCTCCGACGTCCACGTGCTTTAGCCATGATTTACCCCTTATTGCTCTCGCTGCTGCTAAACGCCTGACGATGCAGAATGGCGGTAAATTCTTCCATGAAGTTGTCGTAGTTCAGTTCGAGTTTGTTAACGCGCTGGTTCAGGCGGTTGTACGCCATTACCGCCGGAATTGCCGCAAACAGACCGATCGCGGTCGCGATCAGCGCTTCTGCGATACCCGGCGCAACCATTTGCAGGGTGGCCTGTTTTACCGCACCGAGACCGATAAACGCGTGCATGATCCCCCATACCGTACCGAACAGGCCGATATAAGGGCTGATAGAGCCAACGGTGCCGAGGAACGGGATATGCGTTTCCAGGCTTTCCAGCTCGCGGTTCATGGAAATACGCATAGCGCGGGAAGCCCCTTCCACGACCGCTTCCGGCGCGTGATTATTAGCGCGGTGCAGTCGGGCGAACTCTTTAAAGCCGCTATAGAAGATTTGCTCAGAGCCCGCCAGACTATCGCGACGCCCCTGGCTTTCCTGATACAGGCGAGAAAGCTCAATCCCCGACCAGAATTTATCTTCGAACGCTTCCGCTTCACGCGCAGCGGCATGGAGGATGCGCGTTCTCTGGATGATGATGGCCCAGGACGCGATTGAAAAGCCAATTAAGATCAGCATGATAAGTTTAACCAGAAGGCCAGCCTTCAGGAACAAATCAAGGATATTCATGTCAGTCACTGCTTAAACTCCGCGACAATAGACTTGGGAAGCGCACGAGGCTTCATTAAGAGTGGATCAACGCAGACAATCAGAACCTCAGCTTCGTTCAGGATTTTATTCTCTGCATTGACGATGCGCTGCGTGAACACCAGCGAGGTACCACGCATCGATGTTATTTCCGTTTGAACGTCGAGCATGTCATCGAGTCTGGCGGGCGCAAAATACTCGATCGTGATTTTGCGAACCACAAAGGCAACCCGTTCAGCCAGCAGAACCTGCTGACTGAAGTGATGATGACGCAGCATCTCTGTGCGTGCTCTCTCATAGAAAGCCACGTAGCTGGCGTGATAAACCACACCACCGGCGTCGGTGTCTTCATAGTAGACACGTACCGGCCATCGAAACAGCGTTGTATTCACTTTACATCCCAGTAACGCAAAAAAGGTTAGAGCTTTCAAACTTCGCTACTATACGCGCGGGAAAGGTTGTTTGGAATGGGTTGAAGTAAACGTAGAGTAAAAATTTATGGGCTTTTGCAAGCCCATAATCGTAAAGGTGTGTACTTGCTCAACTAAAGAAAAAAATCAAGCCTGCAATCAGGACGACATCGGCAACAAGTGGACAAAATATGCCCTGCCAGACCACCGCACGCGGGCGAAAACCGACGCCGTGGATCACCCCGGCACAAACCGCCCACATCAGCACCAGTCCGTGCCAGATTGCCAGTCCGCTGGTCTTCGCCGCAAAGCGGGTCGGGTCCCAGAACATGCAGCCTGCCAGCAGTAATGCCATCACTAAAGAAAGCGCCCGTAACGGGCGCTTGTCCATTACCGCATAAAGAGACGCGATAATCGTTTTCATCAGTGTTTTTCTTCGCCTGCTTTGGCCGCTTCAACGTGTTCAAGCGCCAGCGCAGTGATCACGCCGAATGCACAGGCAAGAAGCGTTCCGAGGATCCATGCGAAATACCACATATTTAGCTCCTTACTTAATACATAGAGTGAGTGTTGCTTTCGATCTGTTCTTTCGTAATGCGACCGAACATTTTCCAGTAACACCAGCCGGTGTAGAGCAGGATAATCGGCACAAATACCAGCGCAACAAAGGTCATCAGATTCAGCGTCATCTGGCTGGAGGTGGCATCCCACATCGTCAGGCTGGCATTCATCATGGTGCTTGACGGCATGACAAACGGGAACAGCGCAATACCCGCAGTGAGAATGATGCACGCCAGGGTCAGAGAAGAGACAACAAAGGCCAGCGCCCCTCTTTCCAGACGTGACAGCAGGATCGTCAGCAGCGGCAGCACTACGCCCAGCGCCGGGATCAGCCACAGAGCAGGCATATTATTGAAGTTCACCAGCCATGCACCGGCCTGACGCGCAACTTCTTTAGTCAGCGGGTTTGAAGCAGCATGATGATTAATGGCGGAGGTCACGACATAGCCATCAATACCGTAGACCACCCAAACGCCAGCCAGCGCGAAGCAGATCATGGTAACCAGCGCCGCAATCTGCGAGGTGGTACGCGCGCGCAGATGCAGTTCGCCGACGGTACGCATTTGCAGGTAAGTCGCGCCCTGGGTGATGATCATCGCCACGCTCACCACGCCCGCCAGCAGGCCAAACGGGTTCAGCAACTGGAAGAAGTTTCCGGTGTAGTACAGACGCATGTATTCATCTACGTGGAACGGTACGCCCTGCAACAGGTTGCCGAACGCCACGCCGATCACCAGCGGCGGCACAAAGCTACCGATGAAAATGCCCCAGTCCCACATGTTGCGCCAGCGGGAGACTTCAATCTTCGAGCGGTAGTCAAACCCGACCGGACGGAAGAACAACGACGCCAGCACGAGGATCATCGCCACATAAAAGCCGGAAAACGCCGCGGCGTAAACCATCGGCCAGGCAGCGAACAGTGCGCCACCGGCGGTGATCAGCCATACCTGATTGCCGTCCCAGTGCGGGGCGATGGAGTTAATCATGATCCGACGCTCGGTGTCATTACGGCCGAGGAAACGGGTGAGCATCCCCACCCCCATGTCGAATCCGTCGGTAACCGCAAAACCGATCAGCAGCACGCCAATCAACAGCCACCAGATAAAACGCAATACTTCATAATCAATCATTTGACGACTCCTGTCTTAGCGTGCCGGTTGCGAAGCGACGGTAGACTGCTCGTAGTGATAACGACCGGTCTTCAGGCTGCTTGGGCCAAGGCGTGCAAATTTGAACATCAGGAACAACTCTGCCACCAGGAACAGGGTGTACAGGCCGCAAATTAACAGCATGGAGAAGATAAGGTCGCCCGGTGTCAACGATGAGTTAGCGACTGCGGTCGGCAGCACCTCACCAATGGCCCACGGCTGACGGCCGTACTCTGCCACAAACCAGCCCGCTTCGATGGCAATCCACGGCAGCGGGATCGCGTAGAACGCGGTGCGCAGCAGCCATTTTTTCTGCCCGATACGGTTGCGGATCACGCTCCAGAAAGAGGCGGCGATGATCAGCAGCATTAATATGCCGCAGCCCACCATAATACGGAACGCAAAGTACAGCGGCGCAACGCGCGGAATAGAGTCTTTAGTTGCCTGCTGGATTTGCGCTTCGGTAGCATCAGAGACGTTTTCCGTATAGCGCTTGAGCAGCAAGCCATAGCCAAGGTCTTTTTTCACGCTGTTGAACTGATCGCGCACGGCCTGATCGGTAGAACCGGCACGCAGCTCTTCCAGCAGGTGGTAAGCACGCATCCCGTTACGAATACGCTCTTCGTGCTGCACCATCAGGTCTTTCAGGCCGATAACCGGCGTGTCAACCGAACGGGTGGCAATGATGCCCAGCGCGTAAGGGATCTGGATAGCGAGATGGTTCTCCTGAGAATCCTGATCGGGAATACCAAACAGCGTAAAGGAAGCAGGCGCAGGCTGCGTTTCCCATTCGGCTTCAATGGCCGCCAGTTTAGTCTTCTGCACGTCGCCCATTTCGTAACCGGATTCATCACCCAGAACAATAACGGACAGCACCGCCGCCATGCCGAAGCTGGCTGCAATAGCAAACGAACGTTTAGCAAAGGCAAAGTCGCGACCGCGCAGCATGTAGTATGCGCTGATACCGAGAATAAACATCGCGCCGCAAACGTAGCCGGAAGCCACGGTATGGACGAATTTGACCTGGGCAACCGGGTTCAGCACCAGCTCGGAGAAGCTCACCATCTCCATACGCATGGTTTCGAAGTTGAAGTCTGAGGCAATCGGGTTCTGCATCCAGCCGTTAGCGACGAGGATCCAGAGCGCGGAGAGGTTAGAGCCAAGCGCCACCAGCCACGTTACCGCCATATGCTGCACTTTGCTCAGGCGATCCCAGCCGAAGAAAAACAGCCCGACGAACGTGGACTCCAGGAAGAACGCCATCAACCCTTCGATGGCCAGCGGCGCACCGAAGATATCGCCCACATAGTGAGAGTAGTATGACCAGTTAGTCCCGAACTGGAACTCCATAGTCAGACCGGTTGCCACACCCAGCGCAAAGTTGATACCAAACAACTTGCCCCAGAATTTGGTCATATCTTTATAAATTTGTTTGCCGGAAAGCACGTACACCGTTTCCATAATGGCCAGCAAAAACGCCATACCCAGCGTCAGCGGCACAAACAGAAAGTGGTACATCGCAGTTAAGGCAAACTGTAAGCGCGACAGTTCGACGATATCTAACATTATGACTCCTTGCTCATCGCATGAAGACTCCGAGAGTGAACCCCGTTAGAAAGGATCACACGCATGCCCCAATACAAATTATATGTAGCTTTTCTGCCGTAGAATGCGGATTTATCATTGCGTTCTCACTTTTATACTGAAAAGTTACAAATACGTTAATAAAAAACTCAAATTGATCCCGCGAATATACTACGCCGTAAAACCCTTGCAATAAACAGGTTTTTACAGAGTAATTTTACGATTTTAGATGGCGATCAAGATCTGCACATTTTATCAGTTTGCGGCAGATTTGATCTGCAACAATTTAGCCCTTTCTGGTGCATTTTTCAAAGTATTACTTTTTGATTTAAATCAATTTTAGCGATAATTGTTAATTATGTTCGTATTTGGCGTCCAGAGTAAAAACCATGTTAAAAACATGATCTTTTAATAACATTGATGACGGTCAATTATTGCGAAAAGCCTGCGCCCGCAGGTTAAATTAATGAGGGGAAAAAAATTAACGCCGCCAGAGGAAAAAATACGGCGGTCTGAGCCTGTTTTCATGTAGCCAGAGTGGTTATCGTTGTTTATTACATTTATTTTACTTACTAACCCGTGAAAATTAACACCGCTGATTGATACTTCCGGTGAATAACAAAGCCACTCATTGAGTGGCTTTGCGGGGGTGAGATTTAAATCTTAACGCTCCACGTTCGCGCCTGTCCTGGGCGGAAGCTGACGGGCCGGGCGGTGATGTCCGCGCCCTGCGCGCGGAACTGTTCGTCCATCCCGGTTTCCTGACAGTGCGGATGGTGCTGATTAAACATCAGCATCGTCTGCGCGTTTTCGCTGTCCGACGGGTTAAAGAGACGCACAATCAGTTCGTCGCGATCTTCCGCCTTTTTCAGCACGCTTAGCTGACAGCCGGTGGAAGGCATACTGAACAGGCTGTAGTTTTCCGGCGCGGTCAGCGTGCTGCGGTTGAGTTTCATGGCGTCCCAGGGGATTTTGTTGTAGCACTGTACCGGCGTCAGCCAGCACCTTGCCTGCTGCGCGACGCCCGCATTAAGCGGTGACCCCACGAACGGCCACAGGCTGAAGCGACACTGAAGTTCCCCGCGCAACTGCGAATCCGGCACCGGCATTTTGATCCCGGAAGGCCGCCCCGGTCGCAGGAGCAAATCTTCTTTGCCGAGCAGCCCGACGCCGCGCAGCAGCGTCAGCGCAAACGCGCTGCGTTCTTCGCCAATGATTTCCACCTCGCGCAACCCCTCGCTGAACAGCGCCAGGCCGTGGCGTTGATGTTGCAAGGCGGCGTAATTAAGCAGATTCCACACCGGCACCGGCGCTTCTTTCCAGCCCTCTTCCTGCCAGTTTGCCATCGCCGGATCGCTGACCGGGCGCGTAACAGCGCCAAACTGGGTATCGGTCAGAACCGTTTGCGCTTTATACGGCACCGGAATGCGCACCCGCACGCGGTGATCGTCGGCCTGATTCACAATCCGCAGGTCAAAATCCACGCGTTTGCTGTGATGGCTCAGCGTAATAGTGCTGTCGATAATCAGCCTGCCATCACGCTGACGCGCGGCGCGTTGCGCCAGATCCACAGGAACAGCCATTTCACTGCGCAGCGTTGCCCGGCTTTGCCACGCATCGTGGGTGACATTCATCAGGCGGGTCGTCCCGGCGGAGGTGAGCAGCCACTCTTCGCGCAGCGGGGAATAATCATATTCGTCACCGTCGTCGGAGCCGTCTTCAAATTCCAGCACCCGGTCGTACACCAGACCGCTGTCTTTATCGGTCATTTTCAACGTGCCGTCATCGTTGAGCACGATCCGCCAGCCGTCGTTTTCCAGTAGCGCGTCGCTCTGCGCCGGTACGGCCGCCTGCGTCCCCGCTTCGCCGGGTAAAATATGCAGCGTCAGATAGCCCATCGCGGGCAGCACCTGGCACAGCTGGATGTCGTACTCCATAAAGGGATCGTAGTTGCCGTAATGGACGATCTGGCGGTCCACCAGGCCGGGGTCAATCTCCCGTTGCGCGCGAATGTAATACGGCACATCGTGGCCTTCGCTGTCCTGCAAGCGGAAGGCGGCGGCGCGCAGGCGGAGGGTGGTGTTGACCACTTCCTTACGCGGCCACGGCATCAGGTTGAAGAGCGCCAGTTTATCGCCCGCCTGCTGCGGCATATTGTCGACGATTTTGCGCATATAAAAGCGAATGAGGCTATCGGCCATATCTTCCGCCAGCCAGAAGCGGCTCATGATTTCGCGATGCACTTCATCGCTACAGCAGCAGCCGATACTGTCGTGGGCGTGATTTTTGAGGATCTCTTTCCACATTTTTTCCAGCAGGCCGTGCTGATACTCAAAGCCCAGCGTCCAGGCGAGGGTCGCCAGCGGCTCCAGCAGATTAACGATTTTGTTTTCAATTCGTGCGTGGGCAATTTTGATATCCATCCGCGTGGAGCCGATGGTGCGGTGCACGCGCATATATTTGCCGTCAATGAATTCGCCTTTCAGCGTTGCCAGCGCATCGCGCTGTTGCTCAATACGTTCGAAGACCTCTTCAAAGCGGCTCATCACAAATTCTCGCTGCGGATAAATTTCACGCAGTTTAGCCATCACCGCAAAGATATTTTGCTGGAGCGGCATCTGATCGTGGCCGTTCGGCAGCAGGATCTCTTTGGTGATCGAGGCGCTTTCCAGTACTTCAAAGTAGCTGTCGAGACGTTTACGCAGCCCCTCTTCGTCCTCCGGCAAATATTTGCCGATGGCATAACCCAGCGGCAGCACCTGGGCCACCACTTCGCTCCCCTCCCCGCTCTGCCAGAGGAATTCTGTTTTATCGGTGCCGTGACGCTCGGAACAGCCGCGCCAGAACATGGTGCGCGTAATACCAAAGCCGTTGTAGATTTGCGGAAGCTGCCCGGACATGCCGAACGAATCCGGCAAATAACCGATTTTCATCGGCTCGCCAAACGCCAGGCAGTCGCGCATCCCGTAAAGCAAATTACGCAGGACAGACTCGCCTGCCACAATGGTGGTGTCGGTTTGCGTATACCACGGGCCGACGATCAGCCTGCCCGCCTGCACCAGCGCCGTCACCCGCGCTTTGTTTTCCGGTTTTACCGCAAAATAATCTTCGAGGATCGCCGTTTGCCCGTCGAGAACGTAGTATTTGTACTCCGCATCCTGCTCCAGACGGGTGAGGATTTCTTCCATATTATTGACGAGTAAAATGCGGGACTCTTCGGTGGTGAAGTACCACTCTCTGTCCCAGTGCATATGCGGCGTAATGTGAACGCGAGATACAGCTTTCATCTTCGTTTCCTTTCAATCAAAATCAGATCGTAGCGCTGTCAGGGAAGTATTTACCCGCCCGCACCGCGTGGCGTCGCCACAGCACCAATACACAGGTGGAAATAGCCGTGCCGAGCAGCGCCGCGCCAAACCAGCCCGCCGCCGCAATCGCGCCGCCCAGACCGCCGTCGTGCAGCAGGAACAGTGAGAAAATTCCCGCCCCCGGCGTGGAGAGGCCGATGTGCATTCCGCCGACAACCGCGCCGGTCACCAGCGACCCCAGCACAAATGACCCGATGACCCGGAGCGGATCTTCAATCGCCATCGGAATGGCGCCTTCGGTGATCCCGGCAAGCCCCAGCAGCCAGGTTGATTTGCCGGTCTCGATTTCAAAGCTTTTAAAGAGATGCGGCGCAATCATGGTGGAGGCGGTGACGGTAAACGCCGAAACCATCTTCACCGAGGCAAAAATGGCATACGGACCGAAAACGCCGTTCGCCATTGCGCCGAGGCAAAAGGCGTAGGCGGCCTTATTGACCGGCCCGCCGAGGTCGAAGGAACACATAAAGCCGAGGATCGCCCCCAGCAGCAGCGCATTGGTGCCGGATAACCCCTTCAGCCAACTGGTCAGCCCGTTGTTAATCCACGCGACCGGTTCGCCGATCACAAACAGCATCAGGCTGCCCGCCACCAGCGTGCCGAGAACAGGATATAAATAGAACGTCAGAAAACCGTTAAACCGGCTGCTCAGGCGGATATGCGCTTTCACCCAGCGCATCAGATACCCGGCAATCAGCCCGCCGACGACCGCGCCAAGAAAGCCGGAGCCGATCATATTGGCTGCCAGCCCCGCCGCAAAACCGGGTGCCAGGGCCGGTTTATCGGCCAGCGAATACGCGGTATAGGCCGCCAGCACAGGCACCATCAGCGTGCCGAGAATGCCGCCGCCCAGCTTGCGGTACATCCACAGCCAGGAGTTCTCCTGATCGAAAAGAGGTTGCAGGCCCAGCATCTGCGCCAGCAGTACCGAAACCGCCAGCACCGTGCCGCCCGCCACGATCAGGGGTACGGCAAAAGAAATCCCGCTTAGCAGCGCCTGTTTTAATTCGGTTTTAACGCTCTTTTTGCTTTCCTCCTGCACCTGCGTAACCCGCTGCGCGCCGCCGGGTTTCAGCGCCAGCGCCTGCTGGATTAAGGCTTCGGCGCGGCGGATGGGTTCTGCCACCGGCACGTTCAGCGCCGGTATGCCGTTAAAGCGCTCCGATTCTTTCACCGCCACTTCCGCCGCGAAAATACACGCCCGCGCAGCATTAAGCTGCTCCGCCGTCAGCCGCCCTTCAATGCCGTTCGCGCCCTGCTTTTCAACGTATACCCGCACGCCCAGCTTTTTCCCGGCTTTTTCGAGGTATTCCGCTGCCATATAGGTGTGCGCGATCCCCGCCGGGCAGGCGGTGACGCAGACAACCACCGGCGCATCGGCGGCGACCGCCACTTCTTTCGCCCGCTCGTCGTCGGATGCCAGTGCGGTTAAAAGCTGTTCCGGCGTGCTGGCTGCGCTGACAGCCGCGCGCGCCGCATCGTCAGCCAGGCGGCTGGTTAATGCAGTTAACAACTGCATATGAGTCGATCCGGCTTCGGCAGGCGGGATCGCCAGCAGGACCACTAAATCCACCTGTTCCGGCCCGTCCACGCCCTGCCAGCTTACCGGCTCGCGCAGCGTCGCCACGGCAAAAGCGGCGTCTTTCACCGCATGGCTTTTGCCGTGCGGCACCGCCAGCCCTTCCCCCAGTGCGGTTGGCCCCTGCGCTTCACGGGCAAATACGTCGTCAAGAAACTGATCCAGATGTGTGATTTTGCCAAGCTGTGCCAGCCGTTGCGCCAGCGCGTGGATGGCCGCATCCCGGCTGTCGAACGTCGTTTGCAGGCAGATCGCCTCCGGGTGCGTTAATGTCGTCAGGTTCATCATGATCCCCACTGATTCATAAAGGGCAGCCTTTCTCGCTGCGGATGATCTTTATCATGGCGCAGAAAGTAATACATTTATGTGATCATTTTCGCTTTCTTTGAAATTTGTATTTAATTTGTATTATTTACATTTTATCAACGACGCGGATAATTGCTGGAAAGGTATTATTTCGGCGCACGCCAGGAGCCAGCAACGTAATGTCCAACAAACCGATGTACCGGCAAATCGCCGACGCCCTGCGCGAACGCATCCAGCGCGGCGATCTGAAACCCGGCGATGCGCTGCCCACGGAATCCACGCTTCAGGAGCAGTTCAACGTCAGCCGCGTCACCGTGCGCCAGGCGCTCCGGCAGCTCACCACCGAGTCGATCATTGAAAGCATTCAGGGCAGCGGTTCGTACGTAAAAGAAGAGCGGGTGAATTACGATATCTACCAGCTCACCAGCTTTTACGAGAAGCTGGCCGACCGTAACGTAGATACCCACAGCGACGTCAGAGTATTTGAGGTGATCCCGGCCGAGCCGTGGCTGGCAGAAAAGCTCCAGATCGCCGCAGAGGAAAAAGTCTGGCACATCAAACGGGTGCGCTTTATCAAGCAGAAACCGGTGAATCTGGAAGAGACCTGGATGCCGCTGGCCCTGTTCGCCGACCTGACGTGGGAAGTGATGGAAAATTCAAAATATCGCTACATTGAACAGATCAAAAAAATGATTATTGACCGCAGCGAGCAGGAGCTGGTCCCGGTGATGCCTTCCGAAGAAGCGATTACCGCGCTGGCGATCGACGCCCATCAGCCGATCCTCGAAAAAATCTCGCGCGGTTTCCTGAAAGACGGCAGAGTGTTTGAATACAGCCGCAACGTCTTCAGAAACGACGATTATAAATTTACTCTTGTTGCCCGGCGTGGGCGTTAATCCCCCGGACGCGATAACGATTCCGCTGCCTGAGGCACCATAAAAAAAGGCCGCTTTTCAGCGGCCAACCATGTCGAAAACCAGCTCCCTCTTCGGGGAGCCCTTTACTTAATAATCGCTTTCAGCGCTTCGCCGATATCCGCCAGGCTGCGTACGGTTTTCACGCCTGCCGCTTCCAGCGCCGCGAATTTTTCATCCGCCGTGCCTTTGCCGCCCGCGATGATTGCGCCCGCGTGGCCCATACGTTTACCCTTCGGCGCGGTGACGCCCGCGATGTAGCCGACCACCGGTTTGGTGACGTGATCTTTGATATACGCCGCCGCTTCTTCTTCTGCACTGCCGCCGATCTCACCGATCATCACAATCGCTTCGGTCTGTGGATCTTCCTGGAACAGCTTCAGAATATCGATAAAGTTAGAGCCGGGGATCGGGTCGCCGCCGATGCCCACGCAGGTGGACTGGCCAAAACCGTAGTCGGTCGTCTGCTTAACCGCTTCGTAGGTCAGCGTACCGGAACGGGAGACGATGCCCACTTTACCCGGCTTGTGAATGTGTCCCGGCATAATGCCGATTTTGCATTCGCCCGGTGTGATGACGCCCGGACAGTTCGGGCCAATCATGCGCACGCCCGCTTCGTCCAGCTTCACTTTTACCGTCAGCATATCCAGCGTCGGGATGCCTTCGGTAATGGTGATAATCAGCTTAATACCCGCGTCGATCGCTTCCAGAATCGAATCTTTACAGAACGGTGCCGGAACGTAGATCACCGAGGCGGTTGCGCCGGTGGCTTCCACCGCTTCACGCACGGTGTTGAACACAGGCAGACCCAGATGCTCAGTGCCGCCTTTGCCCGGCGTCACGCCGCCGACCATTTGCGTACCGTAGGCAATCCCCTGTTCGGAGTGGAATGTCCCCTGGCTACCGGTAAAACCCTGGCAGATCACTTTGGTGTTCTTATCAATTAAAACTGACATTATTTCCCCTCCACTGCGCCAACGACCTGCTGGGCTGCATCCGTCAGACTCTTCGCTGCAATAATATTCAGGCCGCTGTCTGCCAGGCGTTTCGCGCCCAGTTCAGCGTTGTTCCCTTCCAGACGTACCACTACCGGCACGTTAACACCGACTTCTTCGACCGCGCCGATGATGCCGTCGGCAATCAGATCGCAGCGGACGATACCGCCGAAGATGTTAACCAGCACCGCTTTCACGTTGTCGTCGGAAAGAATGATTTTGAACGCCTCGGTGACGCGCTCTTTGGTTGCGCCGCCGCCCACGTCGAGGAAGTTCGCCGGTTCGCCGCCGTGCAGTTTAACGATGTCCATGGTGCCCATCGCCAGACCCGCGCCGTTAACCATGCAGCCGATGTTGCCATCGAGCGCAACGTAGTTCAGTTCCCACTGCGCAGCCTGTGATTCACGCGCATCTTCCTGCGAGTGGTCGCGCATTTCGCGCAGATCCGGCTGGCGGAACAGCGCGTTGCCGTCCGCGCCCAGTTTGCCGTCGAGGCAAATCAGGTCGCCCTGTTTGGTGATCACCAGCGGGTTGATTTCGATCAGCGCCAGATCGCGCTCAAGGAAAATAGTCGCCAGGCCCATGAAAATTTTGGTGAACTGCTGAACCTGTTTACCTTCCAGACCCAGTTTAAACGCCAGTTCACGTCCCTGATACGGCATCGGACCGGCCAGCGGATCGAGCGCCACTTTGTGGATCAGGTGCGGGGTTTCTTCCGCCACTTTTTCAATTTCCACGCCGCCTTCGGTAGACGCCATGAATACCACGCGACGCGAACTGCGATCGACGACCGCGCCGAGGTACAGCTCTTTATCAATGTCCGTCGCCGCTTCCACCAGGATCTGGTTCACCGGCTGACCGTTAGCATCCGTCTGGTAGGTCACCAGACGTTTACCCAGCCAGTGCTCAGCGAAGGCGCGAATTTCTTCTTTGCTTTTGACGACTTTTACGCCGCCCGCTTTACCGCGACCACCCGCGTGGACCTGGCATTTCACCACCCACGGACCCGCACCAATTTTCGACGCCGCCTCTTCTGCTTCGCGCGGCGTATTGCAGGCATAGCCTACCGGCGCGGGTAAACCATAGCGGGCAAAGAGTTGTTTTGCCTGGTATTCATGTAAGTTCATGTGTTCTGTCCATCCTTCAGATAGTCGTTATCTTTATGTCCGCAGGCCAGCCGACCTGCGGGCAGGTGATATTCTTTACTACTACACGTCCAGCAGCAGACGGGTCGGATCTTCCAGCAGATCTTTAATGGCGACCAGGAAACCTACCGATTCACGGCCGTCGATCAGGCGATGATCGTAGGAGAGCGCCAGATACATCATCGGCAGGATCTCCACTTTACCGTCAACCGCCATCGGACGATCTTTAATGGCGTGCATACCGAGGATCGCGCTCTGCGGCGGGTTGATGATCGGCGTGGACATCAGCGAGCCAAAGACGCCGCCGTTGGTAATGGTGAAGTTACCGCCGGTCAGATCTTCCACCGTTAACTTGCCGTCACGTCCTTTCAGCGCCAGTTCTTTAATGCGTTTTTCGATGTCTGCCATGCCCAGCGCGTCAACGTCGCGCAGTACCGGCGTCACCAGGCCGCGCGGCGTGGAAACGGCCATGCTGACATCGAAGTAGTTGTGGTACACCACGTCATCGCCATCAATAGAGGCGTTCACTTCCGGGTAGCGTTTCAGCGCTTCGACAACCGCTTTTACGTAGAACGACATAAAGCCCAGACGAATACCGTGACGTTTTTCGAAGGCATCGCCGTACTGCTTGCGCAGATCCATAATCGGCTTCATGTTGACTTCGTTGAAGGTCGTCAGCATGGCGGTGGAGTTTTTCGCTTCCAGCAGACGCTCGGCAACGCGCTTGCGCAGACGGGTCATCGGCACGCGTTTTTCTGAACGGTTACCCGGTTGCGGAGCAGCGGCTGCGGCTGCGGCAGCCGCCTGCGGCGCTTTCTCTTCCGCTTTTGCCGGCGCTTTGCTCAGATGTTTGTCCACATCTTCACGGGTAATACGCCCGCCCACGCCGGTGCCTTTGATGGCGCTGGCGTCAAGATTGTGCTCGGCCAGCAGGCGACGGATCGCCGGGCTGAGCGCATCGTTATTTTGCTCTTCAAGCGATGCCTGCTGACGCTGGGCCGGGGTCGATTCTTTCGCTTCTGACTTCTCGCTGGTTTCTTTACCGGCGCTGTTGCCTTCGCGCAGGCGGCCCAGGATCTGGCGGGAAGTTACGGTCGCGCCTTCGTCTTCCAGCACGGCATCCAGAACGCCATCCGCCGATGCCGGTACTTCCAGTACCACTTTGTCAGTTTCGATTTCTACCAGCACTTCATCACGTTTTACCGCATCGCCCGGTTTTTTATGCCAGGTTGCCACGGTCGCATCCGCAACGGATTCAGGCAGGTCAGGAACGAGAATATCTACGCTACTCATTATTTATCCTTTATTTAATCGACGTTCAGCGCGTCATTGACCAGATCTTGCTGCTGTTTCTGGTGAACGGACAGATATCCTACCGCCGGTGAGGCGGAGGCCGGGCGGCCTGCATAGCGCAGGGCAGCCCCAAAGGGAATCACTTCACGGAAATGATGCTGGCTGCAATACCATGCGCCCTGGTTAAGCGGCTCTTCCTGGCACCAGACAAAATCATGGACGTGAGCGTAAGGCTTCAGCGCTTCCTGTACCGCCTGATGCGGGAACGGGTAGAGCTGTTCGATGCGCACAATGGCGACATCTTTTTGATCGTTTTTGCGGCGCTGCTCCAGCAGGTCGAAATAAACCTTACCAGAACACATCACCACGCGCTTCACCGCCTGCGGATCGAGTTCATCAATCTCGCCAATGGCTGGCTGGAAAGCACCGTCTGCCAGTTCTTCAAGCGTAGAGACTGCCAGCGGGTGACGCAGCAGCGATTTTGGCGACATGACGATCAGCGGGCGACGCATTCCGCGCAGCGCCTGACGACGCAGCATGTGGTACACCTGCGCCGGGGTGGACGGCACGCACACCTGCATGTTTTGCTCGGCGCACAGTTGCAGGTAACGCTCCAGACGGGCGGAGGAGTGCTCCGGTCCCTGCCCTTCGTAACCGTGCGGCAGCAGCATCACCAGTCCGCACATCCGGCCCCATTTCTGTTCGCCGGAAGAGATGAACTGATCAATCACCACCTGCGCACCGTTGGCGAAGTCGCCGAATTGCGCCTCCCAGATGGTCAGGGTGCGCGGCTCTGCGGTGGCATAGCCGTATTCAAACGCCAGCACCGCTTCTTCAGACAGCACCGAGTCCCAGACTTTAAACGGTCCCTGCGCATTGTGAACGTGGTGCAGCGGGGTATAGGTTGAGCCGTTTGCCTGGTTGTGGATCACCGCATGACGGTGGAAGAAGGTGCCGCGACCGGTGTCTTCCCCGGACAGACGCACGGAAATGCCTTCATCCACCAGCGTGGCGTAGGCGAGGTTTTCCGCGCCGCCCCAGTCAAACAGTTTTTCACCCGCCGCCATCGCCTGACGGTCGCCGTAGATTTTCGCGACCCGCGACTGCATTTCAATGGCTTCCGGCACGGTACTGATGCGCTTCGCCAGTTCCTGCAAACGCTTCATTTCCACTTTGTTCGGATAGCTTTCATCCCACTCGTGGTTAAGGTACGGCGACCAGGTGAAGGAGTGCATATTCATCGAGCGGAACTCTTTCACCACGCACTCACCGGCATCCAGCGCGTCGCGGTAAAGGTTCACCATTTCAGTCGCATCTTCCAGCGTCGCAACCCGATCCTGCTCCAGACGATCGGCGTACAGCTTACGCGGCGTCGGGTGCTTCTTGATTTTCTGATACATCAGCGGCTGGGTCGCGCTCGGCTCGTCGGCTTCGTTATGGCCGTGACGGCGGTAGCACACCAGATCGATGAACACATCACGTTTAAAGGTATTACGGAAATCCAGCGCAATGCGGGTGACGAAAGCCACGGCTTCCGGGTCATCGGCGTTAACGTGGAAAATCGGCGACTGCACCATTTTACCGATGTCAGTACAGTACGGCGTGGAGCGCGCATCCAGCGGGTTGGACGTCGTAAAACCGACCTGGTTGTTAATCACGATCCGCACGGTGCCGCCCACTTCGTAGCCCCGCGCTTTCGACATGTTCAGGGTTTCCTGCACCACGCCCTGCCCGGTCACGGCGGCATCGCCGTGGATGGTGATCGGCAGCACTTTATTGCTGCTCGGCTCGTCCAGACGATCCAGACGCGCGCGCACGGACCCCATCACCACCGGGCTAACGATTTCCAGATGCGACGGGTTAAACGCCAGCGCCAGGTGTACCAGACCGCCTTCGGTTTCGATATCCGACGAGAAGCCCATGTGGTATTTCACGTCACCGGTGCCGAGGTGTTCTTTATGCTTACCGGCAAACTCATCAAACAAATCCTGCGACTGTTTGCCGAGCACGTTAATCAGGACGTTCAGTCGTCCACGGTGCGCCATGCCCAGCACCACTTCGCGGGTGCCGCTTTTACCGGCGTGGCGGATCATCTCTTTGAGCATCGGGATCAGCGCATCGCCGCCTTCCAGCGAGAAGCGTTTCGCGCCGGGGAATTTAGCCCCCAGGTAGCGCTCCAGCCCTTCTGCCGCCGTCAGTTCGCCGAGGAACCGTTTTTTCTCTTCAACGCTAAAGTTCGCGTGACCGGCCACGGATTCGATACGCTGCTGGATCCAGCGTTTCTCTTCGGTGGAGGTGATGTGCATGTATTCCGCGCCAATCGAACCGCAGTAGGTCTGCTTCAGCGCGTCCAGCAGCTCGCCAAGCTTCATCGTGTCTTTGCCGATAGCAAAAGAGCCAACGTTAAAGGTTTCCTGGAAATCTGCTTCGGTTAAATCATGGAATGACGGATCGAGGTCCGCCACGCGCTCCTGCTGCCACAGCCCCAGCGGATCGAGATTCGCATGTTGGTGCCCACGGAAGCGGTACGCGTTGATCAGTTGCAGGACTTTAACCTGCTTTACGTTGGTGTCAGGGTCAGAGACGGAAGAGGTGTAACGTGAGGCATCCTTCGCCAGGCGGCGGAAATAATCACGCGTTTTGGAATGGAATTGATCCGGTTTAACTCCGGTGCCAGGTAACTGCTGGAACATCGTACGCCATTTGACGTCTACAGAGTCAGGATCGGTTAAGAAGTCTTCATAGAGCTGTTCTATCCAGCTCTGGTTGGCACCAGAGAGGTAAGAAGAGTCCAGCCAGGCTTGCATTGCGCCGTTCTGCATCGTGATCCCTTAAGCATCTATATGCTTACTTCGCCGTGGATAACTACAACGCACGCGGCAAGGCGTACGTCCCAGGGTTCACTTGCGAGCTCTTCTCATTTGGCCCGCGAAGGAACCTTTAAAAACTGTCAGCAAGAGGGGGCAGTTTTTAGAGGTTTCCTGCACTTTTTATGCCCTCTCCCGCGCCAGGGAGAGGGCGATCAATCAGGCACTGCGTTGTAACAGCATCGACTTAATATGGCCGATGGCGCGCGTCGGGTTTAGCCCCTTCGGACACACACTGACGCAGTTCATGATGCTATGGCAGCGGAATACGCTGAAAGCGTCACTTAATCCTTCAAGACGGCTGTCGGTTTCAGTATCGCGGCTGTCGATCAGGAAGCGATAAGCTGCCAGCAAACCTGCCGGGCCGATGAACTTATCCGGGTTCCACCAGAAGGACGGGCAGGACGTTGAACAGCACGCACACAGAATACACTCGTACAGCCCGTCGAGTTTTTCCCGCTGCTCAGGCATCTGCAAATGCTCGCGAGCGGGTGGATTTTGCCCATTATTCAACAAGTAAGGCTTAATCTTCTCATATTGTGCGTAGAATTGCCCCATGTCCACCACCAAATCGCGGATCACCGGCAGGCCCGGCAGCGGACGGATAACAATCTTCTTCTTGCCGTTGCCCAGCGCCGAGAGCGGCGTGATGCAGGCCAGACCGTTTTTGCCGTTCATGTTCAGACCGTCGGAGCCGCAAACCCCTTCACGGCACGAGCGGCGAAACGACAGGCTGGGGTCCTGCTCTTTCAGCAGCATCAGGGCATCGAGCAACATCATGTCGCGCCCTTCTTCGCCCTCCAGCGAGTAATCCTGCATACGCGGAGCGTCATCAACATCCGGGTTATAACGATAAACTGAAAATTCGAATTTCATTTTCCTGTCTCCGCATTAATAAGTACGAATCTTCGGCGGGAACGCCGGGCGCAGTTTCGGCTCCATATTGACGCTGCGACGCGTCATGGATTCCGACTGCGGCAGATACAGGCTATGGCAAAGCCAGTTTTCATCGTCGCGATCCGGGAAGTCGAAGCGGCTGTGCGCGCCACGGCTTTCGGTGCGGAAGTTAGCAGATACCGCCGTCGCATACGCGGTTTCCATCAGGTTATCCAGCTCCAGGCATTCAACGCGCTGGGTGTTGAATTCGCTGGAGGTGTCATCCAGACGGGCATTTTTCAAACGCTCACGGATTTGCTTAAGCTGCTCCAGCCCTTTTGCCATCGCGTCGCCTTCGCGGAATACCGAGAAGTTATGCTGCATACATTCCTGCAACGCTTTGCGGATGACCACCGGATCTTCGCCGTCGCGGTTGTTGTTCCAGCGATTGAGGCGCTCCAGCGATTTTTCGATATCGGCTTCGCTGGCATCGCGCAGTTCGCCCTGCTCAGCGATGGACTCCAGCAGATGCAGACCTGCCGCGCGACCAAACACCACCAGGTCAAGCAGCGAGTTGCCGCCAAGACGGTTCGCGCCGTGGACCGATACGCAGGCGATTTCACCTACCGCGAACAGGCCGGGGATCACCACGTCTTCGCCCTGCTCATTCACCGTCAGCGCCTGACCGGTCACTTTGGTCGGAATGCCGCCCATCATATAGTGGCAGGTCGGGATCACCGGAATCGGCTCTTTCACCGGATCAACGTGAGCAAAGGTACGGGAGAGTTCGAGAATACCCGGCAGGCGGGATTCCAGTACCTCTTTACCCAGATGGTCGAGTTTTAATTTAGCGTGCGGTCCCCACGGACCGTCGCAGCCGCGACCTTCACGGATTTCGATCATGATGGAACGCGCAACCACGTCGCGGCCCGCCAGATCTTTTGCATTCGGCGCGTAACGCTCCATAAAGCGCTCGCCGTGTTTGTTCAGCAGATAGCCGCCTTCACCACGGCAGCCTTCCGTCACCAGTACCCCTGCCCCGGCGATGCCGGTCGGGTGGAACTGCCACATTTCCATATCCTGCACCGGCACGCCCGCACGCAGCGCCATACCTACGCCGTCGCCGGTATTAATGTGCGCATTGGTGGTGGACTGGTAAATACGGCCCGCGCCGCCGGTCGCCAGCACGGTTGCTTTCGCTTTGAAGTACACCACTTTACCGGTTTCGATGCACAGTGCGGTACAGCCAACCACGGCACCATCGTCATTTTTCACCAGATCCAGCGCGTACCATTCGGAGAAAATCGTGGTTTTGTTTTTCAGGTTTTGCTGATAAAGCGTATGCAGCAGCGCGTGACCGGTACGATCAGCCGCCGCTGCGGTGCGTGCCGCCTGCTCGCCGCCGAAGTTTTTCGACTGGCCGCCAAACGGACGCTGGTAAATTTTACCGTCATCAAGACGGGAGAACGGCAGGCCCATGTGTTCCAGTTCCAGAATCGCTTCCGGGCCGGTTTTACACATATATTCAATCGCGTCCTGGTCACCGATATAGTCCGACCCTTTTACGGTGTCGTACATGTGCCATTCCCAGTTATCTTCATGGGTATTGCCCAGCGCGACGGTAATGCCGCCCTGCGCGGAAACGGTGTGCGAGCGGGTCGGGAACACTTTAGAGAGCAGCGCACAGGTCTGGCCGCTCTGGGAAATTTGCAGCGCCGCGCGCATACCTGCGCCACCGGCACCAATCACAACAGCATCAAATTCTCTGACGTCCAGTTTCATTACACACCCCACACCACAACGAATCCATAAATCACGTATGCCACCAGCGCGATAACAATAAGCAGTTGCAGCGTCAGACGCAGCGCCAGTGATTTAACGTAGTCGGTTAACACCTGCCACATGCCAATCCAGGCATGGATCAAAACTGAAAACAGTGCCAGCAGGGTAAACACTTTGGTGAATGCGGAAGCAAAGAAACCTGACCAGACTTCCCAGGTGATATCGCGGGTGATGGCGAAGAAACCGACCATGTAAATAATGTACAGGGTCAGAATAATCGCTGTAGCGCGAACCAGAATGAAGTCATGTACGCCATTGCGTCCTAATGCTGAGGCGTTGCTTACCATACGAGGACTCCTGCGAGAATTGAAAGCACGACAGTAATAACAAAAGAAAGCGTAGCGGAGCGCTGTCCTGCCGCAAAAGTTTCTTCCAGATAACCCACGTCCATCAGCATATGGCGGATACCACCGACGGCGTGATACGCCAGCGCGGTAAGAATGCCCCACAGGATGAATTTGACAAAAAAGCTGTCCATGATGGACGACGCGGTAAGGAAGCCTTCAGGCGAGGAGAGGCTGGTGCCCAGCAACCACAGCAGTAAACCGACCGCCACAAAAGTGATCACGCCGGACACGCGGTGGAGAATGGACGCTATAGCCGTTACGGGAAACCGGATCGTTGTCAAATCCAGGTTAACAGGTCTTTGTTTTTTGACATTTTTTATCATGAATAACGCCCACATGCTGTTCTTATTGTTCCCTTCCTCCGGTCTGCGTGCGGGTCAGACAGCGTCCTTTCTATAACCACTCGTCATGGAAAAAAACTTTCGCAAAAGTCCAAACGACGCGGGCTAACGCTGGGTGGCTCGGGATAGCAGCATATTCCGGAGACCTGGCGGCAGTATAGGATGTTCACAAAATCATTACAATTAACCTACATATAGTTTGTCGGGTTTTATGCTGAACAGTGATCCGGGTCACGATAACAACATTATTTTAAATTTTAATCATCTGATTTGACAAATATTAAACATTCTTGTTACAAACGATAGCCGAAAAGTCATATAATGCGTAAAAGTTATGGGGTCACTCTTTCACCTGCGAATAAGTTATGTAACAGTGAGATGTTATTGACCGCTGTAATCAGTACAGGTATTAGTGATAGACAGGTTTGAAGATTCGGATTGCAACACCCTGATTTGCTGTTGTTTCGCTGGAATTTTGACGTGTACCTGCAAGCGCCCATCGCTCTGTACCCTGGTTTCCCTGTATAAACACAGAGCTGCGAGCCAAATAACAAACTGGTCACGTTTATTAACAGACTGAAGGCAAATCCGGCTGGCGGCAGTCTTAAGCAATAAGGCGCTAAGGAGACCGTAAATGGCTGATAATAAAGCAAAGCTCACCCTCGGTGGTGACGATGCCGTTGAACTGGATGTGCTAAAAGGCACGCTAGGTCAGGATGTAATCGATATCCGTAGTCTGGGATCAAAAGGCGTTTTCACATTTGACCCTGGTTTCACCTCCACCGCATCTTGCGAATCCAAAATCACCTACATTGACGGTGACGAAGGCATTCTGTTGCATCGCGGTTTCCCTATCGACCAACTGGCGACCGGATCTAACTATCTGGAAGTCTGTTATATCCTGCTGTACGGCGAAAAACCGACCCAGCAAGAATATAAAGATTTCCAGACTATCGTTACCCGCCACACCATGATCCACGAGCAAATCACCCGCCTGTTCCACGGTTTTCGTCGTGACTCGCACCCTATGGCGGTGCTGTGCGGCGTGACCGGCGCGCTGGCGGCGTTCTATCATGACTCGCTGGATGTGAATAATTCACGTCACCGTGAAATTGCCGCTTTCCGTCTGCTCTCCAAAATGCCGACCGTGGCAGCGATGTGTTACAAATATTCGATTGGTCAGCCGTTCGTTTATCCGCGTAACGACCTGTCCTATGCGGGCAATTTCCTGCACATGATGTTCGCCACGCCGTGCGAACAGTACGAAGTGAATCCGGTTCTGGAACGGGCAATGGACCGCATTCTGATCCTCCATGCCGACCACGAGCAAAACGCCTCCACGTCTACCGTGCGTACCGCAGGTTCATCCGGCGCGAATCCATTTGCCTGTATCGCGGCGGGTATCGCCTCGCTGTGGGGACCCGCACACGGCGGCGCGAACGAAGCCGCGCTGAAAATGCTGGAAGAAATCAGCTCTG
The DNA here is from genome assembly GCF_032071645.1 of Superficieibacter sp. Taxonomy (NCBI): domain Bacteria; kingdom Pseudomonadati; phylum Pseudomonadota; class Gammaproteobacteria; order Enterobacterales; family Enterobacteriaceae; genus Superficieibacter; species Superficieibacter sp. The sequence continues at coordinate 26,843 of NZ_DAMAPU010000004.1, forward strand.
TGAAACACATTCCTGAATTCCTGCGCCGCGCGAAAGACAAGAATGATTCGTTCCGTCTGATGGGCTTTGGTCACCGCGTGTACAAGAACTACGATCCGCGTGCCACGGTGATGCGTGAAACCTGTCATGAAGTGCTGAAAGAACTGGGTACGAAAGACGATCTGCTGGAAGTGGCGATGGAGCTGGAAAACATCGCCCTGAACGACCCGTACTTTATCGAGCGTAAACTGTACCCGAACGTCGATTTCTACTCCGGTATCATCCTGAAAGCGATGGGCATCCCGTCCTCTATGTTTACGGTGATCTTCGCGATGGCGCGTACCGTGGGCTGGATTGCGCACTGGAATGAAATGCATGACGACGGCATTAAGATTGCGCGTCCGCGTCAGCTCTATACCGGCTACGACCAGCGTGATTTCAAATCCGACGTCAAAAAACACTGACGGCGGATTGACGTTTTACACGCCAGCGTGCAAAAACCCCGTATTTTATACGGGGTTTTTCTATTTCTGGCAGCCCGGACACCAGTAAAAGGGACGCGATGAGAGCGTGGTTTTTTCAATTATTCCCCCGCAGCGCTCGCATTTCTTTCCTGCCCGATGAAACACCTTAAAGCGAAACAGCGCGCCGTGATGTTTTTTCTCGTTCACCTTACCGCGCGTCTGGTAAGAAAGACGCGGGATCGCCAGCAGCGCGTGGGCCAGCGCATCCAGTTGTGGTTCGCTGATTTCAGCGGCTTTATGGCCGGGGGCAAGACCCGTATGCCAGAGGATTTCCACCCGCAGATAGTTGCCCAGTCCGGCGAGAAACGCCTGATCCAGCAGCAGCCCGGAAAACTGGCGGCGGCAAAAACGTCGGGAAAGCAGACGCTCTTTGACCTCCTGTGCCGTCAGTGTCATATCCAGCACGTCCGGCCCGACGCGCAGTAAAAACGGATGCTGAGCCAGTTCATCGACGGTCAGCATTTCAATATCCGAAGCGCTGTAGAGCAAAATTGCCTTTTCCGCCGTTTGCAGTTTCACCCGCAGCACGCGCGATGACTGGGGCGTTTCGCCCGCGTCAACCACCCGCCAGACGCCGTAAAGCTGGTTATGGCTGTAGAGGGTCAGACCGTTTGAAAAGTGGGTCAGCAGCGCCTTACCGCGCGTTTCGATGGCGTCTATCCGCTCCCCCAGCAGGCTGGCGGAATAGCGCTGTAACTGGGGGAAGGCAAACCAGGCTTCGGTGAGCGGTTGACCTTTGACGGCGGCTTCGAGGCTGTCCGCCGCGCGGCGGATCTCCGGGCCTTCTGGCATAGTGTCTCCTGATTAATGATTTCTGGCGTTCGGCAATCCGCAAACGCTATTGCGCGCTGACGACGATGCCCTGCGCCGCAAAGGCAGCCCGTAAACGGTGGGCATGATCCAGCGCGCGATCGTCGTCACCGTGCAGGCACAGCGTGTCAGCCTTCACTGCCACCCACTGTCGGTCAATGCTCATCACTCGCCCGCGCAGGATCATCTCCAGCGCCTGCTGTTCATTCTCAGTCAGCGCCCCCGGCTGGCCGCGCGGCACCAGGCTACCGTCAGCCTGATAGCCCCGGTCAGCAAACACTTCCTGACGGGTGCGCAAACCGTAACGTTCTCCGGCGCGGATAAGCTCGCTGCCCGCCAGCCCGACGAGGATCAGCTCCGGCGAAAAGGCGTGAGTTGCACGGGCGATGGCATCCGCCAGCTGCGGATCTTTCGCCGCCTGGTTGTAGAGCATTCCGTGCGGTTTGACATGGCGCAGGGCACCGCCTTCCGCGCGGGCTATCGCCGCCAGCGCACCGATCTGATACAGCGTCTGGGCACGGACCGTCTCCGGCGGCAACTGCATGGCGGTACGGCCAACGTTCTCCCGGTCGGGGAAGCCCGGATGCGCGCCAATCGCCACGTTGTTTTTTAACGCGGCGCGAACGCTCGTCAGCATGGTGTACGCATCGCCCGCGTGGAAGCCACAGGCAATATTGGCTGAGGAAATTAAGGTGAAGAGTTCGCCATCGCTGGCGCAGCCTTCGCCAACATCGGCGTTAAGATCGATCGTCGTCATTCAGTCGCCACGCCAGTTGTTCAATGTAACGCTGCTGGTCACTGCGGGCTTTTAACGCCTCTTCCAGCGTGCAGGGGGTAAAGTGGATCGGTTGTCCCAGCGGGATCTGCGCCAGGTGATACATATCCGCTTCAATAACAGACGCAATGCGCGGATAGCCGCCGGTGGTCTGGGCATCATTCATCAGTACGATCGGCTGACCGTTATGCGGAACCTGGACGATGCCCGGCAGCAGGCCATGTGATACCAGCTCGCGTTCCGTGTTACGACGAAGCACCTGCCCCTGTAAACGGTAGCCCATCCGGTTGCTTTGCGGGCTAAGACGCCACGGCAGCCGCCAGAACGCCGCCTGCGATGCCGCGTCGAATTCGTGATATTCCGGCCCCGGCAGTGCGCGCAGGCGATTGCCCCACAGCAACTGGCGGATCCCGTGCGGGCCGCTGAATTCCCGTGCAGGCATGCCGACGCGGAGCTGGTCGCCATCCTGCAACAGCCGCCCTTCCAGCCCGCCGATGCCGAGTTTCAGGTCGGTGCTGTACGAGCCCATCACCTGCGGTACATCAATGCCCCCGGCTACCGCCAGATAGCTGCGCACGCCGTGGCGCGGACGCTTCAGCGTCAGTACCTGACCGGCGCGCGCCTGGAGCCGCCAGCCGGTCCAGACGGCATGGTCATCAAGCTTCGCGTCGCAGCCAGCGCCGGTCAGCGCAAACCAGCCGTCCTGTTTAAACTCAACGCTAAACTGGCCGAGCACAATTTCCAGCGCCGCCGCGTTTTTATCGTTGCCCACCAGCAGATTCGCCGTATGCAGCGCAGGCAGATCCAGCGCGCCGCACCGGCTGATCCCGGACTGACGCTGGCCAATTCGCCCGCCGTCCTGGACCGTTGTCATCATCCCGGCTTGAATAATATTCAGCATACGCCCTCCTTTTGCGGCACAAAGCGCACGGTGTCACCGGGGCGCAGCAGAACGGGTTCATCTTTTGCCGGATCGAACAGCGCCAGCGGCGTAACGCCGATGAGCTGCCAGCCACCCGGCGTCGGCAGCGGATAGACGCCGGTCTGCTCGCCGCCGATACCCACCGATCCGGCAGGCACCAGCACGCGAGGCTCGGCGCGACGCGGCGTGATCAGCGGTTCCGGCAGGCCTCCCAGATAGGGGAAGCCTGGCTGAAAACCAAGAAACCAGACCACGTAATCCACCGACGAATGCAGCTCCACGACCTGTTTTTCACTCAGCCCGCAGTGACGGGCGACATCGCCCAGATCCGGCCCCTGTGCGCCACCGTAGATCACCGGAATATTAATAGCGCGCGAATCCGGCTCCAGCGCCTCGCTCTCCTCCCACCAGCGCTGTAAACGCTCGATGGCATCCAGCGCCAGCGACTGCGGATCGCGCAGCACGACGGTGATATTGTTCATCCCCGGAATGGCTTCCACCACGTTTGGCATTTCCGCGACACGCTGGGTCAAACGCCAAATCCGCTTCTGGCTCGCCAGCGTCACCGGAGGCTCAAGCTCCAGCACCACGGCGGTCTCTCCTGACAAATAACAACGCGCTCGCTGCACTCTACTTCCTCTCTTCAGGCCGGGTTAGGGATATCAATAAAAGTGACATCCAGATCGGTATTTTCGGTCAGCCATTCGCTCAGGGCGCGAATACCGCCGCGCTCAGTGGCGTGGTGTCCGGCGGCGTAGAAATGCAGCCCCTGCTCGCGCGCCGAATGAATCGTTTGTTCCGACACTTCGCCGGTGATGAAAGCATCGACGCCAAAACGCGCCGCGCTGTCGATAAATCCCTGCCCGCCGCCGGTACACCAGGCCACGCGCTGGACCAAATCCGGCCCGGTATCGCCGCTCCACAGCGGTCGGCGTCCGAGGCGCGCCTCGATCCATGAGGCCAGTTCCAGCCCCGGCACCGGCATTGACAGCTCGCCCCACGGCACCAGCGGCTCAATCTCTCCTTTCACGGTGATGCCGAGCAGCGCGGCAAGCTGGACGTTGTTACCCAGTTCCGGGTGCGCATCCAGCGGCAGGTGCCAGCCGTAAAGGTTAATGTCATTTTGCAGCAGCGTTTTCAGGCGATTGCGCTTCATGCCCCGGATCACCGGCGCTTCGTTTTTCCAGAAATAGCCGTGATGCACGATCACCGCATCCGCCTGCTGACGTACCGCTTCGTCCAGCAATGCCTGGCTGGCGGTGACGCCAGTGATAATCTTTTGCACCGTCTCTTTACCTTCCACCTGCAAACCATTCGGTCCGTAGTCGCTGAAGGTGCTGCTATTAAGCTTTTCGTTAATCAGCTGTTCCAGTTCGGTGTTTTTCATCATCACTCTCTTTATCTTTTATTTTACACGCCCGGATAAAATAGCCTTCTCCGCTGCGCGCGTCGACTGACAATTCACACGCCTTGCCCGCCGCGCCCCCGACCTCATCCCTCAAAATGCGTAGAATAGCGTGACGTGAATCATGTATATTTATGCAATCAGATAGCATATTGCATAAATATTTGATCCTCGCAGCAGCATATAATTCGGGTATTACCCCACTTTCTGGTGGGAAGAAGTCAGGGTTTAAGATGAATAAAAAAGCAGCACAGCCGCGCGCGATTTATTACGTCGTCGCGCTGCAAATTTGGGAATATTTCAGCTTTTACGGTATGCGCGCACTGCTGATCCTCTATCTCACCAACCAGCTCAGATACGATGATAACCATGCCTACGAACTGTTCAGCGCGTACTGTTCGCTGGTCTACGTGACGCCGATTCTCGGCGGCTTTCTGGCAGATAAGCTCCTCGGTAACCGCATGGCGGTGATGATCGGCGCAGTGTTAATGGCGATTGGGCATCTGGTGCTCGGTGCCAGCGAAATGGCGCCGGCTTTTCTCTATTTATCACTGGCGATTATCGTCTGCGGCTATGGCCTGTTTAAATCGAATATCAGCTGCCTGTTAGGGGAGCTGTACCAGCCACAGGATCCGCGCCGCGACGGGGGCTTTTCGCTGCTGTATGCCGCCGGTAATGTCGGCTCAATTGTTGCCCCTGTCGCCTGCGGCTACGTGCAGGAGGAGTATAGCTGGGCGATGGGCTTCGCGCTGGCGGCCATCGGCATGGTGGCGGGGCTGATCATTTTTCTGTGCGGTCATCGTCATTTCGCCCACACGACCGGCGTCAATCACGCGGCACTTCGCACCCGCACGCTGGCATTACCTAACTGGAGCTGGCTGCTGGCGTTGCTGATTGCCGCGCCGCTGTGCATCACCATCCTGTTCTGGAAAGCGTGGGCGGTGTACGCCATCATCGCGGCAACGGTGGTTGGGGCCGTGGTGCTGGCGAAGATTTATCGTCAGGCACCAGGACAAAAGCAGCGCAAAGAGCTGGGGCTTATCATTACGCTGACCCTGTTCAGCCTGCTGTTCTGGGCTTTTGCCCAGCAGGGCGGAAGCTCCATCAGCCTTTATATTGACCGTTTTGTGAACCGCGACGTTCTCGGCTATGCCGTGCCGACCGCCATGTTCCAGTCGGTAAACGCGTTTGCGGTGATGCTCTGCGGCGTGGTGCTGGCCTGGCTGGTCAAAGAGAGCGTCAGCGGCAATCGCACGGTGCGCATCTGGGGAAAATTTGCCCTTGGCCTCGGCCTGATGAGCGCCGGATTCTGCATTCTGACCCTCAGCGCCCGCTGGTCTGCGACCTACGGTCACTCCTCCATGCCGTTAATGATCCTCGGTCTTGCGGTAATGGGCTTCGCCGAACTGTTTATCGACCCGGTAGCGATGTCGCAAATTACCCGCATTGAGATCCCTGGCGTCACCGGCGTTTTAACCGGCATTTATATGCTCTTCTCCGGGGCCATCGCCAATTATCTGGCAGGCGTCATCGCCGATGGAACGTCGCAGGGCACGTTCGATGAATCCGGCGCGATCAACTATTCCATTCATGCGTACATTGATGTGTTTAGTGAAATCACCTGGGGGGCACTGGCGTGCGTGGGGCTGGTGCTGGCGATCTGGTTATACCAGGCGCTGCGGGTCAAAAAACAGGCGGCAGCCACCGCCTGATGTGACTGATAGCCCGGCGTTCTGCCGGGCTAAAAGTGAGTTATGCGGACTCCCCCTTCCGCGCCGCCTCATACGCGGCAAGCGTCGTTTTGCGCGCCTGTTTATGGTCCACCACCGGGCGCGGGTAATCGAGCGTGACGCCGTTTTTCTCCGCCCACTCCCACGGGGTATGCACTGCTTTTCCCGGCACCGCTTTGAGCTCCGGCAGCCACGTGCGGATAAATTCGCCGTCGCGGTCAAACTTCTCGCCCTGGGTCGTCGGATTGAAGATGCGAAAATAGGGCGCGGCGTCGGTGCCGGTGGACGCGGCCCATTGCCAGCCGCCGTTGTTGGCCGCCAGATCGCCGTCAATCAGTTGCGACATGAAATAACGCTCGCCGCTGCGCCAGTCGATCAGCAAATCTTTAACCAGGAAACTGGCGGCGATCATCCGCAGGCGGTTATGCATCCAGCCGGTGGCATTCATCTGCCGCATGGCAGCATCAACTATCGGATAGCCGGTTTTGCCCTGCTGCCAGGCCTCAAGTAGCGCGTCGTCATGCTGCCATTTGACGTTATCGGTCCAGCGAATAAACGGACGGTAGCGGCAAAGCTGCGGATTCCAGGTCATCAGATGACGGTAGAATTCGCGCCAGATCAGCTCATTCAGCCAGACGGCCCCGGCCCCGCCCGCCAGCGCGTCCGGCTGCTCCGCCAGCAGGCGATGCAGACACTGACGCGGCGACAGCATCCCCAGCGTGAGACAGGCCGACAGGCGGCTGGTGCCATCAATTGCCGGGTAATCGCGCCGCTGCGCGTACTCTGCGGCTCCGCTACGGCAAAACTCGCGCAGCCGCTCAAGAGCGGACGCTTCATCCGGGGCGAAGAGGTCAGGATCAAACGCCTCCTGCGGATAGTTAATGGTGATCGGCGTAGCGGGTGGCTCCAGTGCTCCACTCTCGCGCACTTTCGGTGCCGCCACGCACTCCGGCAAACCGTCCATCAGGCGGCGCAGAAAGGCATTTTTAAACGGCGTAAACACCTTATACATCTGCTGATTACCGGTCATTACGCTGCCGGGTGGCAGCATCACGCTATCGTCAAACCCCTGGCAAATCACCCCGCTTAACGCTTTTTCCAGCGCCGCATCGCGTTGCCGCTCATTGAGTTCATACTGATAGTTGTAAAACAGATCGCTGACCTGTTCCTGCTCGCAAACCTGCTTAATGGTTTCGAGGCTGGCCGTAAAATCCGCTGCTTCTTTATAAATCAGCGCGATGCCCTTCTGTGCCAGCGTCTGGCGCAGCGCGTTGAGCTGGGAGGTCAACAACGCGGCCTGACGCGGGGCGAGGTTATGCGTTCGCCACTGTTCGGGGGTGGCGATAAAGAGCGCCAGCACTCTGGCGTGCCGATCCCGACACGCCGCCGCCAGCGCAAAATTGTCATGCAGACGCAGGTCTGCCCGAAACCAGACCAGATGAGTAGTCATAAATTAATGTCCGTAACGCAGGCGTAATTCTTCGGGCCAGGGATCGAAATAGCGCTGTCCTGCCAGATAAGCATCCGGGTATTCAGCCATGTAATGTTTGATCAGCGTAACCGGGGCCAGCAGCGGCTGAAGTCCCTGGCGGTAGCGGTCAATGAGCGCGGCCAGTTCCTGGCGCTGCCGGGAATTAAGCTGTTTACGAAAGTAGCCCTGAACGTGCATGAGGACGTTGGTATGGTTGCGCCGCGAGGTCGGCATCGCCATCAAATCCATCAGCCGCTGACGGTATTCCACGAAATACGCCTCCAGCGAATCCCATTCATTGACCGCCGCCACGAAGCGCCCAAGTTCGCGGTACTTCGGCTGGGAATGCGCCAGTAACAGCAGCTTGTAGCGGCTGTGAAAGGCAATCAGATCGCCACGGGTCAGACCTGCCTCGCGCAGGCTGTTCAGTTCGTGCAGCGCGTAAATGCGCTCGACGAAATTCTCGCGCAGCAGCGGGTCCTGAAGGCGACCGTCCTCTTCAACCGGCAGCCACGGAAAGGTTTCCATCAGGATGCGGGTATAAATGCCGCGCCCGGCTTTACGGTTGTTCTTCCCCTCTTCCTCATACACCCTCACCCGCTCCATCCCGCAGCTGGGGGATTTAGCGCAGACGATGTAGCCGCAAAGATATTCGAAGCGGCGGATGCGCTGACGGGTAAAGTTTTCCATGCTGGCGGTTAAATCACCTTCGCGCTTGTCGCTAAAGCGCAGGCTGATGTCGCCCTCATTGTTTTTGACCAGCCGCAGCGCCGGACGCGGCACTGGCAGGCCAATGCCCACTTCAGGGCAGACGGGTTCAAACTGAACCCAGGGTGCCAGTTCATCCACGGCGAAAATCAGCCGCTTGTGTCCGCCATCAAAACGGACCTGCTCTCCCAGTACGCAGGCACTGACGCCAACAGGAATTTTGTTACTCATAACGGCTCCTTTTCACTCTCAAAGGTAAGTGTAGTCAGAGCCAGATAAAAAAAACGGCCCGTCTGTAAAAGACGGGCCGTGAAAGGATGGAATTATTATTTTTTTGCTGCGTGTAGTCTTTGTAGTCTGATTAATAAAAATCACAGGCTGCTTTTTCAGCCTGATCCATCCATACGGGCTTCTCGCTGGTTTTAGACCAGATACGATGCAGATAGCTATAGAAACGAGCGCGATCTTTCCAGAAAAGCAGGACCGGTAACGCGACAATCCCCGCCACCAGGGCGAAAATGCGACGAATCAACACGGTGCTTGCGGAATATTCTTTATACATGTCCATATTATTCTCCCCTTAAGTTGGCCGGTAACGTTAACCGGAAATCGTTGTCTGGCTAAAATAGTACCGCTTTGCGCGTAATTTTACTACTCATCCGACCACTTTTTTTAAGGATTTCCTAAAAAAATTTGCTCACTTTGGTAATTAAGTTACATAAAAGTTAAAAGAATACTAATCATTAGTTAAATAATGGGTATTTCGATTTTTATACTTTTTTTACATCCCACCCACTGATTTTTGCAAAATCTTTGCGCGCAGACCTCTATCTTCACCGCATTAACCTAATCACTGTGGAGGTGACCTGTGGGTGCAGGCGTGATAGCTGGCGTGGTGCTGGTGATCCTGTTACTGGCGTGGCTGATTTATGCCCTGATTAATGCGGAGGCATTCTGATGGCGGCGCAAGGATTTTTATTGATTGCCAGTTTTTTGCTGGTGCTGATGCTGGCGGCGCGTCCGCTGGGGACATTACTGGCGCGCATGATCGCCGGACATACTCTGCCGGGCGCGTTGCCAGTGGAAAAAACCCTCTGGCGGCTGCTCGGCGTTTCAGACGAGGAGATGAGCTGGCGTCATTATTTGTGGGCGATACTGCTGTTTAACCTGCTGGGTCTGCTGGTGCTGTTTGTTCTGCTGATGATGCAGGGATCGCTGCCGTTAAATCCGCAGCAACTGCCCGGCTTGTCCTGGCATCTGGCGCTGAATACCGCCGTCAGTTTTGTCGCCAATACCAACTGGCAATCCTACAGCGGCGAAAGCACGATGAGCTATTTCAGCCAGATGGTGGGGCTGACGGTGCAAAACTTTCTTTCCGCTGCCAGCGGGATTGCGGTGGTGTTTGCGCTGACCCGCGCCTTCGCCCGCCGCAGTATGAGTACGCTCGGCAACGCGTGGGTGGATTTGACCCGCATTACCCTCTGGGTGCTGCTGCCGCTGTCGCTTGTCCTCGCGCTGTTTTTTATCCAGCAGGGGAGCCTGCAGAATCTGCTGCCGTACCAATCGGTAACGTCGCTGGAAGGCGTGCAGCACTGGCTGCCGATGGGACCGGTCGCCTCGCAGGAAGCGATCAAAATGCTCGGCACCAACGGCGGCGGCTTCTTTAATGCCAACTCTTCGCATCCGTTTGAAAACCCGACCGCGTTGACCAATTTCGTTCAGATGCTGGCGATTTTCATCATTCCCGCCGCGCTGTGCTTTGCGTTTGGCGAAGCGGTGGGCGACCGCCGTCAGGGGCACACCTTGCTGTGGGCAATGACGCTGATTTTCATCGTCAGCGCCGCCGTGGTGATGTGGGCGGAGAGCGTGGGCAATCCACATCTGATCCCGCTCGGCGCGGACGGTAGCCTGAATATGGAAGGCAAGGAAAGCCGCTTCGGTATTCTCGCCAGCAGCCTGTTTGCGGTGGTGACGACCGCCGCATCGTGCGGGGCGGTTAATGCCATGCACGACTCGTTCACCGCGCTGGGCGGCATGGTGCCGCTATGGCTGATGCAAATCGGCGAGGTGGTTTTTGGCGGCGTCGGCTCTGGTCTGTACGGGATGCTGCTGTTCGTGCTGCTGGCGGTGTTTATCGCCGGGCTAATGACCGGGCGCACGCCGGAATACCTCGGTAAAAAAATCGATGTCCGGGAAATGAAAATGACCGCGCTGGCGATCCTCGTCACCCCGGCGCTGGTGCTGGGCGGCACGGCACTCGCCATGATGACCGATGCCGGGCGCAGCGGCATGTTTAATCCTGGCGCGCATGGCTTCAGCGAAGTGCTGTATGCGGTGTCTTCTGCCGCCAACAATAACGGCAGCGCCTTTGCCGGACTCAGCGCGAACACGCCCTTCTGGAACTGCCTGCTGGCGTTCTGCATGTGGGTGGGTCGCTTCGGCGTCATCATCCCGGTGATGGCGATTGCCGGTTCGCTGGTCAGCAAAAAAATCCAGCCCGCCAGCGCCGGGACGCTGGTCACATCCGGCGCGCTGTTTGTTGGCTTACTGACCGGGACGGTGCTGCTGGTCGGCGCGCTGACCTTTATCCCCGCACTGGTCTCCGGGCCGGTGGCAGAACTTCTCTCGTTACGTTGAGTCAGGTGGAGCATTTAACTATGAATCGCAGGAAACAGGCGCTGTTTGAACCCGCGCTGATTCGGCAGGCGACGATCGATTCGCTAAAAAAATTGAGTCCGCATATCCAGTTACGTAACCCGGTGATGTTTATCGTCTGGGTAGGGAGCGTGCTGACCAGCGGGCTAGCGATAGCCATGCTCGCCGGACAGTTAACCGGCGACGCGCGCTTTACGGGCGCGGTCAGCCTGTGGCTGTGGTTTACCGTACTGTTCGCCAACTTCGCCGAGGCGATGGCGGAAGGACGCAGTAAAGCCCAGGCCAGCAGCCTGAAAGGTGTGCAAAAAACGGCATTTGCGTGGAAGCTGGACGCGCCCTCGTCTCAGGCAAAAGGCGAGCGCGTCCCGGCGGCGTCGCTGCGCAAGGGAGATATCGTGCGGGTTGAAGCTGGCGATATTATCCCCTGCGATGGCGAAGTGGTCGAAGGCGGCGCATCGGTTGATGAAAGCGCCATCACCGGGGAATCCGCGCCGGTGATCCGTGAGTCAGGCGGCGATTTCGCCTCTGTCACCGGCGGCACGCGCATTCTTTCCGACTGGCTGGTGATTACGTGCAGCGTTAATCCGGGTGAAACCTTTCTTGACCGGATGATCGCCATGGTCGAGGGCGCGCAGCGGCGTAAAACCCCTAACGAAATCGCCCTGACGATCCTGCTGATTGCGCTGACCATTGTCTTCCTGCTGGCGACCGCCACGCTGTGGCCGTTCTCGGCCTGGGCGGGCGAGCCGGTGAGCGTGACGGTGCTGGTGGCGCTGCTGGTGTGTCTGATCCCGACCACTATCGGCGGTCTGCTGTCAGCTATCGGTATCGCCGGGATGAGCCGGATGCTCGGGGCTAACGTCATCGCCACCAGCGGGCGCGCGGTTGAAGCCGCCGGGGACGTTGACGTGCTGCTGCTGGATAAAACCGGCACTATTACGCTGGGCAACCGCCAGGCATCGGAGTTTATTCCGGCGCAGGGGGTCGAGGAACGCACGCTTGCCGACGCCGCACAGCTGGCGTCACTGGCGGATGAAACCCCGGAAGGCCGCAGCATTGTGGTGCTGGCGAAGCAGCGGTTTAACCTGCGCGAGCGCGATGTTCAGTCGCTGCACGCCACCTTCATTCCCTTCACCGCCCAGACGCGGATGAGCGGAATTAACGTGGATGAGCGGACGATCCGTAAAGGCTCCGTTGACGCCATTCGCCGCCATGTGGAAGCCAACGGCGGCCAGTTTCCTGCTGAAGTTAACCAGCGCGTTGAAGACGTCGCCCGGCAGGGTGCCACCCCGCTGGTGGTGGCGGAAGGCGCGCGGGTGCTGGGGGTGATTGCCCTGAAAGATATCGTCAAGGGCGGCATTAAAGAACGCTTTGCCCGGCTGCGGCAGATGGGGATCAAAACCGTCATGATCACCGGCGATAACAGCCTCACCGCCGCCGCCATTGCCGCCGAGGCGGGAGTGGATGATTTTCTGGCGGAGGCCACGCCGGAAGCCAAGCTGGCACTGATCCGCCAGTATCAGGCCGAAGGTCGGCTGGTGGCGATGACCGGCGACGGCACCAACGACGCCCCGGCGCTGGCGCAGGCGGACGTGGCGGTGGCGATGAATTCCGGCACCCAGGCGGCGAAAGAAGCGGGCAATATGGTGGATCTGGACTCCAACCCCACCAAGCTGATTGAAGTGGTGCATATCGGTAAGCAGATGCTGATGACGCGCGGCTCGCTGACCACGTTCAGTCTCGCTAACGACATCGCCAAATATTTCGCCATTATTCCGGCAGCTTTCGCCGCCACCTGGCCGCAGATTGGCGTGCTGAATATTATGCACCTGCATTCGCCGGTGTCCGCCATTCTCAGCGCGGTGATATTCAATGCGCTGATTATCGTCTTCCTGATCCCGCTGGCGCTGCGCGGCGTGAGCTATAAACCGCTCTCCGCGTCCGCCATGCTGCGGCGTAATTTGCTGATCTACGGTCTCGGTGGCCTGGTGGTGCCGTTTATTGGCATCAAACTTATTGATTTATTATTGACCCTGCTGGGTCTGGCGTGAGGTGTGTATGCGTCTGATTCGACCTGCTCTTTCCCTGCTGATTTTACTGACGCTGATTACCGGCGGGCTTTATCCGCTGCTCACCACCGCGCTGGGGCAGTGGTGGTTCCACAATAACGCTAACGGTTCGCTGATCCAGTCGGCGGACGGGCTGCGCGGCTCACGGCTGATAGGCCAGGATTTTACCCGCGCCGATTATTTTCATGGTCGTCCGTCCGTGACCGCTGACGCGCCTTATAATCCGTCCGCGTCCGGCGGCAGCAACCTCGCGGTCAGCAATCCGGCGCAGGATAACGCTATCCGCGAGCGCGTGCAGGCGCTGCGGGCCGCCAATCCCGACGCCGTGCCTGCCGTTCCGGTGGAACTGGTCACCGCGTCGGGCAGCGGACTGGATAATCATCTGACGCCGCAGGCCGTGCTGTGGCAACTGCCGCGCGTGGCGAAGGCGCGGGATCTGTCGGCAGAACAGATCGCACCGCTCATCGCCCGTGCCACGCAGAAACCGCTGTTCAGCTTTCTCGGCCAACCTGTGGTAAATATTGTCGAGCTGAATATGTCTCTGGATGATCTAAAGGAAAATAAATGACCGACGAGCCGCTGCGTCCCGACCCCGACCGCCTGCTGGAGCAAACTGCCATAGCGCATCGCGGCAAGCTGAAGATTTTCTTCGGGGCCTGCGCGGGGGTGGGAAAAACCTGGGCGATGCTGGCGGAGGCGCAACGGCTGCGCGCGCAGGGGCTGGATATTCTGGCAGGCGTCGTGGAAACCCACGGCCGCAAAGAGACGGCGGCGATGCTCGAAGGACTCGCCAGATTGCCGCCGCGCCAGTTTACGCATCGCGGGCGCAGGGTCGCCGAATTCGATCTCGATGCGGCGCTGGCCCGCCGTCCGGCGCTGATCCTGATGGACGAGCTGGCGCACAGCAATGCGCCCGGCTCGCGTCATCCCCGCCGCTGGCAGGACGTTGAGGAATTGCTCAACGCGGGCATCGACGTTTTCACCACCATTAACGTTCAGCATCTGGAAAGCCTGAACGACGTGGTCAGCGGCGTAACCGGTATCCAGGTGCGGGAAACCGTGCCGGACCCGGTTTTTGACGCCGCCGATGACGTGGTACTGGTCGATCTGCCGCCTGACGATTTGCGCCAGCGCCTGCATGAAGGCAAGGTGTATCTGCCCGGCCAGGCGGAGCGTGCCATCGAAAACTTTTTCCGCAAGGGCAATCTTTATGCCCTGCGCGAACTGGCGCTGCGACGCACCGCTGACCGCGTTGACGATCAAATGCGCGCCTGGCGGGAAAATCAGGGGCAGGAAAAAGTCTGGCATACCCGCGACGCTATTCTGCTGTGCATTGGTCATCAGACCGGCAGTGAAAAACTGGTGCGCACCGCCGCGCGGCTGGCGGCAAAACTCGGCAGCGTCTGGCACGCGGTGTATGTGGAAACGCCACGCCTGCACCGCCTGCCGCTCGCGCAGCGTCAGGCTATCCTCAGCGCCCTGCGGCTGGCGCAAGAACTGGGCGCGGAGACCGCCACTCTCGCCGATCCCTCGGAAGAAAAAGCGCTGTTACGCTACGCGCGCGAGCACAATCTCGGCAAAATTGTGCTCGGACGCCAGACCCGGCGGCGCTGGTGGCAGGGAGATTCCTTCGCCGGACGTCTCGCCCGCCACGGGCCGGATCTGGATGTTATGATGGTCGCCCTCGACGATCCCCCCTCCTCGCCCTCGCCGCGCGCCAGCGACAGCCGGGGATTTATCGACCGCTTTCGGGTACAGCTGCACGGCTGCCTGGTCGCGCTCGCGCTGTGCGCCGGGATCACCCTGATGGCGATGCAGTGGCTGACCGCCTTCGATCCTACCAATCTGGTGATGATCTACCTGCTGGCGGTGGTGATCGTCGCGCTGCGCTACGGGCGCTGGCCGTCGGTACTGGCAACGCTTATCAACGTGGTGAGTTTCGACCTGTTTTTCATCGCCCCGCACGGCACCCTCGCGGTGTCCGACGTGCAGTACATTCTGACCTTTATGGTGATGCTGATTGTCGGGCTGGTGATCGGCAACTTAACGGCGGGAATGCGCTATCAGGCGCGGGTCGCCCGCTACCGCGAGCAGCGCACGCGTCACCTGTATGAGATGTCGAAATCGCTGGCGATAAGCCGCAGCGCAGAAGATATTGCTGAGATTAGCGAGCGGTTTATCCACTCCACTTTTCAGGCGCGCAGCCAGTTGCTGTTTCCCGAGGCTGGCGGGCGGCTTATTCCGCTTAATCATCAGCCCGGCATGACGCCGTGGGATGACGCTATCGCCCGCTGGAGTTTTGATCGCAGCCAGCCCGCAGGCGCGGGAACCGATACGCTGCCCGGCGTGCCGTACCAGATTTTGCCGCTGAAAAGCGCCAGCCGCACGCACGGGCTGGTGGTGGTCGAGCCGGGAAATCTGCGCCAGCTGATGATCCCTGAGCAGCAGCGGCTGCTGGAAACCTTTACCCTGCTGATTGCCAGCGCCCTGGAGCGGCTGGCGCTCACCACCAGCGAAGAGCAGGCGCGGCTGGCGAGCGAGCGCGAAAGCGTGCGCAACGCGCTGCTGGCGGCGCTGTCGCACGATCTGCGCACGCCGCTGACGGTGCTGTTCGGACAGGCGGAAATCCTCACGCTGGATCTGGCCAGCGAAGGGTCGAAACACGCGCCGCAGGCCAGCGAAATTCGCCAGCATGTGCTCAACACCACCCGGCTGGTCAATAATCTGCTGGATATGGCGCGAATTCAGTCCGGTGGGTTTAATCTTAAGAAAGAGTGGCTGACGCTGGAAGAACTGGTGGGTAGCGCATTGCAAAGCCTGGAGCCGGGCAGCCAGCCGATCACGCTCTCTTTGCCGGAGCCGCTGCTGCTTATCCACGTCGACGGCCCGCTGTTTGAGCGGGTGCTGATCAACCTGCTGGAGAACGCCCTGAAATATGCCGGAAGACGGGCGCAAATCGGGCTGAACGCCCGTAAAGAAGACCAGCAGTTGGTGCTGGAAGTGTGGGACACCGGGCCGGGTATTCCGCCCGGTCAGGAGCGGAAGATCTTCGACAAATTCGCCCGTGGAATGAAAGAGTCGGCCATCCCCGGCGTGGGGCTGGGGCTGGCAATTTGCCAGGCGATCGTCAGCGTTCACGGCGGCACGCTGACCGCCAGCAACCGGGCGCAGGGCGGAGCCTGTTTCCGTGTTACCCTGCCCCGGCACGCGCCACCCGCGATGGAAGAGCCTGGTGAGGTACTGTGATTAACATTCTGATTATTGAAGATGAACAGGCAATCCGCCGCTTTCTGCGCACCGCGCTGGAAGCCGACGGGCTGCGGGTATTCGAAGCCGACAGCCTTCAGCGCGGGCTGCTGGAGGCCGCGAGCCGCAAACCCGATCTGGCGATCCTCGATCTGGGTCTGCCGGACGGCGACGGCATTGATTTTATCCGCGAGGTCCGCCTGTGGAGCCAGATGCCGATTATTGTGCTGTCGGCGCGCGTGGAGGAAACCGACAAAATCACCGCCCTGGACGCGGGCGCGGATGACTATCTTAGTAAACCGTTCGGTATCGGCGAGCTTCAGGCCCGGCTGCGGGTTGCGCTGCGCCGCCATGCCAACGGGCAGCAAAATGAGCCGCTGATCTCGTTCGGCAATTTGCAGGTGGATCTTGCCGCCCGGCAGATTATGCGCGACGGCGAGCCGGTGCATTTAACGCCGATTGAGTTTCGCCTGCTGGCGGTGCTGCTCAATAATGCCGGAAAAGTATTAACCCAGCGCCAGCTGCTGAATCAGGTCTGGGGACCAAATGCCATTGAGCATAGTCACTATTTACGCATTTATATGGGACACCTTCGGCAAAAGCTGGAGGCCGATCCAGCGCGCCCCCGCTATTTATTAACGGAAACCGGCATCGGCTACCGTTTTATGCTTTGAATAACTATTCATTTATTTCACCGCTTTATTAACTTTCTCGCCGGAAATTTATTTTCGCGGCGACACTTTTTCGCAAAATAAAATTTTCACTTATTATTTACATCTCATACACATTAACGCATCTCGCCGTCATTTATGCATAATCAGTGAGTAATTATTTCTGTAATGATCTTTTTTTGTTGACACACTTCACAGTTAATACCGTTTTTCCAGATAAAATGTGCACACCTTCAATGAACATATGAATGGTGAATAAAATGGAAAACAATAGCCGAATTATGCCACATATAAGGCGGACAACGCATATTATGATGTTTGCCCACCGCAATAGTTTTGATTTTCACTTCTTTAATGCCCGATAGTCATCTGACATCGGCGCTTCCGCGCACAGCTAACCTTAAGGCTTTTAATACAGTCTGTTACCTGTAGCGAACCGCGCTTACTCCCGATAAATCCTGTATTGCTGGTGACCGGACCGGCAGGATTTATGACACCCAGAAAAAGTTATGCACTGATTTTTTATCAGCAAATACGCATTGCTTTTTTTCCCGGAATAATCAGTTTCTTTACCTGAAAGAAATTGAGGGATTGCTATTACCAAAAATAAAGGAATAACAAATGTCACAATTAAAAATTGCTGTGAGTCGCTCTTGCCCTGATTGTTTTTCTACCCAGCGTGAAATAGTGAATACCTCCGCCACCCACTTTATTGACGTCGCCGCCATCATATTGACCATTGACGATGTGGAATGCGGTAAGCTCGATGAAATTGACGCCACCGGTTATCACATTCCGGTATTCATCGCCATTAATAGCGAAGAGCGCGTTCCGGCAGAGTACCTGTCACGCATTCAGGGCGTGTTTGAATACGACGAAACGCGCATCGAATTTTATGGCCGCCAGCTGGAGGCCGCCGCGCAGAAGTATGAAACCCAGCTGCGCCCGCCCTTTTTCCGGGCGCTGGTGGACTATATCAAACAGGGCAACAGCGCGTTTGACTGCCCCGGACATCAAGGCGGGGAGTTCTTCCGCCGCCATCCGTCCGGCAATCAGTTTGTCGAGTTTTTTGGCGAGACGCTGTTTCGGGCAGATCTGTGTAATGCGGACGTCGCGATGGGCGATTTACTGATCCACGAAGGCGCGCCCTGCGTGGCGCAGCAGCACGCCGCGAAGGTGTTTAACGCGGATAAAACTTACTTCGTGCTCAACGGCACCTCATCGGCCAACAAAGTGGTGCTCAACGCGCTGCTGACGCCGGGCGATCTGGTGCTGTTTGACCGCAATAACCATAAATCGAATCACCACGGCGCGCTGCTTCAGGCGGGCGCAACTCCGGTGTATCTGGAAACCGCGCGTAACCCTTATGGATTTATCGGCGGCATTGACGCGCACTGTTTTGAAGAGCGCTATATGCGCGAACTGATCGCTGAAGTCGCGCCGCAGCGCGCCCACGACGCGCGTCCGTTCCGCCTGGCGGTGATCCAGCTCGGCACCTACGATGGCACCATTTACAACGCCCGTCAGGTGGTGGATAAAATCGGCCACCTGTGCGATTACATCCTGTTTGACTCGGCGTGGGTCGGCTACGAGCAGTTTATTCCGATGATGGCGGATTGTTCCCCGCTGCTGCTGGATCTGAATGAAAACGATCCGGGCATTCTGGTTACCCAGTCGGTCCACAAGCAGCAGGCAGGCTTCTCCCAGACCTCGCAGATCCATAAAAAAGACAGCCATATTAAGGGCCAGTCGCGTTACGTTCCGCATAAACGCCTGAACAACGCCTTCATGATGCACGCCTCCACCAGCCCGTTTTATCCGCTGTTTGCCGCGCTGGATATCAATGCCCGGATGCACGAGGGCGAATGCGGCCGCAATATGTGGATGGACTGCGTGGCGCACGGCATCGACGCCCGCAAGCTGATCCTTGATAACTGCAATGACATCCGCCCGTTTGTCCCGGAACAGATCGACGGCAAAGCGTGGCAGTGCTGGCCGACCGCTGATATCGCTAACGATCTGCGCTTCTTCCATTTTGTGCCCGGTGAACACTGGCACGCGTTTGAAGGCTACGCTGAGCATCAGTATTTTGTCGATCCCTGCAAACTGCTGCTGACCACGCCGGGCATTGATACCGCCAGCGGCGAGTACGAAGCCTTTGGCGTACCTGCAACCATCCTCGCTAACTTCCTGCGTGAGAACGGCGTTATCCCGGAAAAATGCGATCTCAACTCGATTCTGTTCCTGCTGACCCCGGCGGAAGATATGGCCAAGCTGCAACAGCTTGTCGCGCTGCTGGTACGTTTTGAAAAACTGCTGGAGACGGATGCGCCGCTGGAAGAGGTACTGCCGTCACTTTACCGCCAGTATCAGCAGCGCTACGAGGGCTATACCCTGCGCCAGCTGTGCCAGGAGATGCACGATCTCTATACCCGCCACAATGTGAAACAGCTGCAAAAAGAGATGTTCCGCAAGGAACATTTTCCGCGCGTCAGCATGAATCCACAGGACGCCAACTACGCCTTTATTCGCGGCGAAGTCGAACTGGTGCGCCTGCCGCAGGCCGAAGGACGCATTGCCGCCGAAGGTGCGCTCCCCTACCCGCCAGGGGTGCTCTGCGTGGTTCCCGGTGAAATCTGGGGCGGTGCGGTACTGCGCTATTTCAGCGCGCTGGAGGAAGGCATCAATTTACTGCCGGGCTTTGCGCCTGAACTTCAGGGGGTCTACCTCAAGGAGCAGGACGGACGTAAACAGGTCTGGTGCAACGTCATTAAAGCCGTTGAGCGTGGCCCGCTGCTGAAAGGAGAAAAATTATGAGTAAGTCCAATAAAATGGGCGTGGTTCAGCTCACCATTTTGACAATGGTCAACATGATGGGATCGGGCATCATCATGCTGCCCACCAAACTCGCCGAAGTGGGCACCATTTCGATTATTTCCTGGCTGGTCACCGCCGTCGGGTCAATGGCGCTGGCATGGGCATTCGCCAAATGCGGGATGTTCAGCCGTAAATCGGGCGGCATGGGCGGCTATGCGGAATACGCCTTTGGCAAATCCGGCAACTTTATGGCGAACTATACCTACGGGGTTTCGCTGCTGATTGCCAACGTGGCGATTGCTATTTCCGCCGTCGGCTATGGCACGGAGTTGTTTGGCCTCGCCTTAAGCCCGGTGCAAATCGGGCTGGCGACCATCGGCGTGCTGTGGATTTGCACCGTCGCCAATTTTGGCGGGGCGCGGATCACCGGGCAACTGAGTAGCGTCACTATCTGGGGAGTGATTATTCCGGTGGTGGGTCTGTGCATTATCGGCTGGTTCTGGTTCAGCCCGACGATGTACGCTGAATCCTGGAATCCGCACAACGTGCCGTTCTTCAGCGCCGTAGGCTCTTCCATTGCTATGACGCTGTGGGCTTTTCTCGGTCTGGAGTCGGCCTGCGCGAATACGGACGTCGTGGAAAACCCGGAACGCAACGTGCCGATTGCGGTACTTGGCGGGACGCTGGGCGCAGCGGCCATTTATATTGTCTCCACTAACGTGATCGCCGGGATCGTGCCGAATATGGATCTGGCAAACTCCACCGCCCCGTTCGGCGTGGCGTTTGCCCAGATGTTCACCCCCGGCGTCGGCAAGGTCATTATGGGTCTGATGGTGATGTCCTGCTGCGGCTCCCTGCTCGGCTGGCAGTTCACCATTGCGCAGGTGTTTAAATCTTCTGCGGATGAAGGCTATTTCCCGAAGATCTTCTCGCGGCTCAATAAAGCCGACGCCCCGGTTCAGGGGATGCTGGCGATTGTGATTTTCCAGAGCGGGCTGTCGCTGATGACCATCAGCCCTTCGCTGAACAGCCAGTTCAACGTGCTGGTCAACCTGGCGGTCGTCACCAATATTATCCCGTATATCCTGTCGATGGCGGCGCTGGTGATTATTCAGAAGGTGGCAAAGGTCGATCCGAAGAAAGCCAAAGTGGCCAACGTGGTGGCGTTTATCGGCGCGGTTTATAGCTTCTACGCGCTTTACTCGTCCGGGGAAGAAGCCATGCTGTACGGAGCAATCGTGACCTTTATGGGCTGGACGCTGTACGGTCTGGTCTCACCACGCTTTGAAATGAAGAATAAGCACGGCTGATGATGAGGTGGAGGCTCCGCGAGGGGCCTCTCAGACTGCTAATCTTATGCTTTTCAAAATCAGTCTGACCAGTGCATGATACGCGACGGATTCATGGGTTCGACAATATTTTCACGATCGTATGGCGTGTTCAGTTCACTCTCGCCGTCATTACAAAGTGACGTTAATAAATATCAAAAAAGGCAATGATATAAGTTTAATTATAATATCCAAATTCATTATATATGCATTATATTAATAATTCCGATTGATTTTATATGTATATTTACTATTTTCATTATTCACTCATCTCCTGTTCTTATCTTCCCCTCGGGCTACACAAAATATTGTTTGATATTTCGTGACTTCATGCAGTGCCGCAGGCATAATTAATTATCAGCCGTCCTTTTATTTATATTCCGAATACTTTAACGAATTTTATTAACTGTTTATATATTACCGGTTTCAGTATTACTGTTGCTGCCGCATATTGCGCAGCAGGCTGACGGCAAACGGATTTCCCGGCATTTCATCAACAGTGCCCGGCCGCTGAAAAACAAAGGAGCGTGTTATGTCAAAGGCCGCCTCATCAGCGAGCGCCAGACGGTGCACAACCCGGAGACGGGGAACCTGCTCTGGACGCATGAGACGACGCACGGCTACAGCGACCGGGGCCTGGCAACCCGGCTGGTGCCGGACGGCCTGCCGCCGGTGGCGTGGCTGACCTACGGCTCCGGGTATCTGGCGGGGATGAAGCTCGGCGACATCCCGCTGGCTGAGTTCACGCGTGACCGCCTGCACCGCGAGACGGTACGCCGCTTCGGGACCGGCGCGGACAGTACCGCCGGATACGAACAGACCTCGGCGTACATCCTCCCGGGCCGGCTGCAGAGTCAGCACCTGAACCTTCCGCAATCTGACCGCGAATACACGTGGAATGATAACGGGCAGCTCATCCGCATCAGCGGCCCGGACCAGACCAGGGAGTACCGTTACAGCGCCACGGGGAGGCTGGCCGGGGTACGTACCCTCGCCGCGGACCTGGACATCAGTATCCCGTATGCCACCGACCCGGCGGGCAACCGGCTGGCCGCGCAGCTGGAGCCGGAACACATCCCGGAGAGAAAAATCCACCTGTACCACTGCGACCACCGGGGCCTGCCGCTGGCGCTTGTCAGCCCGGACGGGAGCACGGCATGGCGGGCGGAGTATGATGAGTGGGGCAACCTGCTGAATGAGGATAACCCGCATAATCTGGAGCAGCTCATCCGGCTCCCGGGCCAGCAGTACGATGAGGAGTCGGGGCTGTACTACAACCGGCACCGGTATTATGACCCGTTACAGGGAAGGTACATCACCCAGGACCCGATTGGGTTGCGGGGCGGATGGAATCCTTATACGTATCCGTTAAATCCAGTCGCAGATATAGATCCGTTGGGACTGATTGTATGGATGGTAATTCCTGGTGTTTGTGCTGCGGGAGGGTGTGAAGCAATTCTTGTAGGGTTGGGTTTGTCGGCATCTATAGCAGGACAACAAATGCAGGTTAATTCATCTAATTCTTCAGGGCAAAGTGGTAGTTCGTTTTGGGATGATGGAAGACAAAGTGAATATGAACATGCAAAAATGTTTTGTGATACCCCCCCGCCACCAGGAAGTAACGAATGCTCATCATTATCCAAGAAAATAGGTCACTCAAAGGAGTGTATCAATTTATATGAAAATTGGGATTCCAGATGGTTGCCCGGTCGTCATGATGAAAAACTTGATGGTTGGCGGCAGCGCTTGAATAATTTAAAAGAAGAACATAATAAAAAATGTACAAAATGAAGAAAGCAAAGAAATTAAAAATTAAAAATTTAATTGATAAATATAAAGAACATGCCGAATTTTTAGGGATGGAACTGTTGGATATCAATCAACCTGGCTCAGTAGACGATACAATGCTACACATTGCGGCAAGGAAAGGTAATATTGAAGATATATATTTTTTGATATCCGTTGGTGCAAATATAAACGCTATTGGTGACTTAGGGAATACACCATTACACCAAGCTGCAATGCGAGGAGCACTTGATTCTGTAAAGGTCTTGCTGGAGCTGAATGCAAATCCTTTGATAAAAAATGAATTCGGGCAAACAGCTGCGGATGTTGCCAGAATTGGAAAATATTTGAGTATATATGAACTAATAAATGAACATATTAAAGAGTGAAGTTACAGAGAAATCAGCGAAGACAACCGGGCGCCGCTGGCGCTTATCAGGGTGTGAAGCAATACTTGTAGGATTGGGTTTATCAGCATCTATAGCCGGACAACAAATGCAGGCTAGCTCATCTAACGGAGGAAGGGAAGTTAGCACAATATTAAATACAAATGTTTATGATAAATCAGGATCAAAAGTCAGTCCTAATGTTTTAAATATGCAGCCTCCGGGAGATTGTGATCCTTACGATCAAAAAAAGATGCAGCAGGAGGTAGATGGATGGTGTAAAGGTAAACAGACTCCTACATCATGTAAAGGTATTAAGTCTCCCTCAATTCGTTCGGCAATAGCTGAAGTGAATAGACAATGTGGTATGGCTCGTGACAAGATCAATAAACAATGTTTTGCTGGAGGTGATCTTACACACCGAAATCAGGCTATTGACGCTTGGAAAGAATATAGTGAGTGTATGGAATGAAAAAAATAGAATGTACTAAATCTTTGCGAGAGTTAATTTTGACGGCATTCGATAGCACAGAATATCCCGGTGATGATAATATTGTCTTAGGTGCGTATCCACCTAATATGCCAGATTACATGGCTGTTTATAATCTATATAATGGACATAAATGGAATTCTTTTAGCGATAGTTTTTTTTACTCTCACGGAGAAGTTCAGTCATCAATTGAATTTTTAACACCAAAGGCATTTCTTTATTACTTACCAGCATTCATGCTTCATATCATTAGTGATGAATGGAGCAACGATATAAATGGATTAATTGTTGATATTTTTTCAGGGTTAGATTATACAAAAAACTCTACAACATCATTGATTTTCACTCAGATGAATGAAATGCAATTTAAATGCGTTGCTTTATTTCTTGATTTTATTTTTTCTAATAGTGATATTTATACGGGTTTTTACGTTGAAGAGCTAGAAGAAATTATTAATGAATATTGGTGGCAGTTTTTATGATCATACTTACAGAACTGATGGTCAAGTAGATGAATAAAGTATGTATCCTGGAAAGGAAAAATCCACCTATATCACAGCGATCATCGGGACCTAGTGCTATCATGTCGGAAAAACTAAATGGTTAGCGGAATATAGATGCGTGGGGTAATGTGCTGCGGAGGATAATCTTGACAATCAGCAACAGCTCATCCGGCTCCCGGGCCAGCAGTATGATGAGGAGTCGGGGCTGTACTACAACCGGCACCGGTATTATAACCCGTTACAGGGAAGGTACATCACCCTGGACCCGATTGGGTTGCGGGGCGGATGGAATTTATATAAATACCCCTTGAACCCGGTTAGATATATAGACCCTTATGGCTTAGATAAAGTAGATGTCATTGTGAATAATAATGGAATAGGACATGTCGGTTTACATATGGGATCTGGGGATAGTGAATTATTGTATGATCCTGGTGGTTCTTATATGACACCTGAAGGAATACCTTCAGGCAGCGGAGGCACGTTTATGGGAAGGGATGCCAACTTGAATAATTATTTAAAATATCAATATGCGGATGGTCCGGATGTTAAAGTGTACAGTTTCGAGCTGACCTCAGACGATGATAAAAAAATTAGAGATGCTATAGATGAGCAAGGGGGATGCTCGCCGCTTAATTGTGCGTTGTGTTCTAGCAGTGTTTTAAATGGCATCGGCCCTTTTAAAAAATTAGGATCAATCAGAACACCTTGGGGGATGGGGGATGCCATGAATGAGCTTCTATACCCCAGGCCTAAGGATCCGTTTGGTTCACTTTTCATATCTCCAGTATACTAACGGATAGATGTTATGAGAGTAATAAAGTTGTTATTGCTGGGCTGCTCGATAATTATTCATTTTGTTATTGCAAAAGATCATGTGTTTAAAATATTCAATCAATATACTTATTACATTTTGTTTGTTTTCTACATTTTGATAGCGCTCGGTTTTTTATTGTGCTTTACAAAATATTTTGCTGTTGATATGATCACTTGCATCATAACCCCTTATATTTCCTCTGCGATAAGCTTCTTCTTTTTGACCATGTTAATATCACCTCACTTTATGATGAATAATTTATGGTCAAGTATTGTAGTAGCAATGATATTACCATATTTTGCATTGTATTCTTGGATTTTATCAATATCATTAGTGATAGTGCGAAGTGGGATATATTATTTATCTAAAATTATTAAAGTCCTCTGATATAGAAGAGCGGGCAAACAGGGTCATGTATTCAATCCGGTGATATCAGGTAAAATACCTGCTTTTAGCGAAGGAATTCTGATGACTAAGGTCGATGTGAAATGTCCTTTTTGCCAGCAAACAGGCCCGGTGAAAAAACATGGGCAGGGAAGCTCCTGCCATCAACGTTATCGCTGTCAGACATGCTGTCGAAGGTTTGAACTTGAATATGATGATCGATTATACCCGAATTGTGAGAAACGGGTGGTTTTTGCGCTGTTTGATGCAGCCGTCAGGCAGAATTCGTCTTGATCCCACATTACAGACAGCAAAACGCCTCCCGCAGGAGGCGTTAATAAAGAAGGTCGCCGGATCAGGCGTTCTTCAGGACTTCACTGACGATTTCTACCGCTTCTTTCTCAATCAGCTTGCGGTGTTCTTCGCCGAGGAAGCTTTCACAGTAAATTTTATAGGCGTCTTCGGTACCGGACGGACGCGCCGCAAACCAGCCGTTGTCGGTCATCACTTTCAGACCGCCGATAGATGCGCCGTTACCCGGTGCGGTGGTCAGACGCGCGGTGATTGGATCGCCCGCCAGCGTGTCGGCGCTGACCATTTCCGGCGAGAGCTTAGACAGCGCGGCTTTCTGCGCGGAAGTCGCGCTGGCCCCCAGGCGGTTGTAGCTCGGTGCACCGAAGCGTTCTGCCAGCTCATCATAATGCTGCTGCGGGTTTTTCCCGGTGACGGCGGTAATTTCAGCCGCCAGCAGGCACATAATGATGCCGTCTTTGTCCGTGGACCACGGCGTGCCGTCGAAACGCAGGAAGGAAGCGCCCGCGCTCTCTTCGCCGCCGAAGCCAAAGCTGCCGTCGAACAAGCCATCCACAAACCATTTAAAGCCGACCGGCACTTCTACCAGCTTACGACCCAGATCGTTCACCACACGGTCAATCATCGCTGAAGACACCAGCGTTTTACCCACGGCAACGTCTTTGCCCCACTGCGGGCGGTGCTGGAACAGGTAGTTGATCGCAACCGCGAGATAATGGTTCGGGTTCATCAGTCCTGCCGGAGTGACGATACCGTGACGGTCGTAATCCGGGTCGTTCGCAAAGGCCAGATCGAATTTGTCGCGCAGCGCCAGCAGCCCCGCCATCGCTGATTCAGAGGAGCAGTCCATACGGATCACGCCGTCTTTATCCAGATGCATAAAGCGGAAAGTCTGATCGACCTGATCGTTAACGATAGTCAGGTTCAGCGTGTAGTGCTCGGCAATGCGTTTCCAGTATTCGATACCGGAGCCGCCGAGAGGATCGACGCCCAGCGTCAGGCCCGCTTTCTGGATCGCCGCCATATCGACGATCTCCGCCAGCCCTTCGATAAACGGCTGTACCAGATCCCGCTCTTTCACGTGACCGGAAGCCATCGCGGCATCAAGCGTAATACGCTTCACGCCGTTCAGGCCATCTGCCAGCAGCGCGTTGGCGCGATCTTCCACGACTTTAGTGACGTTGGTATCGGCCGGGCCACCGTTAGGCGGGTTGTATTTAATGCCGCCATCTTCCGGCGGGTTGTGCGACGGCGTAATGACGATGCCGTCAGCCTGCGCGCCGCCGTTTTTGTTGTGGACCAGGATAGCGTTCGATACTGCAGGCGTTGGCGTAAAGCCGTTATTCTGCTGAACGATCACATCGACGCCGTTTGCCGCCAGCACTTCAAGAACCGAGATAAATGCCGGTTCAGACAGCGCGTGGGTGTCTTTGCCGACATAGCAAGGACCGGTGATACCGTTTTTGGCGCGCTCTTCCGCGATGGCCTGGGCAATCGCCAGAATGTGCGGTTCGTTAAAGCTGTGACGTGCCGCGCTGCCACGATGGCCGGAAGTACCAAACTTTACTGCATGCTCCGGGTTGCCTGCTTCCGGCTTCAGTACATAGTACTGCGCGGTAAGCTGGGCGACGTTGATCAAATCACTCTGTTGTGCGGGTTGGCCCGCACGATTGTGAACTGCCATTGCCTGGTCCTTCTGATGCAAGGGTTAAATAGTGCCGCAAACCTTCTCTGTCAGTTCCGCCGGGAACTGCATGGATTGCATGATATGTTCAATCATGCCGCATTTACGACCTGTATTGGTATTGGTAATCACCCAATAGGGGGTGCCCGGCACCTGTTTCGGTTTAGTCTGATTACCGCTTTGCAGCAACGTCTGCTCGTCGGAGGCGAAATAAACGCGGGTCCGACCGTGCAGGGATTCAGTGGCTTCGGCGAATGCGTTGCTGTCCAGTGAATAGAGTGTAGACAGCACCAGCATAAAACGATTCACCGCTTTGCGTTGCTCTGCATATTCGTCAGATAACAGCAGTTCACGCATTGCGCGAACGTTATCTTTAGGAGAGTTAACCGGTTTTTTCTCCACCACTGGCGCGGGGGAAGTGACCTCTTTATTCACCGGTGTGGCAGGCTGTGATGCGGCGGAAAACTTCAGTATGCGCCGTAAAATGTCGGATGCGCTCTCACCAATGTGCTGCGTGTGGCTGGCAATATAGCGATAGAGTTCATCATCAACTTCGATCGTTTTCATCTTTATCCAGTACGATAATTAAGAGTACAAGTTATTGAGATTATAAGGTCAAATCTCAACTGCGGATAGCGTCAGGCCAGGATGACCGCAAAAGTCAGGAAACTTCTGAACGCTTGCAGCCGGGCGGCAGAATGTTCACCATGATACCCTAACCTGCCAGAGCGAAAAAAAGATCTTTACCATGAAATTAAACACTCGCACGCTATCTGCACAAAATTCGACTACCTCTTCACCGGTGGTTCTGGTTCACGGCCTGTTTGGTAGCCTGGATAATCTCGGCATTCTCGCCCGCGATCTGGTGAGCGACTATGACGTCGTTCAGGTCGATATGCGCAACCACGGCCTTTCCCCGCGTTCGCCTGAAATGAACTATCCGGCGATGGCGCAAGATCTGCTTGATACGCTCGACGACTTATCTATTGATAAAGCCACCTTTATTGGTCACTCGATGGGCGGCAAAGCGGTAATGGCGCTGACCGCGCTGGCAAAAGATCGCATTGACGGCCTGGTGGCGCTGGATATCGCCCCGGTCAATTATGCGGTCCGCCGCCATGATGAAATCTTTGCCGCCATTAACGCCGTCACCGCTGCCGCCAGCACCACGCGCCAGCAGGCCGCGACGGTCATGCGCGACATTATTGCTGAAGAAGGCGTGATCCAGTTTTTACTGAAATCGTTCGTTGACGGCGAATGGCGCTTTAACGTGCCGGTACTGTGGGAGCAATATCCACATATCGTCGGCTGGGAAACGGTTCCGGCGTGGGATCGCCCGGCGCTGTTCGTTCCCGGCGGTAATTCGCCATACGTCACCGCTGAATACCGCGATGCGCTGCTGGCGCAATTCCCGCAGGCCAAAGCGCACGTCATTGCCGGAGCCGGTCATTGGGTGCACGCTGAAAAACCGGACGCGGTGCTGCGGGCCATCCGCCGCTATCTGAACGAGCAGCAGTGATTAAAAATCCAACGTCCGTACGCCAGATTGCTTGCGGACGTTGGCGTGCCTGCTGCACTGATGTATGATGGCGCGCTACTCAACCGGGCAAAGGCCCGGCTGCTCGTTTCCCCCGAAGTCACTCTGAATCATGGCAAAAGAACAAACGGACCGTACGACAATAGATCTGTTCGCGAATGAGCGTCGCCCGGGAAGACCCAAAACCAGTCCCCTCTCGCGTGACGAACAGTTGCGCATCAATAAGCGTAATCAGCTTAAGCGTGACAAAGTGCGCGGCCTGAAGCGGGTTGAGTTAAAACTTAACGCCGATGCCGTGGATGCGCTGAACGAACTGGCGGAAGCCCGTGAAATCAGCCGCAGTGAACTGATCGAAGAAATGTTGCTCCTTCAGCTTGCGCATCTGCGCGGGCAGGATATTGTCTGAAAAGTCGTCCAGAATCCCCTTTCATGTAGCAGAGAGTGCAGTCGGACGCGATTGCTATTTCCGGGTACTTCTCTGTTCTGCTATGATTGCCTTTATCCGTGTGCAATCCGCCACCACCATATCAATAAGTATCAAGAGGTTATTTCACTCATGGCAATCACAGGCATCTTTTTCGGCAGCGATACAGGCAACACTGAAAATATCGCGAAGATGATTCAAAAGCAGTTGGGTAAGGACGTTGCCGATGTGCATGACATTGCCAAAAGCAGCAAAGAAGACCTTGCCGGTTACGACATTCTGCTGCTGGGCATCCCGACCTGGTACTATGGTGAAGCACAGTGTGACTGGGATGACTTCTTCCCGACGCTGGAAGAGGTAGACTTCAACGGTAAGCTGGTAGCGCTGTTTGGTTGCGGCGATCAGGAAGACTACGCGGAATACTTCTGCGACGCGTTAGGCACCATCCGCGATATCATCGAACCGCGCGGCGCGACCATCGTCGGTCACTGGCCGACCGCTGGCTACCATTTTGAAGCATCGAAAGGTCTTGTCGATGACGACCACTTTGTGGGCCTGGCGATTGACGAAGACCGCCAGCCAGAACTGACTGCTGAACGCGTAGAGCAGTGGGTAAAACAGATTTCTGAAGAATTGCACCTGAAAGACATCATCAACGCCTGATGATTAAAGGCGCAGCGGCGGCTGCGCCTTGTTAATAGTTTTAAGCAATCAAAATAATTGCTACATTTTTTTAACTTTTCAGTACATACCTGTACAATAGCCACTGATTTAACGAGGTCAGTGCGCCACTTTGCAGGCCGTGCCTCGTTTTAAACGCTAACTTTGTCTGATACTTGCAGTTTTCAATCAGGCATCGCAGTTCTATAATGAGAGGCGTTACGACAGTTGCACTCTCTGTAAATACTTCCTTGCCAGGAAGTGAATCTTA
Source organism: Superficieibacter sp. (assembly GCF_032071645.1). NCBI lineage: Bacteria > Pseudomonadati > Pseudomonadota > Gammaproteobacteria > Enterobacterales > Enterobacteriaceae > Superficieibacter > Superficieibacter sp. The sequence goes on from NZ_DAMAPU010000004.1 coordinate 57,206, forward strand.
TAGCAACAGGACAGATTCCGCATGACTGACAACAATACCGCATTAAAGAAGGCAGGCCTGAAAGTCACGCTTCCCCGGTTAAAAATTCTGGAAGTGCTTCAGGAGCCTGACAACCATCACGTCAGTGCGGAAGATTTATACAAACGCCTCATTGACATGGGCGAAGAGATTGGCCTGGCCACCGTCTACCGGGTACTGAACCAGTTTGACGATGCCGGCATTGTGACTCGCCATAATTTCGAAGGCGGCAAATCCGTTTTTGAACTGACCCAGCAGCATCACCACGATCACCTGATCTGCCTCGACTGCGGCAAGGTTATCGAATTCAGCGATGATTCTATTGAATCCCGCCAGCGTGAGATTGCTTCGAAACACGGCATCCGTCTTACCAACCACAGCCTTTACCTGTACGGGCACTGTGCGGAAGGCGACTGTCGGGAAGATGACAACGCTCACGACGGCGTAAGCAAATAAACAAAAAACCAGCCATCCGGCTGGTTTTTTTATCATCACATCTGACGGTCAGAAGATGGTAAACGGGGCGATGACCATAAATTTGACGTCGCGCTCATCCTGGAAGATGTTGCCGTAGCCGCCGGAATAGCTCGGAATGTCAGAATGGTTGTCATACTCGGTAAAGTGCAGTTTGAACATCGTGCCTTTTGCCCGACCGTCCTGAAGGGTATAGACCGCATCCAGGCTGTACGAAGACTCTTCGATGCTTCTGTCTTTATCGTAGTAAGCGTCGGGGTTGCTCTGCCAGGTGGACGGTTTAGCATCCCAGGCATAGACATAAGACGCGCCTACCGCGAAGCCTGGCAGATCCCAGTTTTTCAGATCGTACATCGCGCCGAAGAACACCGCTTTTTCATCGTTGGCGTTAAAGTCAGAGCGGTTATCCCACCAGATATCAAGGCGACCGTTGGAAGACGCGTAAGTCGGCGTCATACGTTGCAGGAAGTAGCCCTGCTGACCGTCCGCTTTCACCCAGGTGCCTTCCAGACGTAAATCCACCACTTCCGCCACTTTATAACCGAAGGTCAGCGCCTGAAGCCACGCCGTGCCATCATAGAGATCGTTAATGGTATGGTCATCGGCTTTATCGCGCGTGCCGTAGAACTGATAGCTGGTGGTAAACGGATTGCCGCCCAGATCGATTTTATAGCTGGCTTTGGCAAAATACTGATCGATGTACCCTTCCGCCTGACCAAAGGCCGCTTCCAGCACAAAATTATTTTTGAAATCGTATTTTGCGCCCAGGGAGTGCAGGTAATCGACGTTGGTCTTCTGGTCGTTCTGGTAGAATTTGTCCATCTCCAGATGCCACGGCGATTTGTACTCGTTGGTCCACATATACGAGAAGCTCAGCGCGCCGGTTTCGCCGTAGTCAAAGTTTGCCCCCGCTTCTGCCCCCTGATAGGTGCCGGGCATAAAGCTCCAGTGTGGAGCCAGCAGCGTCTGACCGGTTGGCTGAATATAACCCGCCCGCGCCCAGGCCGGACCGTATTTGAATTTTGCCGCCGCTTTATACAGGCTTATCCCGCTTTTATCGCCAGACCAATTTTCGTCATAGGCTTTATTACTTTTAGAGAACGCTATTTCGTTCGGGTGAGCGCTGTCTCCGTTTTCGGCCATTTCAATGGCGGTAAAAGCGGCAACATCAACGCCGAACATATCGGCGATATAACCGGACTGGAAATCAAGATTGGCGTTCCAGGTGGAGTGCGAAAGGTTGGTTTTATATTTGTCTTCGTCGGTGACGTCTTTACGATCACGCTCACGTTGCCAGTAGTAGATCCCGCCAGTTAAGGTGGAATCGTCAATAAACCCTTCAGCTCTGGCCTGCGATGCGGCCATAAAACCAGACATTGCGGTGACACCGGCAATAGCCAGCGCCAGCGTACTACGTTTGCCACTGAACGTACGCATAAGTTCATCCTCTTTGACTTTAAAAACGCCGACTAACGCGGCGATAAAAAAATAAAATTACAAGGCAGCACGCTAAAAGTGGGCGGACTGATGGCATAAAGAGTATTTTTCGCGACGCGAATTATCAACACTTTTAGAAGGGTAAAATGCAGGATTATGACGAAGCGCACATAATTAAACGCATCTTGTAACATTTATATCAGCGCCGAAGAATACCGTGCTGACGAGGTATGCGCATGATTAGCCAATACATTAGTTTGAGGAATATATTATCGGTTATTAATATGATCGGGGAAGTCAATGAGAATTAATTCGCGCCGCGAATATAACTATGATTTTTTATGCAGGCAGGAAAGTAAAAACGCCGCAGCTGCGGCGTTTTAAAAGCAAGAGCGACAATTTATTCGCCGATTTTCGCCCAGGTATCACGCAGACCTACGGTGCGGTTAAACACCAGCTTCTCTGCCGTGGCATAGCGGCTGTCGAGGCAGAAATAGCCTTCGCGCTCGAACTGATAAGCCTTACCCGCCTGCGCATTTTTCAGACCCGGCTCGGCAAAGCCCTGTTTGATCACCAGCGATTCCGGGTTGAGGGTGGCGAGGAAATCGTCCGCTGCTCCAGGGTTAGGAATGCTGAACAGGCGGTCGTAGAGGCGAATTTCTACCGGCAGCGCGTGCGCGGCGCTGACCCAGTGAATAACGCCTTTCACTTTACGTCCGTCAGCCGGATCTTTGCTCAGGGTGTCAGCATCATAAGAACAGAAGATGGTGGTGATATTGCCTTCGGCATCTTTTTCCACCCGCTCTGCTTTGATGACATAAGCATTACGCAGACGCACCTCTTTGCCCAGCACCAGACGCTTGTACTGTTTGTTGGCTTCTTCGCGGAAATCCGCGCGATCGATCCAGATTTCGGCGCTAAACGGGACTTCACGGCTGCCCATTTCCGGTTTATTCGGGTGGTTTGGCATGGTGACCATTTCGCTTTCGCCCTGGTAGTTTTCGATCACCAGTTTTACCGGATCGATCACCGCCATTGCGCGCGGGGCATTTTCATTCAGATCTTCGCGGATGCAGGATTCCAGCGAGGCCATTTCAATGGTGTTGTCCTGCTTGGTCACGCCGATGCGCTTGCAGAATTCGCGAATTGACGCGGCGGTGTAACCCCGGCGACGCAGGCCGGAGATAGTCGGCATACGCGGGTCGTCCCAGCCTTCAACGTGCTTGTCAGTGACCAGCAGGTTCAGCTTGCGCTTGGACATCACGGTGTATTCCAGATTCAGGCGCGAGAATTCGTACTGGCGCGGATGAACCGGGATGGTGATGTTGTCCAGCACCCAGTCGTACAGGCGACGGTTGTCCTGGAACTCCAGCGTACACAGCGAATGAGTAATGCCTTCCAGCGCATCGCTGATGCAGTGGGTGAAGTCGTACATCGGGTAGATGCACCACTTGCTGCCGGTCTGATGGTGATCGGCAAACTTAATGCGGTAGATAACCGGATCGCGCATGACGATAAACGGCGAGGCCATGTCGATTTTAGCGCGCAGGCAGGCTTTACCTTCTTCAAAACCGCCGGTACGCATTTTCTCGAACAGCGCGAGGTTTTCTTCCACGCTGCGGTCGCGATACGGGCTGTTTTTGCCTGGCTCTTTCAGCGTGCCGCGATATTCACGGATTTCATCGGCAGACAGCTCGTCAACATACGCCAGACCTTTGTTGATCAGTTCAATCGCATACTGATGCAGCTGATCAAAATAGTTTGAGGAGTAGCGAATGTCGCCCGACCAGTGGAAACCTAGCCACTGCACGTCATTCTTGATCGACTCAACGTATTCGATGTCTTCTTTTGCCGGGTTGGTGTCATCAAAGCGCAGATTGCACTGGCCCTGATAATCCTGAGCGATGCCAAAGTTCAGGCAGATGGATTTTGCATGTCCAATGTGCAGGTAGCCATTCGGCTCCGGCGGAAAACGGGTATGAACGGTAGTGTGCTTACCACTGGTCAGATCTTCGTCAATAATCTGACGAATAAAGTTAGTCGGGCGGGCTTCAGCCTCACTCATCGCGGGTTCCTCAAAGCATAAACAACGTATAACGGCGTATGATCTTATAAGCAGGACGGGCTGACAACTATTAAATGGGTGACGGAGAAGAATTATGGCGAGGATGGCGGTAAAAAAAGCGGCGGAGGTTTCCCCCGCCGCTTTACGCTACTGTTAGCGGTTAGCCTCTGATTTCAAACAGTGGCGTTTGCCCGGCGACAACCTGACCCTGCGCTTTCAGCACCAGTTCAGCATAATCGTCGCTGTTGCTGCATACGACCGGGCTAATCATCGAACGCGCGTTCGCGTTGAGGAACTCGAGATCCAGTTCCAGTACCGGCTGGCCTGCGGTCACGGTTGCGCCCTCTTCCACCAGCCGCTTGAAGCCCTGACCATTCAGCGCCACGGTGTCGATGCCCATATGAACCACGATTTCCGCGCCGTTTTCTGTTTCCAGGCAGAAAGCGTGGTTGGTATTGAAGATCTTCACGATGGTGCCCGCAGCAGGTGCAACCACGATTTTATCCGTCGGTTTTACCGCCACGCCGTCGCCGACGGCTTTGCTGGCAAAAGCTTCATCCGGCACCTGCTCCAGCGCCACAATCTCACCGGTGATCGGCGAAACCAGTTCAGCAATCACGCGGGCATTGGCAACTGCCTGCGGTTTAACCGCTGCCACTGTTGCTGTCGGAGCGGCGGCGTCCGCTGCGGATGCCGCGACCGGACCACGTGCCACCACGCGTTTCATCGCATCACCGATCGATTCGGCTTTCGCCCCCACAATGACCTGGATGGTTTGTTTATTCAGTTTCACCACCCCGGACGCACCGAGGCGTTTACACATCGCATCGCTGACGCGGGCAGAATCGACCACGTTCAGACGCAGACGGGTAATGCAGGCATCGATGGCTTTCAGGTTATCCGTACCGCCAACCGCCGCAATGTAGTTGGTTGCCAGTTGGGTCAAGCCTTCTTCCGTGTTGCTGTTCGCTTCTTCTTTAACAATATTGACTTCTTCATCTTCACGACCCGGCGTTTTCAGGTTGAACATGCGGATCACCGCGCTGAACACCACGAAGTAGATAGCGAAGAAGATCAGCCCCATGACCATCAGCATCCAGACGTTGCTGCTGGCGGCGGGCAGGTTGTACATCAACGCATAGTCGATGGCACCCGCAGAGAAGGAGAAGCCCGCGTGAATATTCAGCGCGGTCGCCACAAACAGGCTGATCCCGGTTAACAGCGCGTGCAGGAGATACAGCAGAGGAGCCAGGAACATGAACAGGAATTCCAGCGGCTCGGTAACACCGGTAAGGAACGCGGTGATAGCCACAGACAGCAGCATACCGCCCACCATCGGACGACGCGCTTTCGGCGCAGCAAGGTACATCGCCAGCGCCGCACCCGGCAGGCCGAACATCATGATCGGGAAGAAGCCGGACATAAACATCCCGGCCGTGCCGTCACCGGCATAGAAGCGGTTGATGTCACCGTGGAACACCACGCCCGCCGTGTTGGTAAATTCACCAATCTGGAACCAGGCGATAGTATTCAGCACCTGATGCAGGCCGGTTGGGATCAGCAGACGGTTAATAAAGCCGAAGATACCGGAACCCAGTGCGCCTGCAGAGACAATCCATTCACCACCGGAATGAATTGCGTGCTGTACCGGCGGCCAGACGTAGCCAAAAATCGCCGCCAGGATCAGGCAGAAGAAGCCCGTGGCAATCGGCACAAAGCGTTTGCCGCCGAAGAAGCTCAGGAAGTCCGGCAGTTTGATATCGGACCAGCGGTTGTACACTGCCCCGCCGACCAGACCGGTGATGATACCGGCCAGCACGCCCATGTTGATTTCCGGGTTGATGGTAACCATAGCTTTGGTCAGTACGAAATAGCCCACCGCCCCCGCCAGTGCCGCTGCGCCCGCGCTGTCTTTCGACCAGCTTGACGCCACGCCGATGGCAAAGATTAACGCCAGATTATCGAAGATTGCGCCGCCTGCCTGTGCGATAAACGGCACGTTAAGCAGATCGGGCTGACCGAAACGTAGCAGCAGCGCTGCGACGGGTAAAACAGCGATGGGAAGCTGTAACGCCCTACCCAGCCGCTGAAAAAAACCTAAAATGTTCATTCCTGTTCCCCCTATGAGACCCTGATAAGGCTTGTTTAAAACAGCCTTTTTATTGTGAGATAAATATACTAACCATCACTTACATTCACCTAGCTTATGAGTGTCTGGAAAATTAATTCGTATCGCAAATTAAACACCTCTTTTTTGTGACTCCAATCACCAAATATCGTATTAACTTCGCCATATCGCTGGTCACATGACAAAACTTATTTTATTATTCAAAAAATCAAAACGGATTGACCCCGCTCGGTGGCAAAGTGCATTACTCTTATCACTGGATACACGCTCAATCTGCACACTTTTTTCTTATACTTCAGAGGTGAAAAAATGAGACTGATTCCACTGGCAACGGCCGATCAGGTCGGAAAATGGGCAGCACGTCACATCGTTAACCGCATCAACGCCTTCAAACCGACTGCGGATCGCCCGTTTATTCTTGGCCTGCCTACCGGTGGCACCCCGCTGACTGCTTATAAAGCGCTGGTTGAGATGCACAAAGCAGGCGAAGTGAGCTTTAAGCATGTTGTGACCTTTAACATGGACGAGTACGTTGGCCTGCCGAAAGAACACCCGGAAAGCTACTACAGCTTTATGCACCACAACTTTTTCGATCACGTTGACATCCCGGCAGAAAACATCAATCTGCTGAATGGTAACGCGCCGGATATTGACGCAGAATGTCGTCGTTATGAAGAAAAAATTCGTTCTTACGGCAAAATCCACCTGTTTATGGGCGGCGTAGGCAACGATGGTCATATCGCGTTTAACGAACCGGCTTCTTCTCTGGCATCGCGTACCCGTATTAAAACGCTGACCCATGACACCCGCGTGGCAAACTCTCGCTTCTTTGATAACGACGTCAATCAGGTGCCAAAATATGCCCTGACCGTGGGCGTTGGCACCCTGCTGGATGCGGAGGAAGTGATGATTCTGGTGCTGGGCAATGTGAAAGCGCTGGCGCTTCAGGCGGCGGTTGAAGGCAACGTGAACCACATGTGGACCATTAGCTGCCTGCAACTGCATCCGAAAGCAATTGTGGTGTGCGATGAGCCATCCACGATGGAACTGAAAGTGAAGACGCTGAAATACTTCAACGAGTTAGAAGCCGAAAATATCAAAGGTCTGTAAGAATGACGTTACCGTCCTGCGGGACGGTTAATTTTTACCACCGGGGGTCGACATGTATGCATTAACCCACGGCCGGATTTATACCGGTCACGAAATCCTTGATGACCATGCGATTGTCATCGCTAATGGCCTGATCGAACGTCTCTGTCCGCTGGCAGAACTCTCACCGGATATCGAACAGCGTTCGCTGGACGGAGCCATCGTTTCCCCCGGTTTTATTGATGTCCAGCTTAATGGCTGCGGCGGCGTACAGTTTAATGACACCGCAGAAGCCGTAAGCGTGGAAACGCTTGAAATTATGCAGCGCGCCAATGAAAAATCGGGCTGCACCAGCTACCTGCCGACGCTGATTACCACCAGCGACGATCTGATGAAACAGGGCGTGCGCGTGATGCGCGAGTACCTGGCGAAACATCCGCATCAGGCGCTGGGTCTGCATCTGGAAGGGCCGTGGCTGAATATCGTCAAGAAAGGCACGCATAATCCGCAGTTTGTGCGGATGCCGGATGCCGCGCTGGTCGATTTCCTCTGCGCAAACGCCGATGTCATCACCAAAATCACCCTTGCCCCGGAACAGGTTGCACCAGAGGTCATCAGCAAACTGGCGGCGTCGGGCATTGTGGTTTCCGCCGGTCATTCCAATGCGACGGTAAAAGAAGCTAAACGCGGCTTTCGCGCCGGGATCACCTTCGCCACCCACCTGTACAACGCAATGCCTTATATCAGCGGACGTGAACCCGGTCTGATTGGGGCCATTTTCGATGAGCCGGACGTGTGGTGCGGGATTATTGCCGATGGCTTACACGTTGATTATGTGAATATTCGTAACGCCAAACGCCTTAAAGGCGATAAACTTTGTCTGGTTACGGATGCGACCGCGCCCGCAGGCGCTGATATTGACCAGTTCATTTTTGCTGGTAAAACAATATACTACCGCAATGGACTGTGCGTGGATGAAAACGGCACCCTGAGCGGCTCGTCGCTGACCATGATCGAAGGCGTGCGCAACCTGGTGGAACACGTCAACATCGCGCTTGATGAAGCGCTGCGTATGGCAACGCTGTATCCGGCTCGCGCCATCGGCGTGGACAAACAGCTCGGCAGCATTGCACCGGGAATGGTCGCTAACCTGACCGCCTTCACGCGCGATTACAAAATCATTAAGACCATCGTTAATGGTAACGAGGTCGTCAACGGGTAAAGAAAAAGTATGACATCAGGCGGACAAGCTCAGATTGGTAATGTTGACCTCGTTAAGCAGCTCAACGGTGCGGCTGTCTACCGCCTGATTGATCAGCACGGGCCTATTTCGCGCATTCAGATCGCCGAGCAAAGCCAGCTTGCGCCCGCCAGCGTGACCAAAATCACGCGTCAGCTTATTGAACGCGGTTTGATCAAAGAAGTGGATCAGCAGGCCTCGACCGGAGGCCGCCGCGCTATCTCTATCGTTACTGAAACCCGCAACTTTCATGCTATCGGCGTGCGCCTGGGTCGTTATGACACCACGCTGACGCTGTATGATTTAAGCAGTAAGGTGCTGGCGGAAGAGCACTATCCGCTGCCGGAGCGCACCCAGGAGACGCTGGAACACGCGCTGCTCAACACCATCGCCCTGTTTATTGACACCTGCCAGCGTAAAATTCGCGAACTGATTGCCATTTCGGTGATCCTGCCGGGGCTGGTCGATCCAGAAAGCGGCATTATTCGCTATATGCCGCATATCCAGGTAGAGAACTGGTCGCTGGTCGGAGCGCTGGAAAAACGCTTCAATATTACCTGTTTTGTCGGCCACGATATCCGCAGCCTCGCACTGGCGGAGCATTACTTTGGCGCAAGCCAGGACAGCGCGGACTCCATCCTTGTGCGCGTGCATCGCGGGACCGGGGCGGGGATCATCTCCAACGGGCGCATTTTCATCGGCCGCAACGGTAACGTTGGGGAAATCGGCCATATTCAGGTCGATCCGCTGGGCGAGCGCTGTCACTGCGGCAATTTTGGCTGTCTGGAAACCATCGCCGCTAACGCCGCTATTGAACAGCGCGTGCGTCAACTGCTGGAAAAAGGCCATCAAAGCCGGGTGAAGCTGGAAGAGTGCAATATTAAAGCCATCTGCAAAGCGGCGAATAAAGGCGACGCGCTGGCGATGGAAGTCATTGAACACGTCGGACGCCACCTGGGTAAAACCATCGCGATTGCCATCAACCTGTTTAATCCGCAGAAAGTGGTGATCGCCGGGGAAATCGTCGAGGCTGAAAAAATTCTCCTGCCCGCCATCGAAAGCTGCATTAATACCCAGGCACTGCAGGCATTCCGTAAAAATCTGCCGGTAGTGCGCTCTACCCTCGATCACCGTTCGGCGATTGGCGCTTTCGCGCTGGTTAAACGCGCCATGCTGAACGGCATTTTGCTCCAGCGCCTGCTGGAAAGTTAACGCTACCCTGACCTCTACCCTGAATAATTCAATTTGCAGGAAGGCGGCAAGAGAACGAATCCCGATGAGCTTACTGTAGTAAGTGATTCGGGTGAGTGAACGCAGCTAACGCACCTGCAATTTGAAGTATGACGGGTATATATTGTCACCTTATTGCCGAAAACAGGTTGTCCATGACCATTCAGAACATTATTTGTGATATCGACGGCGTGCTGATGCACGATAACGTCGCCGTGCCGGGCGCAGCGGAGTTCTTAACGCGCATTCTGGAAAAAGGCCTGCCGCTGGTGCTGCTGACTAATTACCCTTCGCAGACCGGACAGGATCTGGCGAACCGGTTTGCGACCGCCGGTATTAATGTCCCTGACAGCGTTTTCTATACCTCCGCAATGGCGACCGCCGATTTCCTGCGCCGTCAGGAAGGGAAAAAAGCCTACGTCGTTGGCGAGGGCGCGCTGATCCACGAATTATATAAAGCCGGGTTTACCATCACCGACGTTAACCCGGACTTTGTGATCGTCGGCGAAACCCGCTCCTATAACTGGGAGATGATGCATAAGGCTGCTTTCTTTGTGGCTAACGGCGCGCGGTTTATCGCCACGAACCCGGACACCCACGGGCGCGGTTTTTATCCCGCCTGCGGCGCGCTCTGCGCGGGTATCGAAAAAATCTCCGGGCGTAAGCCGTTTTGCGTTGGCAAGCCCAGTCCGTGGATCATCCGCGCGGCACTGAATACCATGCAGGCGCATTCCGAACAGACGGTAATCGTCGGCGATAATCTGCGCACCGATATCCTCGCTGGTTTTCAGGCCGGGCTGGAGACGATTCTGGTGCTCTCTGGCGTATCGACTATTGATGACATCGACAGTATGCCTTTTCGCCCGTCGTGGATTTATCCCTCGGTGGCAGAGATTGACATCATCTGAGCAAAGCCACGTCTGCGGACGTGGTTTTTTACGTTTACCCCGCATGGAAAACATCTCATTTAATAAAAACGATAAAATAATGCAGATCCGCTAATGTTAGCGCGCAAAAGGTATTCTTTTTTCAACATCCAATAATCATCATTGCACTTTTTACGATCTGGCTGCCAAAACCCTTGCGCCCTGCCCCGCTTTGCGGCATTTTCTTAAGCAGGCATTAAAGGCAACAGGGTTAACGGAGAAGGTTATGTGTTCTATTTTTGGCGTACTGGATATTAAAACTGACGCGGTTGAACTGCGTAAAAAAGCGCTTGAGCTGTCGCGTCTGATGCGTCATCGCGGTCCCGACTGGTCCGGCGTTTACGCAAGCGATAAAGCCATTCTGGCGCATGAGCGTCTGTCCATTGTTGACGTGAATGCCGGTGCCCAGCCGCTGTATAACGATAAAAAAACCCATGCGCTGGCGGTCAACGGTGAAATCTACAACCATCAGGCGCTGCGTGCCGAATATGGCGATCGCTACCATTTCCAGACCGGCTCCGACTGCGAGGTGATCCTCGCGCTGTATCAGGAAAAAGGGCCGGAGTTCCTCGACGAATTGCAGGGTATGTTCGCCTTTGTGCTGTATGATAGCGAAAAAGACGCTTACCTGATTGGCCGTGACCACATCGGTATTATCCCGCTGTATATGGGTCATGATGAGCATGGCAACCTGTATATTGCTTCAGAAATGAAAGCGCTGGTGCCGGTATGCCGCACCATTAAAGAGTTCCCGGCGGGCAGCTATCTGTGGAGTCAGGACGGCGAGATCCGCCCGTATTATCATCGCGACTGGTTTAGCTACGATGCGGTAAAAGATAACGTCACCGACAAAAACGCGCTGCGTCAGGCGCTGGAAGAATCGGTGAAAAGCCATCTGATGTCCGACGTTCCTTATGGCGTACTGCTGTCTGGCGGTCTTGATTCTTCGGTTATTTCGGCGATCACCAAAAAATTCGCCGCCCGCCGCGTGGAAGATCAGGAACGCTCTGAAGCCTGGTGGCCGCAACTGCACTCTTTCGCTGTTGGGCTGGAAGGCGCGCCGGATCTGAAAGCCGCGCAGGAAGTGGCTAACCATCTGGGCACCGTGCATCACGAGATCCACTTCACCGTGCAGGAAGGTCTCGACGCGATCCGCGACGTGATTTATCACATCGAAACCTATGATGTGACCACCATTCGCGCCTCCACGCCGATGTACCTGATGTCGCGTAAAATCAAAGCGATGGGCATTAAAATGGTGCTTTCTGGCGAAGGCTCTGACGAAGTGTTTGGCGGCTACCTTTATTTCCACAAAGCGCCGGATGCGAAAGAGCTGCATGAAGAAACGGTGCGAAAACTTCAGGCGCTGCATATGTTTGACTGCGCCCGCGCTAACAAAGCGATGTCGGCCTGGGGCGTGGAAGCCCGCGTACCGTTCCTCGACAAGAAATTCCTGGATGTGGCGATGCGCATTAACCCGCAGGATAAAATGTGCGGCAACGGCAAAATGGAAAAACATATCCTGCGCGAATGTTTTGAATCCTATCTGCCGGCGAGCGTGGCGTGGCGTCAGAAAGAGCAGTTCTCCGATGGCGTGGGCTATAGCTGGATCGACACGCTGAAAGAAGTGGCGGCGAAGCAGGTATCCGATCAGCAACTGGAAACCGCGAGCTTCCGTTTCCCGTACAACACGCCGTCGTCAAAAGAAGCGTATTTGTACCGCGAAATTTTCGAAGAGCTGTTCCCGGTGCCGAGCGCCGCTGAATGCGTACCGGGCGGTCCGTCGGTGGCCTGTTCGTCAGCGAAGGCCATCGAATGGGATGAAGCCTTCAAAACCATGAACGATCCATCAGGGCGCGCGGTAGGCGTACACCAGTCCGCCTATAAATAAGTCTGCGTTATCAATAACGGACCCTGCGGGGTCCGTTTCTTTTTTTGCCGTGCTGTTTTTGATAATCGCCGAATATTGCGTCACGCTGTTCGCAACCTAACCAAACAGTCTTTTTCAGGCCATTTTCGATGAAAAAGGTGTTGACGCTTCAAGGCCCAATACGCATAATGCGCCCCGCAACGCCGATAAGGTAACGCGGAAAAAGATGGCTACGTAGCTCAGTTGGTTAGAGCACATCACTCATAATGATGGGGTCACAGGTTCGAATCCCGTCGTAGCCACCATCTTTTTGCGGGAGTGGCGAAATTGGTAGACGCACCAGATTTAGGTTCTGGCGCCGCAAGGTGTGCGAGTTCAAGTCTCGCCTCCCGCACCATTTCCGATAAGCGTTGTACGGATGGGAACCTTCCGGTTTTATAGCCCGAAGTTTTCCCATCTGAAAAGATTTGTTGTTGGGGTATCGCCAAGCGGTAAGGCACCGGTTTTTGATACCGGCATTCCCTGGTTCGAATCCAGGTACCCCAGCCATATTTTTGATGAGTGCGGTTTTACCGCTCACGGCATTGGGGTATCGCCAAGCGGTAAGGCACCGGTTTTTGATACCGGCATCCCCTGGTTCGAATCCAGGTACCCCAGCCAGTCAAAAAGAAGTAAATGGCTACGTAGCTCAGTTGGTTAGAGCACATCACTCATAATGATGGGGTCACAGGTTCGAATCCCGTCGTAGCCACCAGATTAGAAAGTAGTGGGTCAACCCGGTATTTTCGCAAAATTTGTTGGGGTATCGCCAAGCGGTAAGGCACCGGATTCTGATTCCGGCATTCCGAGGTTCGAATCCTCGTACCCCAGCCAAATTTAAAAGACGTTCATTGCGATGAGCGCAGGTGTTGGCGTTAAGTCCAACAAACAATTGGGGTATCTCCAGGCTGTAAGGCTCCGGTTCGATTCCGGCACGCGCTGAAGAGATAACCAAAAACAATTGGGGTATCTCCAGGCTGTAAGGCACCGGTTCGATTCCGGCACAAGCTGAAGAGATAACCAAAAACAATTGGGGTATCTCCAGGCTGTAAGGCACCGGTTCGATTCCGGCACACGTTGAAGAGATAACCAAAAACAATTGGGGTATCGCCAAGCGGTAAGGCACCGGATTCTGATTCCGGCATTCCGAGGTTCGAATCCTCGTACCCCAGCCACATTAAACAAAAAAGCTCGCTTCGGCGGGCTTTTTTGTTTTCATCAATCGGCTAAATAACCGCTGCTGTCAGCGCGTTCTCAATATTATCCACCGGCTATCACAGCGCAGCGGCCAAAACTCCGGTCAACAATGCCTGTCATTTCAACGCTCAGGTTAGTGCAGGCGTTCCGGTCATGAACGCCCACGCAATTACAGCCCCAACGCGTACTTCAGCGCCCGCCGTTTCAGCACGCCCGCGCGCTGGGCGGCCATCAGCCCGACATTACGCAGCACGCGCAGCGGCCCCAGGTCATTACTGAATCCGGCATAAAACAGATCCATCCCGGACTGCATAATAAAGTTATCCGCCATGCGCCGCATCTGATAGCGTTTGAGGATCTGATGACTGGCCCAGTCCTCGCTGTGGCTGCGGGCGCTTGCCAGCACGTCCAGCAATGCAACAACGTCGCGATAGCCGAGGTTCACGCCCTGCCCCGCCAGCGGATGAATGGTATGGGCCGCGTCGCCAACCAGCGCCAGCCCTGGCTGAACGTACTTCAGTGCATGACGTCGGGTCAGCGGAAATGCCCCGGCGGCAACCGGCGTCACGTTACCGAGACGCGCCGGAAAGTGCTGCGCAATCTCGCGCTGAAGCTGCGGCAGACTCAACGCCTGTAACTGGCGAATACGCGCGGGCGAGTCGTACCACACCAGCGACGCCCAGTTATCGAACAGCGGCAGAAACGCGCGCGGTCCGGCGGCGGTAAACTGTTGCCAGGTACTGTCACCCGGCAAGTTTTCGCACTGAACGGAAATCAACATGCAGGATTGCTGATAGTGCCACGCGTGAATGCCGATTCCGGCCATCTGTCGCACCTGCGAGTTCGCACCGTCCGCGCCAATCACCAGTGCTGCCGTCAGCGTTGCGCCGTCATCCAGTTCCAGCTGGTAGCCGTTGTGGTCGCGATGCATGGCCTTCAGCGAAGCGGGCACGCGCAACGTCACCTGCGGATGCGCCTCCAGCGCCAGCCACAGCGCCACCTGGAGGATATTATTTTCCACCATATAGCCCAGTTGCGGCAGCTTCAGTTCGGCGGCGTCAAAGGCGACGTGTGCATTCTGCCATTCCCAGGTTTCAAGGCGGGAGTATGGATGCGCCCGCATCCCCTGCACCGCGTCCCAGACGCCGAGGCTGCGCAACAGCGACACCGACGCGGCGCTGATGGCGGAGATCCGCACGTCCGGCTGCGCGCTCGCATCAAAAGCGGGCGGAGCCGCCCGTTCAATCACCGTTACCGAAAATCCGTGCTGCGCCAGTCCCAGCGCCAGCGCGCCGCCGACCATCCCACCGCCAATTACGACGACTTCACCCGCTTGATTTGTCATGGTCACTCATCCTTTTGAGAGAATCCCTTAAGTTTACAGGATTTCCACTTTTATTTGGCCAGGAGATGAACTATGGTCACAACCGCGCCAAAGCATTACAATACGCGCCCTGCAATCCTGGTACTATTTTCGCAAGAGCAAGTCGATGACAA
The DNA here is from genome assembly GCF_032071645.1 of Superficieibacter sp. Taxonomy (NCBI): domain Bacteria; kingdom Pseudomonadati; phylum Pseudomonadota; class Gammaproteobacteria; order Enterobacterales; family Enterobacteriaceae; genus Superficieibacter; species Superficieibacter sp. Next base: position 72,416 of record NZ_DAMAPU010000004.1, read on the forward strand.
AAAAACTCCATATTAAAACCTGGGGCTGTCAGATGAACGAATACGATTCATCGAAGATGGCCGATCTGCTGGATGCCACTCACGGTTATCAACTGACCGAGATAGCGGAAGAGGCAGACGTGCTGCTGCTGAATACCTGCTCAATCCGCGAGAAGGCCCAGGAAAAAGTCTTCCATCAGTTAGGTCGCTGGCGATTATTAAAGGAAAAAAATCCTGACCTGATTATCGGCGTCGGCGGCTGCGTGGCATCGCAGGAAGGCGATCATATTCGCCAGCGCGCGAACTACGTCGATATTATTTTTGGCCCGCAAACGCTGCACCGTCTGCCGGAGATGATCAACTCCGTGCGCGGCGACCGTAGCCCGGTGGTGGATATCAGCTTCCCGGAAATCGAAAAATTCGACCGCCTGCCAGAACCGCGCGCCGACGGCCCGACCGCGTTTGTCTCCATTATGGAAGGCTGCAACAAATACTGTACCTATTGCGTGGTGCCGTACACCCGTGGTGAAGAAGTCAGCCGTCCGTGCGACGATATCCTGTTTGAAATCGCCCAACTGGCGGCGCAGGGCGTGCGTGAAGTTAACCTGCTCGGCCAGAACGTCAACGCCTGGCGCGGTGAGAACTACGACGGCACTACCGGCTCCTTCGCCGAACTGCTGCGCCTCGTCGCAGCGATTGACGGCATCGACCGCATTCGCTTCACCACCAGCCATCCGATTGAATTCACCGACGACATCATCGAAGTATATCGCGATACCCCGGAACTGGTGAGCTTCCTGCATCTGCCGGTGCAGAGCGGTTCTGACCGGGTGCTGAATCTGATGAGCCGTACCCACACCGCGCTGGAATACAAAGCGATTATTCGCAAGCTGCACGCTGCCCGCCCGGATATTCAGATAAGCTCCGACTTTATCGTGGGTTTCCCCGGTGAAACTACCGACGATTTTGAAAAGACCATGAAGCTGATTGCCGATGTCAATTTCGACATGAGCTACAGCTTTATTTTCTCCGCGCGTCCGGGGACCCCGGCGGCCGATATGGTCGATGACGTGCCGGAAGAAGAGAAAAAGCAGCGCCTGTATATTTTGCAGGAGCGCATTAACCAGCAGGCGATGGCCTGGAGCCGCCGGATGCTTGGCACCGTCCAGCGTATTCTGGTTGAAGGCACCTCGCGCAAAAGCATTATGGAGCTGTCGGGACGCACGGAAAATAACCGCGTGGTGAACTTCGAAGGCGCACCGGACATGATCGGTAAATTTGTCGATGTCGAAATCACCGATGTTTATCCGAACTCGTTGCGCGGCAAGCTGGTGCGCACCGAGGAAGAGATGGGCCTGCGCGTGGTGGAATCGCCGGAATCGGTCATTGCCCGCACCCGTAAAGAAAACGAGATTGGCGTCGGGATTTACCAGCCGTAATCTCTCCGGCCTGCCGCACGGCAGGCCTTGTTTTCCCTCCTCGCCTCCCCCATATTTATTCCAGAGCTTGCGCCTTTTCCTGCAAGGTGAATAATGATCAAACTCCGCCGCAACGCTGCTTTTATCGCGCTGTGGCTATACCGGTAAAAGAGGAACAGTTTGAATACAGAATCTCGTGAAATTACCCTTGAACCAGCCGATAATGCCCGCCTGCTAAGCCTGTGCGGACCGTTTGATGACAATATCAAACACCTCGAACGCCGACTGGGCATCGAAATCAATCGTCATGATTACCACTTTACCCTGACTGGCCGCCCGATCTGCGTGACTGCCGCAGCAGATATCCTGCGCACGCTGTATGTCGATACTGCGCCAATGCGCGGGCAGATCCAGGATATTGAGCCGGAACAAATCCACCTCGCTATCAAAGAAGCGCGGGTGCTGGAACAAAGCGCTGAAAGCGTGCCGGAATACGGTAAAGCGATTCATATCAAAACCAAGCGCGGGGTGATTAAACCGCGCACGCCGAATCAGGCGCAGTATATTGCCAATATTCTCGACCACGACATCACCTTTGGCGTTGGCCCTGCCGGGACGGGTAAAACCTATCTGGCGGTGGCGGCGGCGGTTGATGCCCTGGAGCGTCAGGAAATTCGCCGCATTCTGCTGACCCGCCCGGCGGTTGAAGCCGGTGAAAAACTGGGCTTCCTGCCCGGCGATTTAAGCCAAAAAGTTGACCCGTACCTGCGCCCGCTGTATGACGCGCTGTTTGAAATGCTCGGCTTTGAAAAAGTTGAAAAGCTGATGGAGCGCAACGTGATCGAAGTTGCACCGCTGGCCTATATGCGTGGTCGCACCCTCAACGACGCTTTCATTATTCTTGATGAAAGCCAGAACACCACCATCGAACAGATGAAAATGTTCCTGACCCGTATCGGTTTTAATTCAAAGGCGGTGATCACCGGCGACATCACCCAGGTCGATCTGCCGCGCAGTACCAAATCTGGCCTGCGTCACGCCATTGAAGTGCTGTCGGACGTCGATGAAATCAGCTTTAACTTCTTCCACAGCGAAGACGTAGTGCGCCATCCGGTGGTTGCCCGCATCGTTACCGCCTATGAAAAATGGGAAGAAGCCGATCAAAAACGCCGCGCTGAGCAGGCCGAAGAACGCAGGCGCGAAGCGCAGGAGCAAAAATGAGTGAGGTGATCCTCGATTTACAACTGGCCTGCGAAAACAACGCGGGCCTGCCGGAAGAAGCGCAGTTTCAGACCTGGCTGAATGCGGTTATCCCCGCGTTTCAGGAAGAATCAGAAGTCACGATTCGGCTGGTGGATGAAGCAGAAAGCCATGAGCTTAACCTGACCTATCGCGGCAAGGACAAACCGACCAACGTGCTTTCCTTTCCGTTTGAAGCGCCGCCGGGGATTGAACTGCCGCTGCTGGGCGATTTAATCATCTGCCGCCAGGTGGTCGAACAGGAAGCCAAAGAGCAGGAGAAACCGCTGGACGCGCACTGGGCGCATATGGTGGTTCACGGCAGTTTGCACCTGCTGGGCTACGACCACATTGAAGACGATGAGGCAGAAGAGATGGAAGCCCTTGAAACTGAGATAATGCTTGCTCTCGGTTACGAGGATCCGTACATTGCCGAGAAGGAGTAACCCGCGCGCCAGAATGCTGGCGCACAGGTTCAACGTCCGGCGCTGAGGTGACGCGGCGGACGAAATTTTAACTGACATGAGAACCCACACGACGCCATGAGCGACGACAATTCACACAGTAGTGACACAATAACTAGCAAAAAGGGATTTTTCTCCCTGTTATTAAGCCAGCTTTTTCACGGCGAACCGAAAAACCGCGATGAACTGCTGGCGCTGATCCGTGATTCCGGGCAGAACGAGCTGATCGATGAAGATACGCGCGATATGCTCGAAGGGGTAATGGACATCGCCGACCAGCGGGTCCGCGATATCATGATCCCCCGCTCGCAGATGGTCACCCTGAAACGCAACCAGACGCTGGACGAATGCCTCGATGTCATTATCGAATCCGCCCACTCGCGTTTTCCGGTGATCAGCGAAGACAAAGATCACATCGAAGGGATTCTGATGGCCAAAGATCTGCTGCCGTTTATGCGCAGCGATGCTGAAGCCTTCAGCATGGATAAGGTGTTACGTCCGGCAGTGGTTGTCCCTGAAAGCAAACGGGTTGACCGGATGCTGAAAGAGTTCCGTTCTCAGCGTTATCACATGGCTATCGTCATTGACGAATTCGGCGGCGTCTCTGGTCTGGTGACCATCGAAGACATTCTGGAGCTGATCGTCGGTGAAATTGAAGATGAGTATGACGAAGAAGAAGATATCGACTTCCGTCAGCTCAGCCGTCACACCTGGACCCTGCGCGCGCTGGCGTCGATTGAAGATTTTAACGACACCTTCGGCACCCATTTCAGCGACGATGAAGTCGATACCATCGGCGGCTTAGTCATGCAGGCGTTTGGTCATTTACCTGCCCGTGGCGAAACCATCGATATTGACGGCTATCAGTTCAAAGTGGCAATGGCGGACAGCCGCCGTATCATTCAGGTTCACGTCAAACTGCCGGAAGATTCTGCGCAACCTAAAATGGACGAGTAATATCAATGGCATGTGCCTCACTTCTTAAACGCCAGCGCGTACGTCTGCTGCTGGCGCTACTTTTCGGAGCCAGCGGAACGCTGGCTTTTTCTCCTTATGACATCTGGCCCGCCGCCCTCATTTCGCTGATGGGCCTTCAGGCGCTGACGCTCAACCGCCGTCCGCTTCAGGCGGCGGGCATTGGTTTCTGCTGGGGCTTCGGTCTTTTCGGCAGCGGCATTAATTGGGTGTATGTCAGCATCGCGCAGTTTGGCGGGATGCCGGGACCGGTCAACGTCTTTCTGGTGGTGCTGCTGGCGGCTTATATGGCGCTGTATACCGGGCTTTTCGGCGGTATTCTGGCGCGATTGTGGCCGAAAACCAGCTGGCTGCGGGTAGCCATCGCTGCACCGGTCGTCTGGCAAATTAGCGAATTCCTGCGTGGCTGGGTATTAACCGGCTTCCCGTGGCTGCAGTTTGGCTACAGCCAGATTGACGGCCCGCTGAAAGGCATGGCGCCCGTCACCGGCGTAGAAGCGATTAACTTTTTGCTGATGATAGTCAGCGGCCTGCTGGTGCTGGCCGCCGTCACCCGCAACTGGCGGCCGCTGGTGGCAGCGTTGGTGCTGTTCGCCCTGCCCATCCCGCTGCGCTATATCCAGTGGTATCAGCCGGAACCTGAGAAAACAACTCAGGTTTCGCTGGTGCAGGGGAATATTCCCCAGTCGCTGAAATGGGATGAAGATCAGCTCATCAGTACGCTCAAGATTTACCTCGATGCCACCCAGCCGCTGATGGGCAAATCTTCGCTGATTATCTGGCCGGAATCCGCCATTACCGATCTGGAAATCAACCAGCAGCCCTTGCTGAAGGAGCTGGACGGAATGCTGCGGGCGAAAGGCAGTTCGCTGATCACCGGCATTGTCGATGCCCGGCTGAACAAGCAGAATCGCTACGATACCTACAACACCATTATTACGCTGGGTAAAGATTCGCCCTACAGCTACGAATCCACCGACCGCTACAATAAAAATCACTTAGTGCCATTTGGTGAATTCGTACCGCTGGAAACCATCCTGCGTCCGCTGGCACCGTTCTTCGATCTGCCGATGTCATCCTTCAGCCGTGGCCCTTACGTACAGCCGCCGCTGTCGGTTAACGGCTATAAGCTGACGGCGGCAATCTGCTATGAAATCATTCTCGGCGAGCAGGTGCGCGACAACTTCCGCCCGGAGAACGATTTCCTGCTGACGATTTCCAACGACGCATGGTTTGGCAAATCCATTGGTCCGTGGCAGCACTTCCAGATGGCGCGGATGCGCGCGCTGGAACTGGCGCGTCCACTGCTGCGCAGTACTAACAACGGTATTACGGCGGTGATTGGCCCGCAGGGTGAGATCCAGGCGATGATCCCGCAGTTCACCCGTCAGGTATTGACCACCAACGTCACGCCCACCACCGGCCTGACGCCTTATGCCCGTACCGGTAACTGGCCGCTGTGGATCCTGACCGCATTGTTCGGCTTTGGCGCGCTGCTGATGAGTCTGCGCCAGCGCCGTTAAGGTTATTTGCCGTCAAAAATCCCTCGCGCAGAGTAGTGCGGGGGATTTTTTTGCCGCGACATTTTCTTGCCGCCGGAAATACGCCGCCGTTCTGCTCCGCTCCCCGTCATGCTCGTCCTTTCTGGCACACCCTTTGCTTAATATTCATAGCCAGCTGCGAAATTCGCATAAGCGCAACCGGGTCGCACCACAATAGCGCACTGGTGGCACCCGAAAAGTGCATTGCGCTATTTTTGCCTTTTAATGGTGCGGCGCACCTCGCAAAAATAAACATTAATGCAGCAAAATCTTTACATTAAGCCAGACTAAATGTTAACAAATAGCAATAACACTGCACGCTTAAGTCGCAGGTCATAACAACACAAACACTCACAATGGGTATCAACAGCGTCCCGGCGCTGACGATAAAAGGAGTTGGATATGCAATTATGTAAACTGGCCACGGCAATGCTGGTCATGGGCATCTCTGCGGGGGTGGTCCATGCAGAGGATGCTGCGCCTGCGGCGGGAAGCACCCTCGAAAAAATCGCCAAAAATGGCGTGATCGTGGTCGGCCACCGTGAATCTTCAGTGCCGTTCTCCTACTACGACAACCAGCAGAAAGTGGTTGGCTATTCGCAGGATTACTCCAACGCTATCGTTGAAGCGGTGAAGAAAAAGCTGAACAAACCTGATTTGCAGGTGAAGCTGATCCCGATTACTTCACAAAACCGTATTCCGCTGCTGCAAAACGGCACCTTCGATTTTGAGTGCGGCTCCACGACCAATAACCTTGAGCGTCAGAAACAGGCCGCCTTCTCCGACACCATTTTCGTGGTCGGGACTCGTCTGCTGGCGAAAAAAGGCGGCAACGTTAAAGACTTCCCGGATCTGAAAGGGAAAGCGGTCGTTGTGACCTCCGGGACCACGTCCGAAGTGCTGCTGCATAAGCTGAATGACGAACAAAAAATGGATATGCGTATCATCAGTGCGAAAGATCACGGCGACTCCTTCCGTACCCTGGAAAGCGGTCGCGCGGTGGCCTTTATGATGGATGATGCTCTGCTGGCCGGTGAACGTGCAAAAGCGAAAAAACCGGATAACTGGGAAATCGTCGGTAAGCCGCAATCACAGGAAGCCTACGGCTGTATGCTGCGTAAAGGCGATACCGAGTTTAAAAAGCTGATGGATGACACCATCGCCCAGGCCCAGACCTCCGGGGAAGCAGAAAAATGGTTTGATAAGTGGTTTAAAAACCCCATCCCACCGAAAAATCTGAACATGAACTTTGAACTCTCTAATGAGATGAAAGCGCTGTTCAAAGAGCCAAACGATAAAGCCCTGAATTAATAAGAACCAGGGGCAGGAGAACCTGCCCTCTCGATTGTCGAAACAGCACGGACAGACTATACGCCGGGGGGTCGTTCCCCACCCGACGCGAATACCGCAGTAAGCTGTTCAACAATCTTCGAGGGTAGCGCTGCTACCCTTTTTTTTCTGGAGTAGAAGTATGTCCATAGACTGGAACTGGGGTATTTTTTTACAGCAGGCCCCCTTCGGCAACACGACGTATCTGGGCTGGCTGTGGAACGGCTTCCAGGTCACCGTCGCGCTGTCGATAACCGCCTGGATCATCGCCTTTCTCGTTGGCTCGCTGTTTGGCATCCTGCGTACCGTCCCGAACCGCTTTTTATCCGGTCTCGGCACGCTGTACGTTGAGCTGTTCCGCAACGTGCCGCTTATCGTGCAATTCTTTACCTGGTATCTGGTGGTGCCTGAGCTGCTGCCGGAAGATCTCGGTATGTGGTTTAAAGCCGAACTGGACCCGAATATTCAGTTTTTCCTCTCCTCAATGATTTGTCTGGGGCTGTTTACCGCCGCACGCGTGTGCGAGCAGGTGCGCGCCGCCATTCAGTCACTGCCGCGCGGGCAGAAAAGCGCGGCGCTGGCGATGGGCCTGACGCTGCCGCAGGCTTACCGCTATGTGCTGCTGCCCAACGCATACCGGGTGATCGTCCCGCCGATGACCTCGGAAATGATGAACCTGGTGAAAAACTCCGCCATTGCTTCAACTATCGGGCTGGTGGATATGGCGGCGCAGGCGGGCAAACTGCTGGATTACTCCGCGCACGCCTGGGAATCGTTTACCGCGATCACCCTCGCCTACGTGCTGATTAACGCCATTATCATGGTGGTGATGAATTTGGTAGAACGTAAAGTACGCCTGCCGGGCAATATGGGAGGCAAATAATGTACGAATTTGACTGGAGTTCCATCGTCCCCTCCCTGCCTTATCTGCTCGACGGGCTGGTGATAACGCTTAAAATCACCGTGACCGCCGTGCTGATTGGTATCGTCTGGGGCACCCTACTGGCGGTGATGCGGCTGTCGACCTTTAAGCCGGTGGCCTGGTTTGCCACCGCCTACGTGAACGTTTTCCGCTCCATTCCGCTGGTGATGGTGCTGCTGTGGTTTTATCTGATTGTGCCGGGCTTCCTGCAAAACGTGCTGGGGCTGTCGCCGAAAACGGATATCCGCCTGATCTCCGCGATGGTGGCATTTTCGATGTTTGAAGCCGCCTACTATTCGGAAATTATCCGTGCTGGTATTCAGAGCGTCTCGCGCGGGCAGTCCAACGCGGCGCTGGCGCTGGGGATGACTCACTGGCAGTCGATGAAATTGATCATTCTGCCGCAGGCGTTCCGCGCCATGGTGCCGCTGCTGCTCACGCAGGGCATTGTGTTGTTCCAGGATACCTCGCTGGTTTACGTGCTCAGCCTCGCCGATTTCTTCCGTACCGCCTCGACCATTGGCGAGCGTGACGGAACCCAGGTCGAAATGATCCTCTTTGCCGGTGCGGTTTACTTTGCTATCAGCCTGAGTGCTTCGCTGTTGGTCAGCTATTTGAAGAAAAGGACAGTATCATGATTTCCCTGAAAAACGTTTCTAAATGGTATGGTCACTTTCAGGTGCTGACCGACTGCTCAACGGAAGTAAAAAAAGGTGAAGTGGTGGTGGTTTGCGGCCCTTCCGGTTCCGGTAAGTCAACGCTTATCAAAACGGTGAACGGGCTGGAGCCGGTGCAGAAAGGCGAAATCGTCGTTAACGGCACCAAAGTGAACGATAAAAAAACCAATCTCGCCGAACTGCGCTCGCATGTAGGGATGGTGTTCCAGCACTTTGAACTGTTCCCGCATCTGTCGATTCTGGAAAACCTGACGCTGGCGCAGGTAAAAGTGCTGAAGCGCAATAAAGCCGCCGCGCGCGAAAAAGGGCTGAAATTACTGGACCGTGTGGGCCTGTCGGCGCACGCCAACAAGTTTCCGGCGCAGCTTTCCGGCGGTCAGCAGCAGCGCGTCGCCATCGCCCGCGCGCTGTGTATGGACCCGGTCGCCATGCTGTTTGACGAACCCACCTCGGCCCTCGATCCTGAAATGATCAACGAAGTGCTGGACGTGATGGTGGAACTGGCAAACGAAGGCATGACCATGATGGTGGTGACGCACGAAATGGGCTTTGCACGCAAAGTCGCCAACCGGGTGATCTTTATGGATGAAGGGAAAATCGTCGAGGATTCGGCAAAAGAAGAGTTTTTCGCCAATCCACAATCCGATCGGGCGAAGGATTTCCTCGCCAAAATCCTGCATTAATTTTCCTCCGGTCTGACGCCCGGAGTTAATGAAGATCGCCGCATCCCTGTGCGGCGATCTTCATTATAACTACGCGAGTGTACGCATTATTTCAGCGTGCGCAGCGTCTGACTCACCACTTTGGTGGTCGGCTCTTCTTTCGCTTCATCAAATACGGACTGAACAACGTTAACCCTGCCCGGATGGGCCGGGTCGCGCTTCACCAGATCCGCGCCGGTTGCCGTTTCCTGAAGGTTGATATTAAAGGAAATACCCGGCAGGGTTTTGATCCACTGCTTTTGTTGGATATCGTACAGGTAAAGCACGCGCAGGGCGCTGCTCCACCACTGCGGGAAAAGTAATACCCGGTCACGGCCACTGTCGTCCAGCCCGGAAACGGTTTCGACACCGCCCGCCAGACACTGGGGAATTTTGACCGGTAAAACATCGGGAACGCTACTCCATAATGCGCACTCGCAGTCGCCCTCTTCCGTACACACGCCGCCGGTACGTGGATCACTGTCCGTCATCCAGACATAGCTGGTATGGCTGCCGTCGAATTTGCCTTTCGCTACCAGGCTGCTGTCGTCTTTGCTCTGCACCGCACGGGTGATACCGTCGGTTTCGCTTACAATGCGCCAGCCTGAGGTTTCTTTTTTCAGCATAAATTCCGCCGGATAGTTCTGCTCCTTATCAAGATCCAGCCCCGCACGTTTGACAAAACGGACCTGAACCCGATCCTCTTCCGCTGGCTGAATATTCAGCGTGCTGACGATGGACTGCTGATAGTTTTTATTTTTGGCGAGAAACACCTGCTGATTAGCCAGAACCTGCTGCGCGGTTAGCGTTTGCCCGAACCATTCGACCTGCGGCGCGTACAAGGACTGCGGCTGCGCCTGCTCTTGACGGTTAAGGTCGTCATTCCAGCGGTCAATAAGCGCGTTAATTTGCTGCTCATCGGCGGAGGTTAACGTAACGCTGGCCCAGGAGGAAAATGCGCAAAGGCAGAGTGATGCAGAAAAGATCCAGCGAATGAGGCTGGCAAAGCGGGTGTTCATAGTGTCCGTTCCTTGCTGGAATTGAAAAACCGTCACGCGGTAACGGGTTTTATCATAGCAGCGAGAAGCGTTATCCAGAACGGGATTTGCCGTTCTGCCAGGCAGGACACGGGAAGGTTAATCGCGGTCTGGCACGGCAGCATGACCTCTGCCGCCGCGCCCGCATGACTAATTCTTACGGCTCGAACGGCCTTCTCTGGAACTGGTCATGCCCGCATTTCGGGCACAGCGTCAGCACGTCCGGGGTGTAAACCGCTAAATGATAGTGGCACTTTTCACAGACCAGATTGCCCAGCCCCACCACTTCCCCGCTGTGATAGACCCCGTGGTGATTGAGATCCTGGAACACTTCGCGCCATTCCAGCTGCGTTTTATCGGTAATGTCGGCCAGTTGCTGCCAGACGCTTTCTTTAATGACCCGCAGGAAGACGCTATCAGCAACTTCACTCTGACTCTCTTCATAACTCATGGCGAATTCTTCGAGATCGCGGCGTACCGCCCGGATCAGCTCGTCAATCTCGGTTCGCGTTAACTCCCCGGTTTGCGTTACCCGCACCCGCGCCTGCTCCACCAGCGCGTCGATATCCCGGTCACCGTTGCGCAGCCGTTCGGTTAATGTCGCCACCAGCTCCCGGTAAAATTGAGCAACCTTGTTCATCATTTCGTCTCCTGGGTCGTTAACTACCTCTAATAATAGACGTTATTTCACCCCATCCGCCGCGACCGGCTCACAGAGTGTGTAAATTCCTGCAAGCTTTTTGCGCCTGCCAAATGTGCGAAAGGCTGTTTTGACGCGGGCGTTTGGGCTATGCTATGCGGATCTGAATTACCACATCTACAGGCTACATTTGTAGCTGTTAGCAAAACAGGACCACTGGCTGCCATGCAAGAGCAATACCGCCCGGAAGAGATAGAATCCAAAGTACAGCTTCACTGGGATGAGAAGCGCACATTTGAAGTGACCGAAGACGAGAGCAAAGAGAAGTATTACTGCCTGTCGATGCTTCCCTATCCTTCTGGCCGACTACACATGGGCCACGTCCGTAACTACACCATCGGCGACGTGATCTCCCGCTACCAGCGTATGCTGGGTAAAAACGTTCTCCAGCCTATCGGCTGGGACGCTTTCGGCCTGCCTGCGGAAGGCGCGGCGGTAAAAAACAATACTGCGCCAGCCCCGTGGACGTATGAAAACATCGCCTACATGAAAAACCAGCTTAAGACGCTGGGTTTTGGCTATGACTGGAGCCGTGAACTGGCGACCTGCACCCCGGAATATTACCGCTGGGAACAGAAATTCTTCACCGAGCTGTACAAAAAAGGCCTGGTGTACAAGAAAACGTCTGCGGTGAACTGGTGCCCGAATGACCAGACCGTTCTCGCCAACGAGCAGGTGATCGACGGCTGCTGCTGGCGCTGCGACACCAAAGTGGAACGTAAAGAGATCCCGCAGTGGTTTATCAAAATCACCGCCTACGCTGACGAACTGCTGAACGATCTGGATCATATGGATCAGTGGCCGGATACCGTGAAGACCATGCAGCGTAACTGGATCGGTCGTTCTGAAGGCGTGGAAATCACCTTCGACGTGAACGGCTACGACAACACGCTGACCGTTTACACCACCCGCCCGGACACCTTTATGGGCGCGACCTATCTGGCCGTTGCCGCTGGTCATCCGCTGGCGCAGCAGGCTGCCGCAAGCAATCCTGAACTGGCGGCCTTTATCGACGAATGCCGCAATACCAAAGTTGCCGAAGCTGAAATGGCGACGATGGAGAAAAAAGGCGTCGATACCGGCTTTAAAGCCGTTCACCCGCTGACCGGCGAAGAGATCCCGGTATGGGCCGCAAACTTCGTGCTGATGGAATACGGCACCGGCGCGGTCATGGCCGTTCCGGGTCACGATCAGCGCGACTATGAATTTGCGACTAAATACGGTCTGACCATCAAGCCGGTGATTCTGGCGGCTGACGGCTCTGAACCGGATCTGTCAGAACAAGCTCTGACCGAAAAAGGTACCCTGTTTAACTCCGGCGAATTTAGCGGACTGAGCTTCGAAGAGGGCTTTAACGCCATCGCCGACAAGCTGGCCGCCAAAGGTGTGGGCGAGCGTAAAGTAAACTACCGTCTGCGCGACTGGGGCGTTTCCCGTCAGCGTTACTGGGGCGCGCCGATCCCGATGGTCACCCTGGAAGACGGCACCGTGCTGCCGACGCCGGAAGATCAGCTGCCGGTGATCCTGCCGGAAGACGTAGTCATGGACGGCATCACCAGCCCGATTAAAGCTGATCCAGAGTGGGCAAAAACCACCGTTAACGGTCAGCCTGCGCTGCGCGAAACCGACACCTTCGACACCTTCATGGAATCCTCCTGGTACTACGCGCGCTACACCTGCCCGCAGTACAACGACGGGATGCTGGACCCGGAAGCGGCCAACTACTGGCTGCCGGTCGATATCTACATTGGCGGTATCGAACACGCCATCATGCACCTGCTCTACTTCCGCTTCTTTCACAAGCTGATGCGCGATGCGGGCATGGTTAACTCTGACGAACCGGCAAAACAACTGCTGTGTCAGGGCATGGTGCTGGCAGACGCATTCTACTACGTGGGTGCCAACGGCGAGCGTAACTGGGTTTCCCCGAAAGACGCTATCGTTGAGCGCGACGAAAAAGGCCGCATCGTGAAAGCGAAAGACGGCGCGGGCCATGAGCTGGTGTATACCGGTATGAGCAAAATGTCGAAGTCGAAAAATAACGGCATCGACCCGCAGGAAATGGTTGAGCGTTACGGCGCGGACACCGTGCGTCTGTTTATGATGTTTGCCTCTCCGGCAGACATGACCCTCGAATGGCAGGAATCCGGCGTGGAAGGGGCTAACCGCTTCCTGAAACGCGTCTGGAAACTGGTGTACGAGCACACTGCACAGGGCGACGTTGCCGCGCTGAACGTGGACGCGTTAAGCGAAGATCAGCAGGCGCTGCGTCGTGACGTCCATAAAACCATCGCTAAAGTGACCGATGATATCGGTCGTCGTCAGACCTTCAACACCGCGATTGCGGCGATTATGGAGCTGATGAACAAGCTGGCGAAAGCACCGACCGAAGGCGAGCAGGATCGCGTTCTGATGCAGGAAGCGCTGCTGGCGGTTGTGCGGATGCTCAACCCGTTCACCCCGCACATGAGCTTTACGCTGTGGCAGGAGCTGAAAGGTGAAGGCGATATCGACAACGCTCCGTGGCCGGTTGCGGACGAAAAAGCCATGGTCGAAAACAGCACGCTGGTAGTGGTGCAGGTTAACGGCAAAGTACGCGGTAAAATTACTGTTCCGGTGGATGCGACCGAAGAACAGGTACGTGAACGTGCGGGTCAGGAACATCTGGTCGCAAAATACCTTGACGGCGTTACCGTGCGTAAAGTGATTTACGTACCGGGTAAACTCCTCAATCTGGTTGTGGGTTAAACGCGGGAGGAAGCGTGCGACATCTGGTTACTGTGTTGTTATCTTTGGCGGTGCTTGCCACCGCCGGTTGTGGCTGGCACTTGCGTAGCACTACGCAGGTGCCGACAACGATGAAAACGATGATCTTTGATTCAAGCGATCCGAACGGCCCACTGAGCCGCGCGGTGCGCAACCAGCTACGGCTCAACGGTATTGAGGTCGTGGATCAGAAAGAAACAACGCGGAAAGATATTCCGTCCCTGCGCCTGGGCGCGTCGGCAGTATCGCAGGATACGGCGTCGGTGTTCCAGAACGGTCAGACGGCAGAATATCAAATGGTGATGACGGTCAGCGCGTCGGTGCTGATCCCAGGCCATGACATCTACCCGATCAACGCCCGGGTTTATCGCTCATTCTTTGACAACCCACAGCGGGCGCTGGCAAAAGATGCCGAGCAGACCATGATCGTCAATGAAATGTACGATAAAGCCGCTGAACAGTTGATTCGTCAGCTTCCGAGCGTCAGAGCCGCAGATGAAGAAGAGAATAAAGAAATTATCTCTTCCACGCCTGCCGCCACGACGCCCGCTCGCGTGACGACAACGCTGGGCCAGTAATGATTCGGCTGTATCCTGAACAACTCCGCGCGCAGCTCTCTGAGGGGCTGCGCGCGGCGTATCTGCTTTTGGGAAACGATCCGCTGCTGCTACAGGAAAGCCAGGACGCGGTGCGTCAGGCGGCTGTCGCACAGGGATTTGACGAACACCACACCTTTACGCTGGACGCCAGCACCGACTGGAACGCGATTTTCTCGCTCTGTCAGGCCATGAGCCTGTTTGCCAGTCGTCAGACGCTGACGCTGCTGCTGCCGGAAAATGGTCCCGGTGCACCGTTCAATGAACCGCTATCAACGCTTGTCAGCCTGCTGCACGACGATCTGCTGCTGATCGTGCGCGGCAATAAACTCACCAAAGCGCAGGAAAATGCTCCGTGGCTCTCCGCGCTGGCGGACCGCTGCGTGCAGGTCACCTGCCAGACGCCGGAACAGGCACAGCTTCCGCGCTGGCTGGCGGCCAGGGCAAAACAAAATAACCTTCAGATAGACGACGCGGCAAGCCAGCTACTGTGCTACTGCTATGAAGGTAATCTGCTGGCGCTGGCGCAGGCGCTGGAGCGGCTCGCGCTGCTATGGCCGGACGGCAAACTGACCCTGCCCCGCGTTGAACAGGCGGTGAATGACGCCGCACATTTCACGCCGTTTCACTGGCTTGACGCGCTGCTGGCGGGCAAAAGCAAACGCGCGCTGCACATTTTGCGCCAGCTTCAGCTTGAAGGCAGCGAACCGGCGATCCTTCTACGCACCCTGCAACGCGAACTGCTGATGCTGGTGAATCTCAAACGGCAGATGGCGCACTCGCCGCTGCGGGCTTTGTTTGATAAATACCGCGTCTGGCAGAACCGTCGTGGCATCGTTGGGGACGCGCTGAATCGCCTTAGCGAAAACCAATTGCGTCAGGCGGTCACGCTGCTCAGCCGCGCCGAACTGACACTCAAGCAGGACTACAGCCAGTCGGTGTGGTCCGATCTGGAAAGCCTTTCTCTGCTACTCTGTCATAAAGCTTTAGCCGATATTTTTATTGATGGATGATATGACCCGTTTGCAGGCACTGTTTGGCGGCACCTTCGATCCCGTTCATTATGGGCACCTGAAGCCGGTGGAAACGCTGGCGGAGCTGGTCGGGCTGACGCGGGCAATCCTGATGCCGAATAACGTTCCTCCCCATCGCCCGCAGCCGGAGGCCAGCGCCGCCCAGCGCAGAACAATGCTTGAGCTGGCAATCAGAGATAAACCGCTCTTTACCGTGGACGATCGGGAGTTACGGCGCGATACGCCGTCCTGGACTTCGCAAACGCTCCAGGAGTGGCGCGAAGAGCAAGGCCCGGATGCCCCGCTGGCGTTTATTATCGGTCAGGATTCTCTGCTGACGTTCCACACCTGGCACCGTTACGACACGATCCTCGATCACGCGCATTTACTGGTCTGCCGCCGTCCGGGCTACCCTTCAATTATGCCGGATACGGAAAAGCAGGCGTGGCTTGAGCGCCACGTAACGCACGATCCGCAGGATCTCCATACGCTGCCCGCCGGGAAAATCTACCTGGCGCAAACGCCGTGGTATGCCATTTCCTCCACCCAAATCCGCGAGCAACTGGCGCGCCATCAATCCTGCGCCGACCTGCTCCCTCAAGCAGTGCAGGATTACATTATTCAGCAAGGTCTTTACCGTTAATTTTCATCATTCCCGGCGCGCTGCTTATTGACACGCCACCGCAGGCTGTTATTCTCCGCGCCAGACTTTTCCTGCCCTTAACGCCCGCGTGAAAATTGTTTTACAAAAATGGCGATGCATTCCTGTGCAAGGGGTGGGATGATAGCCCACTTTTAAAAGCCTGATCTGAGACATTTGTGTCCCGCTGAAGCCCGCATTTCGGGTATACTGGCAGGCTGTTTATTGTTGTTAATTATCTCGTACCCAGGGGGAACTCTTGCAGGGTAAAGCACTTCAGGATTTTGTCATCGACAAAATAGACGATCTTAAAGGTCAGGACATCCTTTCTCTGGATGTTCAGGGTAAATCCAGCATTACGGATTGCATGATTATTTGTACCGGAACGTCCAGCCGTCACGTAATGTCAATCGCTGACCACGTGGTTCAGGAGTCCCGCGCCGCCGGGCTGCTGCCGCTGGGTGTGGAAGGTGAAAACTCCGCCGACTGGATTGTCGTTGATTTAGGCGATGTGATTGTCCACGTGATGCAGGAAGACAGCCGTCGCCTGTATGAACTGGAAAAACTCTGGGGTTAATGCGTGAAGCTGCAACTGGTAGCCGTCGGCACCAAAATGCCGGACTGGGTGCAGGCCGGATTTACCGAGTATTTACGTCGTTTTCCCAAAGATATGCCGTTTGAGCTGGTGGAAATCCCCGCTGGCAAACGCGGCAAAAATGCGGATATCAAACGTATTCTCGACAAAGAGGGTGAATTGATGCTGGCCGCCGCAGGCAAGAATCGCATCGTCACGCTCGACATCCCAGGTAAGCCCTGGGATACGCCGCAGCTTGCCGTTGAGCTGGAGCGCTGGAAGCAGGATGGCCGCGATGTCAGCCTGTTGATCGGCGGGCCAGAAGGGTTATCTCCCGCCTGTAAAGCAGCGGCTGAACAAAGCTGGTCTCTGTCTGCGCTGACCCTCCCTCACCCTCTGGTACGGGTGCTGGTCGCAGAGAGCCTCTACCGGGCGTGGAGTATCACCACTAACCACCCCTACCACCGCGAGTAACGATGATCAGGGTAGACTAAGCAGCGGATGAAATTACAGAATTCTTTTCGCGACTATTCGGCTGAGTCCGCGCTGTTTGTGCGCCGGGCGCTGGTCGCCTTCAGCGGGATCCTGCTGCTCTCCGGCGTGCTGGTTGCCAATCTTTATAATCTGCAAATCAATCGCTTCACCGATTATCAGACCCGTTCCAACGAAAACCGCATTAAGCTGGTACCCATTGCGCCCAGCCGGGGCATCATTTACGACCGTAACGGCACGCCGCTGGCGCTGAACCGTACTATCTACCAGATTGAAATGATGCCGGAGAAGGTTGATAACGTGCAGCAAACCCTCGACGCGCTGCGCGAGGTGGTCGATCTCAACGATGACGAC
The DNA here is from genome assembly GCF_032071645.1 of Superficieibacter sp. Taxonomy (NCBI): domain Bacteria; kingdom Pseudomonadati; phylum Pseudomonadota; class Gammaproteobacteria; order Enterobacterales; family Enterobacteriaceae; genus Superficieibacter; species Superficieibacter sp. The sequence goes on from NZ_DAMAPU010000004.1 coordinate 89,833, forward strand.
ATCGCCAATTTCAAGAAAGAACGCAGTCGCTCGCACCGTTTTACCTCCATTCCGGTGAAAACTAACCTGTCGGAAATTCAGGTTGCGCGATTCGCGGTCAACCAGTATCGCTTTCCCGGCGTTGAGGTAAAAGGCTACAAGCGCCGCTTCTATCCTTACGGCTCTGCCCTGACGCACGTCATTGGCTACGTCTCAAAAATCAACGATAAAGACGTTGAGCGGCTGGATAAAGAAGACAAGCTGGCAAACTACGCGGCGACGCACGATATCGGTAAGCTCGGCATTGAGCGTTACTATGAAGATATCCTCCACGGTCAGACCGGCTACGAAGAGGTTGAAGTTAACAACCGTGGGCGGGTGATCCGCCAGTTGAAAGAAGTGCCGCCGCAGGCCGGGCACGATATTTATCTGACTATCGATCTGAAACTTCAGAGCTACATTGAAACCCTGCTGGCCGGAAGCCGCGCTGCGGTGGTCGTTACCGATCCGCGCAGCGGCGATATTCTGGCGCTGGTGTCCATGCCAAGCTATAACCCGAATCTGTTCGTCGACGGCATTTCCAGCAAGGATTACTCCACGCTGCTTAACGATCCGAACACCCCGTTGGTAAACCGCGCCACCCAGGGGGTGTATCCTCCGGCGTCAACGGTGAAACCTTACGTCGCCGTTTCCGCACTAAGCGCAGGCGTCATCACGCGCAATACCAGCCTGTTTGATCCCGGCTGGTGGCAATTGCCCGGCTCGGAAAAACGCTATCGCGACTGGAAGAAATGGGGGCACGGTCATCTGAACGTCACCAAATCGCTGGAGGAATCTGCGGATACTTTCTTCTATCAGGTGGCCTATGATATGGGCATCGACCGTCTCGCGGAGTGGATGGGCAAGTTTGGCTATGGTCACTATACCGGTATCGACCTCTCCGAAGAGCGCTCCGGTAATATGCCGACCCGCGAATGGAAACAAAAACGCTTCAAAAAACCGTGGTATCAGGGCGACACCATTCCGGTGGGCATCGGCCAGGGCTACTGGACGGCAACGCCAATCCAGATGAATAAAGCCATGATGATCCTGATTAACGACGGCGTGGTGAAAACGCCGCATTTCCTGATGAACACCGTTGAGAATGGCAAACAGGTGCCGTGGACGCAGCCTGTGCAACCGCCGGTCGGCGATATCCACTCCGGCTATTGGGAGATCGCCAAAGACGGTATGTACGGTGTAGCCAACCGGCCTAACGGCACCGGGCATAAATATTTTATGGGCGCGCCGTATAAAGTGGCGGCGAAATCAGGTACTGCGCAGGTGTTCGGCCTGAAAGCGAATGAAACTTATAACGCGCACAAAATCGCGGAGCGTCTGCGCGACCATAAACTGATGACCGCCTTCGCGCCTTATGATAATCCGCGCGTTGCCGTCGCCATGATCCTTGAAAACGGCGGCGCAGGCCCGGCTGTCGGGACCATTATGCGTCAGATCCTCGACCACATTATGCTCGGTGATAACAACACCGAACTGCCCGCAGAAAACCCGGCGTCAACGGCGGCGGAGGACCAATAGCATGACCGATAATCCGAATAAAAAATCGTTCTGGGACAAGATCCATATCGACCCGGCGCTGATGCTGATTACCCTGGCGCTGCTGGTTTACAGCTCGCTGGTGATCTGGAGCGCCAGCGGTCAGGATATTGGCATGATGGAACGTAAAATCGGCCAGATCATGATGGGGCTGGTGATGATGGTCGTGATGGCCCAAATCCCCCCTCGCGTTTATGAAGGCTGGGCACCCTATCTTTATATATTTTGCGTGATATTGCTGGTGGCCGTAGACGCCTTCGGCGCGATATCCAAAGGCGCACAGCGCTGGCTGGATTTAGGCATAGTGCGTTTTCAGCCCTCGGAGATCGCAAAAATCGCCGTCCCTCTGATGGTGGCACGGTTTATTAACCGCGATGTCTGTCCGCCGTCGCTGAAAAATACCGCCATCGCGCTGGTGCTGATTTTTATGCCAACGCTGCTGGTAGCGGCGCAGCCCGACCTCGGCACCTCAATTCTGATCGCGCTGTCCGGGCTGTTCGTCCTGTTTCTTTCCGGCCTGAGCTGGCGGCTGATTGGCATTGCGGTATTGCTGATTGCCGCTTTTATTCCGATCCTGTGGTTCTTCCTGATGCACGATTACCAGCGCCAGCGCGTAATGATGCTGCTCGATCCAGAAACCGATCCGCTGGGCGCAGGCTATCATATTATACAGTCGAAAATTGCCATCGGTTCCGGCGGCCTGCGCGGTAAGGGCTGGCTGCACGGTACCCAGTCGCAGCTGGAGTTTTTGCCGGAGCGCCACACCGACTTTATTTTTGCGGTACTGGCTGAAGAGCTGGGACTGTTCGGCTTTCTCGTCCTGCTGGCGCTGTACTTGCTGCTGATCATGCGCGGGCTGTGGATCGCCGCACGCGCGCAGACGACCTTCGGGCGAGTGATGGCCGGTGGCCTGATGCTGATTTTATTCGTTTATGTATTTGTAAATATTGGTATGGTGAGTGGTATCTTACCGGTGGTGGGCGTTCCGCTGCCGCTGGTCAGCTACGGGGGTTCCGCCCTGATTGTACTCATGGCCGGGTTTGGTATCGTTATGTCGATCCATACTCACAGAAAAATGTTGTCAAAAAGCGTTTAAGGGGTGGTGCGCAATGCGGAAGCTTTGTCTCGGGATTTGCATAGCAGCAGGGCTGCTGACGTCATGTACGAATGATACCGATCAGCAGCAACAAAACGTCGCGCCTCCGCAGCCTGCGGTCTGTAACGGCCCGGTCACCGAGATCGGCGGGGCCGATCCGCGCTACGAGCCGCTGAACGCCTCGGTCAATCAGGATTATCAACGTGACGGCAAAAGCTACAAAATTGTGCAGGACCCATCGCGCTTCAGCCAGGCCGGGCTTGCCGCTATTTACGATGCCGAGCCGGGAAGCAATCTGACCGCATCGGGCGAAGAGTTTGACCCTATGCAGCTGACCGCGGCGCATCCGACCCTGCCAGTGCCCAGCTATGCCCGTATCACCAACATGGCGAACGGACGCATGATTGTGGTACGGATTAACGATCGCGGGCCGTACGGTAATGACCGGGTGATTTCACTCTCGCGCGCCGCCGCCGACCGCCTGAATACGTCCAATAATACCAAAGTGCGTATCGATCCGATTATCGTTGCCCAGGACGGCTCCTTGTCCGGCCCTGGCATGGCCTGTACGACCGTGGCGAAACAAACTTACGCTCTGCCCGATCGCCCAGATTTAAGCGGTGGCATGGGCAGCGCCTCTTCTGTACCGCAGGCCGCTTCCCAGTCGCCGGGCGACGTGCGGGCGATCGATAACAGCACGTTGCAGCCTGAAGATGGCGGTGTCGGTGCCCCAGTGAAAAGCAGCGGTTTTCTCGGTGCGCCGACCACGCTGAGTTCGGGGGTGCTGGAGAGTAACGAAGCACCTGCCGCGCAGCCTGCGGTTGCTCCGGTCAGCCAGCCTGCCGCGCCGGTCGCCGCAGCAAATAACATCGCTGCTCCGGTTGCTGCGCCCAATAACACCGCCGCGCCCGTCACCGCGCCGGCGGCCAGCGCTGCGCCCGCTGCCAGCGGCAATTATGTGGTTCAGGTTGGTGCCGTCAGCGACCAGGGCCGCGCCCAGCAGTACCAGCAACGTCTTGGCCAGCAGTTTTCGGTTCCGGGCCGCGTTGTGCAAAACGGTGCGGTATGGCGCATTCAGCTTGGGCCATTCAGCTCTAAGCAGGAAGCCACCGCGCTTCAGCAGCGTTTACAAACTGAAGCCCAGCTTCAGTCGTTTATCGCTGGCGCAAATTAATTTTCGGGGCATCTGATTTTGTCAATTTCTGTAAATGACAGCAACAAAGTCATGCGCAATGTCAGATGCCGGTCCGTATAGCTTTTGCTATAGTAGGGCACTTTTTCTAACTCCATCACGGATGTCGTTTTTCTGACCATGAAGACCACTTTTTCCGTTCGTTCCGTGCAGCGCCTGGCGCTCACGTCTGTTCTTTCCGTTGCTACGCTCGTCTCTGCCGCGCATGCCGACGATCTGAATATCAAAACCATGATCCCCGGCGTTCCGCAAATCGATGCGGAGTCGTACATCCTGATTGATTACAACTCCGGAAAGGTACTGGCAGAACAAAATGCCGACGCCCGCCGCGATCCGGCCAGCCTGACCAAAATGATGACCAGCTACGTCATCGGTCAGGCAATGAAAGCCGGGAAGTTTAAAGAGAGCGATCTGGTCACCATCAACAACGACGCATGGGCGACCGGAAACCCGGTGTTCAAAGGCTCCTCCCTGATGTTCCTGAAGCCGGGAATGCAGGTGCCTGTGGCCCAGTTAATCCGTGGGATTAACCTGCAATCCGGTAACGACGCCTGCGTGGCGATGGCCGATTTTTCCGCCGGTAGCCAGGACGCGTTTGTCGGCCTGATGAACAGCTACGTCAATGCGCTGGGCCTGAAAAACACCCATTTCCAGACCGTTCACGGGCTGGATGCTGATGGTCAGTACAGCTCTGCTCGCGATATGGCGTTGATCGGTCAGGCGCTGATCCGCGATGTACCGAACGAATACACCATCTATAAAGAAAAAGAGTTCACCTTCAACGGCATCCGCCAGACCAACCGTAATGGCCTGCTGTGGGATAACAGCCTGAATGTGGACGGCATCAAAACCGGTCACACCGACAAAGCAGGCTACAACCTCGTGGCTTCCGCGACCGAAGGCCAGATGCGCCTCATTTCCGCCGTGATGGGCGGGCGCACCTTCAAAGGCCGTGAAGCAGAAAGTAAAAAGCTGCTGACCTGGGGTTTCCGCTTCTTTGAAACCGTCAATCCGCTGAAAACGGGCAAAGAGTTTGCCTCTGAACCGGCATGGTTTGGCGACAGCGATCGCGCCTCGCTGGGCGTTGATAAAGACGTTTACCTGACCATTCCGCGCGGTCGGATGAAAGATCTGAAAGCCAGCTACGTGCTGAACAACCCGGAGCTTCATGCCCCGCTGCAAAAAAACCAGGTTGTCGGTACGATCAACTTCCAGCTTGATGGCAAAATCATCGAACAACGCCCGCTGGTGGTGCTCCAGGAGATCCCGGAAGGGAATTTCTTCGGTAAAATGATTGATTACATTAAGCTAATGTTCCACCACTGGTTTGGTTAATATTTAGCCTATTGAAAACCGGGCGCTCGCCCCCATATACTATTCATCCTGATAACTCCCGCGCCTGTGGGAGTTATTCTTTTTTGTAACGCCGGAGCTGACATGAAAACCAAACTTAACGAACTGCTGGAATTCCCTACCCCGTTTACCTATAAGGTAATGGGTCTGGCGAAACCTGAGCTGGTGGATCAGGTGGTTGAAGTGGTACAGCGCCATGCGCCTGGTGACTACTCCCCGCAGATAAAACCGAGCAGCAAAGGCAACTACCACTCGGTATCCATCACCATTAACGCCACGCATATTGAGCAGGTTGAAACGCTCTATGAAGAGCTGGGCAATATCGAAATTGTCCGTATGGTGCTGTAAACCATTCAGTTACCCGGTATCCGCCGGGTAACGCATTTTTCTGTGTGATATAATCCCCGGCACGATCCCTCCCCGGAGACTGCGTTTTGCTTCAGGACACCATCCTTATTCGTCGCCTGGGCCTTCAGCCCTATGAACCCGTTTCGCAGGCGATGCATGAATTTACCGACTCGCGCAATGAAAACACCCCGGATGAAATCTGGCTGGTGGAACATATGCCGGTTTTCACCCAGGGTCAGGCGGGTAAAGCGGAACATGTTCTGGTACCCGGCGACATCCCGGTGATCCAGAGCGACAGAGGCGGCCAGGTGACCTACCACGGCCCCGGCCAACAGGTTATGTACGTCCTGCTGAACCTGAAGCGGCGCAAGCTTGGCGTGCGGGAGCTGGTCACAGTCCTTGAGCAAACGGTCGTCAACACGCTGGCACAGTTTGCGGTCGACGCGCATCCGCGCGCGGATGCCCCCGGCGTATACGTTGGCGAAAAGAAAATTTGCTCGCTGGGTCTGCGCATTCGTAAAGGCTGTTCGTTTCACGGCCTGGCGCTCAATATCGCGATGGATCTCTCGCCTTTTTTACGCATCAATCCCTGCGGCTATGCCGGAATGGAAATGGCCCAGCTGAGCGAATGGGTGAAAGACGCCAGCACGGATTCTATTTCCCCTGTATTAGTAGGCCATTTTTTAGCGCTGCTAAACAATCCGCCTTATCAATATATCCCTACTTAACTCGTTAAGCGCGGCGGCGCGTTATTTTTGTGTCCGCCGTCTCTTTATCCCCTTTTTTCTTTACAAGTTCCTGAACTTTCTATATTTTCATTTCGCTTGATTTGTTTTAATAATGAAAGAGTTGTCGAGTGAAACGAGGCGGCGATTTTTGCGATCGCGGGCTTTTCACACATGTGACAAACAGATAAACTTTTAATATTTAAGATAAATATCATTCTCCCCTGCAATAATTGAGACGATAATAACAACAAGATCAGCATCAGCTATCATTCATATTGTGGATGAAAAATGGAGCCTAAGCGTGGATTACAACGACCTGCCAGAAAAACGAATAAAACCACTGCGTGAGGACGATAACCCGCAAATTTTTCGTACACTCCGGAATATTGACCTCAACCTCCTGACTATTTTTGAGGCGGTCTATGTGCATAAAGGGATTGTTAACGCAGCGAAAATTCTCAACCTCACGCCCTCGGCTATTAGTCAGTCGATTCAGAAATTACGGGCAATATTTCCCGATCCGCTTTTTATTCGTAAAGGCCAGGGGGTAACGCCCACCGCTTACGCCAGCCATTTACATGAGTACATTAGCCAGGGAATGGAGTCGATCCTCGGCGCGCTGGATTTAACCGGCAGCTATGATAAACAGCGCACGATCACCATAGCCACCTCGTCATCTATCGGTGCGCTGGTGATGCCGACTATTTATAAGGCGGTACGCGAAGAATTTCCGCAGTTGCTACTGCGCAATATTCCGGTCACGGATGCCATCAATAAATTAAGTCAGTTCCAGGCCGATTTAGTAATCGACAGCTATGTGCTGACCGCGCGCGCCCTCGCCCACCATGTGCTGTATACCGATAAACTGGTGCTGGTCTGCCGCGACGGCCACCCTGCGCTGGGCCAGCCGGTCGATACCGATACGCTGCGCCAGCATCAACACACGCTGCTGATGCTGGACGGACAGAGCCACGGCGACCTGCGTAAACGTATTTACGAACTGTTCCCGGATCGTCAGGTGAGCTTCAGTAGCTACAACCTGTTTACAATTGCCGCCCTGATTGCCGACAGCGATCTGATCGGTCTGATGCCGGAACGCATCTACTCGCTTTTCGCCTCCTGCTGGCCGCTACGCACCATTGACTACCCGCCGCTTAGCGAAGAGAAGATGGATTTTTCATTGCATTACAACAAGCTAAGCCTGCGCGATCCCATTTTGCAAAATGTGATAAAAGTGATTCGCCAGGCGTTCTGATTTATTTCGCATTAAAAAATCTTCGCCCATTCCGCCAGGGCATGTGAACAAAAACAACAACTATTTCACAAATAGCTGCCCTGGCAGGCTGCTTTCATCCCTGCATCAATGTTATACTGCGTGGAGTGAATTCAAAAATAGTTGATAAATACAACATTTCATTGAATTGAAACGCTTTCCTTCGTTATCCGCAACTGGAACACGCACGCTATGAGTAAACCCATTGTGATGGAACGCGGTGTTAAGTACCGCGACGCCGATAAGATGGCCCTTATCCCGGTAAAAAACGTAGCAACTGAGCGCGAAGAGCTGCTGCGAAAACCGGAATGGATGAAAATTAAGCTTCCGGCTGACTCTTCCCGTATCCAGGGTATTAAAGCGGCGATGCGCAAAAACGGCCTGCACTCTGTCTGCGAAGAAGCCTCCTGTCCGAATCTGGCAGAATGTTTTAACCATGGCACCGCCACGTTTATGATCCTCGGTGCTATTTGCACCCGTCGCTGCCCGTTCTGTGACGTGGCCCACGGTCGCCCGATAGCGCCGGACGCCGGTGAACCGCAAAAACTGGCGCAGACCATCGCGGATATGGCACTGCGATATGTGGTGATCACCTCGGTGGATCGTGACGATCTGCGCGACGGTGGCGCACAGCATTTTGCCGACTGTATTACCGCAATCCGCGAAAAAAGCCCGTCAATTCGCATCGAAACCCTCGTGCCGGATTTCCGTGGCCGTATGGATCGCGCGCTGGATATCCTTAACGCCACGCCGCCGGATGTGTTTAACCACAACCTTGAAAACGTGCCGCGTGTTTATCGTCAGGTGCGTCCGGGCGCGGATTACAACTGGTCGCTGAAGCTGCTGGAGCGTTTTAAAGAAGCGCACCCGGAAATTCCGACCAAGTCCGGTCTGATGGTGGGCCTGGGCGAAACCAATGCGGAAATCATTGAGGTGATGCGCGATCTGCGTCGTCACGGCGTGACCATGCTGACGCTGGGGCAATACCTGCAACCAAGCCGTCACCATCTTCCGGTACAGCGTTACGTTAGCCCGGATGAGTTTGATGAAATGAAAGCGGAAGCGCTGGCGATGGGCTTCACCCACGCAGCCTGCGGTCCGTTTGTCCGCTCTTCCTATCACGCCGATTTGCAGGCGAAAGGGATTGAAGTGAAGTAAGCGCGAAAAATATACCCGCTTACATTTGACATAAAAAAACCGGCCATCGCGATGTGCCGGTTTTTTTTTGCAAGCCTTAGCGTTGCCGTTACTCTTTATGCGTGATCCGTTCTGCCGGAATATCGCCTTCCGCGCTTTTCTTCGCAGTCGTGTCGTCATCATTCATGGCTTTCTTGAAGCCCTTGATTGCCGTGCCCAGGTCTCCGCCCAGGGTACGCAGTTTCTTCGTACCAAACACCAGAACAATCAGTGCTGCAACAACCAGCAGTTTGGTAATGCTAATCTCACCCATAGTTACCTTCTTCAAAAAAACAGGCTGCATAAAACGCCACAAAAACCAGCGTCTATTAACGGACATTTGCGGCGAAGACACAATAGCAATCTGTAACAAGGTGAATCAAGTATTGTTTAAAAAAACGTCACAATAGTTGCGGCGGCGCAAACTTTCGGTTGCGTAAAACAGGCAGTTTGCTGCGAAACTGCTCAAGCTCTGCGCGGTCTGCGTCAGCAAGGATAAGCTGCGGCGCATCGGCAGCGCCCGCCAGAGTCACGCCAGCCGGGGAGATAATCCGGCTCTGGCCGATATTTTTGCTGCCGCATTCGCCCGCCGCGACCACATAGCAGGTGGTGTCCAGCGCCCGCGCGGCCAGCAACGTTGACCAGTGGTGCTCTTTCAGCGGACCGCGTACCCATGCGGCGGGCAGCACCAGGATTTCCGCACCCGCCAGCGCGTGTGCTATTGCCAGCTCCGGGAAGCGCAAATCGTAACAGGTCATCAGCCCTGTCTTCATGCCGTTGACGTCAATCAGCGGCGGTACAGTGCCTCCAGCGTCGACCCGCCGTGACTCCTGGATACTGAACGCATCATACAGATGCAGTTTGGCGTACTGCGCGATAATCTCCCCTCCCCGCAGCGCCACCAGCGTATTTACCGCCCTGCCCGGCGCGGAGGGCACGTGGAGCGTCAGCACGGTGGTAAGGTCATTGTTTTGACTCTCTTCACGCAGGCGCGTTAAAAAACCGCCGTCAAGCGGCTGGGCGGACTTTACCGACAGGTCAGGATCGTCATCGTGGCGCGCCAGCAGCGCTTCCGGCAGCACCAGCAGACTCGCGCCACGTTCGGCGGCCTGCGCCATCAGGTTGACGCAAATACGCGCGTTGTTTTCCCAATACGGCGTGACGGCGAACTGCCCGGCGGCAATAATCATATACACTCCACATATTCCCGGTGAATGGATCTGGCGTTACACTGATCCGGTTTATTATGAAATAGCAGGTATTCATCGTGTTACAAGTGCTGATTGCCGTTTTTATTGGCGGCGGGACCGGCAGCGTTCTGCGCTGGTGGCTGGGTCTTAAATTTAATCCGCTGCATCATGCTATTCCTGTCGGGACGTTAACCGCGAATCTGGCAGGCGCGTTGATTATTGGCGCGGGGCTGGCGTGGTTCAACCGGATGACGAATATCGATCCGGTCTGGAAGCTGCTGGTAACCACCGGTTTTTGCGGCGGGCTGACCACCTTCTCCACTTTTTCCGCCGAAGCGTTTTTTCTGCTTCAGGAAGGGCGTTTTAGCTGGGCGCTGCTGAATATCGCGCTGAACCTGCTGGGATCGCTTGCCTTCACCGCCCTCGCCTTCTGGCTGGTCTCGACAACGGCGCGATAGGCCGACTCGCAGACGAAAAAAAACCCGCTCGTGAGCGGGTTTTGAATTCGTGCTGTCGTTGAACTTACAGAGCAGTTACGTTTGCAGCAGAAGGGCCTTTGGCACCGTTAGTGATTTCGAACTCTACACGCTGACCTTCAGCCAGAGTTTTGAAACCATTGGTCTGGATAGCGGAGAAGTGTACGAATACATCTTTGCTACCATCTTCAGGAGTAATGAAACCGAATCCTTTGGACTCATTAAACCACTTAACGTTACCTTTAATCTTAGACATCAAAATTACCTTTACATGAAAAAAGGACACAAATGCTGTGTCGGGTATCAGTACAACAATTGTGGTGCGATTTGTCCAGTCAAACAGTGCGAAAAAGTGATAAAAATCGCTAACTTTTTTAAGCGCATCACATAATTCGCTCTTTTCTGTCCGTTAGCCGATTGACGCTTGTCGCACGGCCGATTTGCCGAACTTAAAACTGAAATCGCAGCCAGGCAAAGTAAACGTTGCCGTTGTTATAGGTGCCTGGAATGTACGTCATCTGAAACGTCGCCGGGCCGTAACCGACCGAAGCCAGCGGCAGCAGCACCGGTATCGGGACGTAATACCAGTTGTCACGGGCGGTGACGCCAGCGGTATAGCCGAGGCCGAGGCGGAAGTTTTCGTCCGCCAGCGGTCGCCACGTTTTCTCCCAGCCGTAGCCCCCTATCGGCTCCAGTTTGTTGTTGGAATCTTTAAAGGCCATAAAGTACAGGCCGTGCCAGTTGCCCTTTTCATCCCAGCGGGATTGCCCGAAACCCGCGCCCCACGGACGCTCGTTATAGCGATCGGTTTTTTCCTTATCATAGGCAAACCGTGCGTGCCAGGTGATTGCCGGAATATAAAGATCGTAATGCTGCGGCTCCTGCCAGGTTTCGGCCGCATTATTACTGACGGTGCGCACACCATCGCCGATCATAGTGCCGATGGTTGCCGCAAACGCCGGAGGCATAATAAAAAAGACAATAAAAACTAAGGATTGTAATTGTTTCACACTCATAACCACTCTATTCATTTCTATGGCATGCTACCATAAAATATATGAATAAAGGCTTAACGAAAGCGGAAAAATCCCTAAGTTTAATCATATTGCATAACGGGCGCTCCGCAGAGCGCCCGCCATTATTTCACCCGATGGAGCAACTTATATACCGCCGGAATAACCAGCATCGACAATAACGGCGCGGTGATCATACCCCCAATCATCGGCGCGGCAATACGGCTCATCACTTCCGATCCGCTGCCGCTGCCCCACATAATCGGCAGCAGCCCGGTCATGATTGTCGCCACGGTCATCACTTTTGGCCGCACGCGCAATACCGCGCCTTCGTGAATAGCGCGCATCAGCGTGATATTTCCGCCCTCGGGTTCGAGACGCTGATATTTCTCAATGGCGTGATTAAGATACAGCACCATAATGACGCCAAACTCGGCAGCGACGCCCGCCAGGGCAATAAATCCGACGGCACCTGCCACCGACAGATTATATCCCAGCAGCCACAGCAGCCAGACCCCACCAATAAGCGAAAATGGCAGCGTGCCCATAATCAGCAGCACGTCTGAAATACGCCTGAAGGTAAGCCACAGCAGCACGAAAATAATCATCAGCGTCACCGGCAGGACTATTTTCAGCTTCGCCGTCGCGCGCTCCAGATATTCAAACTGCCCCGACCATGAAAGCGTTACCCCCTGCGGCAGTTTGACCTGCTGCGCCACCCGCTGCTGCATGTCATCCACCGCGGATTTCAGGTCGCGACCGCGCAGATCGACATAAATCCAGTTCGACAGGCGAGCGTTTTCGCTTTTCAGCATTGGCGGGCCTTCGCTAAGCGAAATCTCGGCCAGTTGCCCCAGCGCCACCTGACTGCCGTTGGCCGTCACCACCGGCAGATTGCGCAGTTTGTCGAGATTGTCGCGTAGTTCCCGTGGATAGCGGACGTTAATGGGATAGCGCTCCCGTCCCTCTGTCGTCTGCCCGACATTTTCGCCCCCGACCAGCGTCGCCACCAGCGATTGCAGCTCCTGCACCGACACGCCATACCGCGCAGCCTGAAGACGATTGATTTTGATATCGACATAGCGCCCGCCGGATAAACGCTCCGCCAGCGCAGAGGTCACGCCCGGCACCTCTTTGACCAGCCCCTCAATCTGGCGAGCGACGCGCTCAATATCCGCGATATTACTGCCGTTGACCTTGATCCCAACCGGGCTTTTGATCCCGGTCGCCAGCATATCCAGCCGGTTACGGATCGGCGGCACCCAGACGTTAGCAATGCCGGGAATGCTTACCGTGCGATCCAGTTCGGCCACCAGCTTGTCGGGCGTCATCCCGTTGCGCCACTGTTCGCGGGGTTTGAAGCGGATGGTGGTTTCCAGCATGGTTAACGGCGCGGGATCGGTTGCCGATTCCGCGCGCCCGGCTTTACCAAATACGCTCTCAACTTCCGGTACGCTCTTGATCAGCCGATCGGTCTGCTGGAGCAGCCGCGTGGCCTCGCGCACGGAGATACCCGGCAGAGTTGACGGCATGTACAGCAGATCGCCCTCGTCCAGCGGCGGCATAAACTCGCTGCCGAGGCGACTGAGCGGCCAGAACGTCACCAGTAGCAGGATCAGCGCCAGCCCCAGCGTGGCTTTCGGCCATTGCAGAACGCGATCCAGCAGCGGCTCATAGGCGCGGATCAGCCAGCGGTTAAGCGGATTGGCTTTCTCATCGGGGATCTTACCGCGAATAAAATAGCCCATCAGCACCGGCACCAGGGTGATCCCCAGCCCGGCGGCGACCGCCATCGACCAGGTTTTGGTAAATGCCAGCGGCGAGAACATTCGCCCTTCCTGCGCCTCCAGCGAGAACACCGGAATAAACGACAGAGTGATGATTAGCAGGCTGCAAAACAGCGCAGGTCCCACTTCCACCGCCGCCTGTTCGGCAATGCGCCAGTAATCGGCGCTTTCTGGCTGTTGGTCAGGGTGATCGTGCCGCCACTGCTCCAGCGTTTTATGCATGTTTTCAATCATTACAATTGCGGCATCGACCATCGCGCCAATCGCAATGGCGATCCCACCGAGGGACATAATATTGGCGTTAACGCCCTGATAATGCATAACGATAAACGCGCCGAGAATGCCGAGCGGCAGAGAGACAATCGCCACCAGCGCCGAGCGGAAGTGAAACAGAAACAGCGTACAGACGGCGGCGACCACGATAAACTCTTCAATCAGTTTATGGCTTAAGGTTTCGACGGCGTGCTCAATCAGCGTCGAACGGTCATAGACCGGCACAATCTCCACGCCTGCGGGCAGCGTTTGTTGCAGCGCCTGAAGTTTGCTTTTCACCGCCCGGATGGTTTCCAGCGCGTTTTGCCCGTAGCGCATGACGATGATTCCGCCAGCCACTTCGCCTTCCCCGTTAAGCTCCGCCACGCCGCGCCGGATCTCCGGACCGATACGCACGTCAGCCACATCCGACAGCATCACCGGCACGCCCTCCCGGCTGGCAATCACCACCTGACGGAAATCATCGGGCCGCTGCAAATAGCCGCTGGTGCGCACCATATACTCAGCTTCGCCCATTTCCAGCACCGCCCCGCCGCTCTCCTGATTTGACGCTTTCAGGGCATCAACCAGTTGCTGATGAGTAATATTCAGCGCCCGCAGACGCGCCGGATCGGGGATCACCTGATACTGTTTGACCATTCCGCCTACGCTCGCCACTTCGGAGACATTCGGCACCGTTTTCAGCTCGTAGCGCAGCGTCCAGTCCTGAAGCGCACGCAAATCAGCAAGACTGTGTTTACCGCTGCGATCCACCAGCGCGTATTCGTAGATCCAGCCCACGCCGGTAGCATCCGGCCCCAGCGCAACCGTCGCTCCCTCCGGCAACTGGGCCTGGATCTGGCTTAAATATTCCAGCACCCGCGAACGCGCCCAGTAAAGATCGACCCCATCCTCAAAGAGGACGTACACGTATGCATCGCCAAACATCGAATAGCCGCGCACCGTTTTCGCGCCGGGCACGGAAAGCATTGAAGTGGTCAGCGGCCAGGTCACCTGATCTTCAATAATTTGCGGCGCTTTACCAGGATAGCTGGCGCGGACGATCACCTGCACGTCAGAGAGATCCGGCAGCGCATCCAGCGGCGCACGCTGAACCGCCCACAATCCCCAGAGCGCCATGCCGATGGCCGCGAGGATCACCAGCAGCCGGTTGCGTAGCGCGGCGCGAATAACAGCAGCAATCATTGCATCGCCTCCCCGCCGGGCATCAGGTGGGTAATCGTTGCCCCCTGCTCGTCATCCAGCGTGAAACTGAACATCACCTTATCGCCGACGTGAATACCGTCAGCGGGCTGCTTCAGCGTAAAGTCCATGGTCATCGCCCCCCATTGCAGTTCCGGGACGGGCTGATGCGCGAGAGTGATGGTGTTGCCCTCAAGCGCTTTCACCACGCCGGTAGTCTGATATTCCTTCACCGCGACCTGCGCTGGCAGCGCGCTGCGCAGGCTGGCTTCGGAGTCGATCAGGAATTGCCCGGACGTGACGACCTGCTGACCTTCGCGTAAGCCGCTACGGATCTCCGTCCAGCCGTTAGCGGTCATCCCGGTCGTTACGCTGGCGGCGCTGAAATGCCCTTCGCCATCCGCCAGCAGTACCCGGCTGGCGCTGCCGGTATCAATCAGCGACTCTTCCGGTACCGCCAGCACCGGCTGCCCGTGCGGATTCTGTGCGGCTTTAACGGTAAGAAACATCCCCGGCTTCAGCTTTTGCTGCGGATTATCCAGCACGATGCGCGCACGCAGGGTCCGGGTGGTGGTTTCAAGCTGGGGTAACAGTTCGCTCACCCGCCCCTGAAACTGCTCACCGGGCCAGCTGGCGACGCTGGCGATAATTTCGCTGCCCGGCGCAAGCTGCGCGGCCTGGGTCGGTGGATAATCCACGATCACCCACACCGGATCGAGCGCGGCCAGTTCAAACAGCGGCGCGGTGGCGGTGACCTGCGCGCCCTCGCGGGTATCCAGTTTCGCCACGTAGCCCGCCTGTTCCGCGCGCAGGGTGATCCGCGTTTGCGGCTGACCACTGCGTTCAAGCTCGCGGACGATCGCGGCGGGCATAAACTGCAGCGCCAGCCGCTCGCGGGCCGCGCGGGTCAGCGTCGCATCCCCCAGCCGCCGCACCGCCAGATACTCCTGCTGCGCCGCTGTCCAGTCGGGGATCCACAAGCGCGCCAGCGGCTCGCCCGCCTTCACCCACTGCTGCGGCGCGCGCACGAACAGCTTTTCCACTACCCCGGAGGCTGGCGAGGGAACGATGCGCAGGCTGCGTTCATCGCTGGTAACGGTGCCGAAGGCGGAAAAGTCCGCTGTCAGCACTCTTTTTTCCACCTTCGCCACTTTCATGCCCAGATTTTGCTGCTGCCGGGCGCTGATGTTTACGCCGCTGTCGGCCTGCCCTTCATCGGCATAGCGGGGCACCAGCGGCATATCCATAAACGGTGACTTGCCCGGCTTATCGAAGCGCTGGTCCGGCACCATCGGATCGTACCAGTAAAGCACGTTGCGCTGCGGCGAAGCGTCTGACGGCGCGGAAGACGACGGGGTCTCGCGACCGGCGTAGTAGCCGACGCCGCCCGCCAGAATCGTCACGGCGATCATTGCCAGCATTCCTTTTTTCATTGGGTTAACTCCTGTGGGATCAGCCAGTGAATTGCCGCCCAGTTACGGGCAACCTCTTTTTCGGCTTTATTCACTGCCAGTTCGCTGGCGAGCACATCGCGACGCGCGCCCAGTAGCGCGGAAAGGGTGGACTGCCCGGCACGATACTGCGCGGTCAGCAGATCCAGCCGCTGCTGCTGAAGGGGAAGAACATCGTCACGCTGTCGGATCCATAGCGTTTGCGCAGCCTGGTATTCCGCAATCAGCGAACTGACCTGCGCGGTATGCTCGCGCTCGGTCTGGGCAACGTTATCGTTAGCCTGCATGGAGAGCGAAACGTCAGCGGCATGATCTTTATCCTGACGGCGCGCCTGAAACAGCGGCAGATCGACGGTAAACATCACCCCGGCCATATCGTCATAACCCTCGGCGCGGTGAGCGTAGTACAGCTCCACCTCGACATCGGGAATGGCGGCGACCGCCGACTGAGCCGAACGCGCTTTGGCGGTGCTCGCCTCACGCGCGGCGGCGATCACCTCCGGATGCAGAGCAATCCCTTCCAGCAGCGTTTTTTCATCGGCGGGCAGGCGCTGATAGGGCGGCAGCTTGCCGCTGATGCCCGTTACCGGTTCGCCGGTCAGTTGCAGCAGACGGGCGCGGGCGACCTGCACGTCACGCTCGGCCAGCGTGACTTCGTCGCGCAGGGTACTGAGCGTGAGCTGAAGTTCCGGGACGCTGTCCGGCATGGCGCTGCCAGTGCCCACGCTTGCCGTTTGCGCCGTCCGCTGGCGTGCGGTTTCCGCCACCACCCGTTTCGCCGTCGCCAGCGCTTTTTCCGAAAGCGCCAGATCCAGCCACGCCTGCGCGGCATCGCGCTGCAACGCGGCGGTCAGCGTAGCGGTCTGGGCGGTCACGCTTTGCGCCTGCGCTTCAAGGGTCAGCGCTTTTCGCTCGCGCTTCTCCTGGCTGACGTAGCGCTGCATCACGCCAACGCGCTGCATGGTCATGCCTTCGCGGGTAAAACGCCGGTCGTTACTGCCCTGCACGGGCAGATTCTCAATACCAAATTTAAGCTGTGGGTCCGGCAGTTCGCGGGCGGAACCGGCCATCGACTCCAGCGCGCGGGCTTCGTTGTGACTGGCGGAAAGCCCGGCAGAATAGCGCTGGGCAGCGGTCAGGGTTTGCGCGAGGGTCCACGTTTCCGCCTGGGCGGAGAGATGAATAACGCCGAGCAATGCCCCGCCGAGCCACAGGCTCAGCGCAGAAAATTTCATAGTTCCTCCGGTTCAGCGCAGCGCGGTCAGCGAGACGATCCGGTAACCGGAATCGTCCTGAACGAAGGTAAAATCAACGCGTTCGCCCGCCGTCAGCGAGACGGGAGCAGAAAGCGCAAACTGCATGGTCATCGGGGGCCAGTTGAGATCGGCAATAGCCTGATGCGCAATGGTCACCGTTTGCGGCGTGATTTTTTTGATAATACCCTGCGCGTGATGCACCGGGGTGGCCTGGGCAGGTTGAGGCTGATGCTCGTGGGCCTGAGCGGAGAAAAGGGAAAACGTCAGCAGCACGCCAGTCAGCGCGCGGATAAAAATAGTCATAACAACTCCAGATAATCGTGAATTTTGGGTAAAAAAATCGGCGAATTATCGGAGTGGCTATTCTCTGAAGCGGCAAAAACGGATGGTGGCAGGCGGGCCTGCGGCGGGCGGGGTCAGCGACCATTCACTGCGTGGTGCGGCCTGGCACGGCAGCGGCATCACATCGAGAGTCATGGCGACCGGCAGCGCCACCACCGGCGGATGATCGGTAATTTTCTGCGCCGTATCCGGCACGCAGTGTTTATCGCACAGTGGCGCTTTCGCCACCGCCGGGTGCGTCATCTGGTGATCCAGATGCTGGATCATCACCGCTTCACCCTGCGGTTGCAGCGCGCAGTCATGAGAGGCAAGCGCCATTTGACTCTGGATCAACAGCCAGCCAAACGCCAGCAAAAGCATCAGCAGATGCTTTTTCAGGAAGCGCAGGCGGTAGATCCCATGGGCGTGCATATCATTTCGCAAGTCAATGAATGGTTAAGCGAGTATACGTAAGTCTAATTTTTAAATTAAAGGATTTTTTAGCTAATTTACGTTTGCCGGATATTCAGGCTCAATTGCCGCTAATTTTAACGTTTATTTATCATTTACGTATCATAAAAACCCATTTTATATATTCATATAATGAATATTACCGCTCCACATTAAATAATGGATGAAATATACTCTGCGCGGTTTTTAGTCGCGGGTTTATTGATTTTTATCAGCACATCCCGCCCACTTTTTCGGCACATTTCGCGCAGAATTCTCACATATTACTGTTCAGGCAGCATTTTCTCTGGGTAACACGGTTACAGGTGACAATAATGTTAACGTTTTTAGAGCTACTCATCGGCGTGGTGGTCATTGTCGGCGTCGCCCGATACATCATTAAAGGTTATTCCGCGACTGGCGTACTGTTTGTCGGCGGGCTGCTGCTGCTGATCCTCAGCGCCATTCTGGGACATCAGATTTTACCCGCCAGCAACCCCAGCACCGGCTATTCCGCGACCGATATCGTGGAATACATAAAAATCCTGCTAATGAGTCGCGGCGGCGATCTCGGCATGATGATCATGATGCTGTGCGGCTTTGCGGCCTACATGACCCATATCGGTGCCAACGATATGGTGGTCAAACTGGCCTCCAAACCGCTGCGCTATATTAATTCGCCGTACATTCTGATGATCGCGGCCTATTTTGTCGCCTGCCTGATGTCGCTCGCCGTTTCTTCCGCCACCGGTCTGGGCGTACTGCTCATGGCAACGCTATTCCCGGTCATGGTTAACGTCGGGATCAGCCGTGGGGCTGCCGCTGCTATTTGCGCCTCCCCCGCCGCGATTATTCTCTCCCCGACCTCCGGCGACGTGGTGCTGGCCGCGAAAGCCGCTGAAATGCCGCTGATTGATTTTGCTTTTAAAACGACCCTGCCGATTTCCATCGCCGCCATTATCAGCATGGCGATAGCGCACTTTTTCTGGCAGCGTTATCTCGACAAGAAAGAGCAAATCACCCACGAAATGCTGGACGTGAACGAGATCACCACTACCGCGCCGTCGTTCTACGCCATCCTGCCGTTTACGCCGATTATCGGCGTGCTGATTTTTGACGGTAAATGGGGGCCGGAACTGCACATCATCACCATTCTGGTGATCTGTATGCTGCTGGCGGCTATCCTCGAATTTCTGCGCAGCTTCAGCACCCAGAAAGTTTTTGCCGGGCTGGATGTCGCATGGCGCGGCATGGCGGATGCCTTTGCAGGCGTGGTGATGCTGCTGGTGGCGGCAGGCGTTTTTGCCCAGGGATTAAGCACGATTGGCTTTATTCAGAGCCTGATCTCCATCGCCACCTCGTTCGGCTCGGCCAGTATCATCCTGATGCTGGTGCTGGTGGTGCTGACCATGCTGGCGGCGATGACCACCGGCTCCGGTAACGCGCCGTTCTATGCTTTTGTCGAAATGATCCCGAAACTGGCGCATCAGTCCGGCATTAACCCGGCGTATCTCTCCATTCCCATGCTGCAAGCCTCCAACCTTGGCCGTACCATTTCGCCGGTTTCAGGCGTGGTGGTTGCGGTGGCCGGGATGGCGAAAATTTCGCCGTTTGAAGTGGTTAAACGCACGTCGGTGCCGGTGCTGGTCGGCCTGATCGTGGTTATCGTCGCCACCGAAATTCTGGTTCCCGGCGCAGCACTGCATTAATGCGCTCTCCCGGCGGCATCGCCGCCGGGCTTTTTCCCGCTCGTCCCGCCATTTTATGCTTTAATAATCTTCAGAAATTAATTCATGCAGACCATCAGGATCACAAATGTTCAGGAAGAGTATCGCCTGCGCCACCCTGCTGTGCGCGGCTAATGCCTGCGCAACGCCGCTCGTCGCCACGCAATATGCCGATTTTGACCGCTATGTGCTGGCGCTCTCCTGGCAGACCGGTTTTTGCCAGAGTCAGCACTATAGCAAGCGCAATGAACCTGACGAGTGCCGTTTACAAAAAGAGAGCGACGATAAAACCACGTTTCTCACCGTCCACGGTTTGTGGCCAGGGCTACCAAAATCTATTGCTGCACGCGGCGTGGATGAGCGGCGCTGGATGCGTTACGGCTGCGCCTCGCGCCCGGTGCCCAATATGCCGGAAGCCCTCGCCAGCCGGAAATGTCAGGCCGCAGAAACCGGCATCTCGCTGGAAATGGCGGATAAACTTAACGGCGTGATGCCGGGTGCGGGCGGCAACTCCTGCCTTGAACGCTATGAATATGCCAAACACGGCGTCTGTTTTGGTTTCGATCCTGATGCCTGGGTCGGCACAATGGTGCGCCTGAATCACGAAATCCGGCACAGCGAGCTGGGCAGATTTATTGCCGCGAATTACGGTAAAACCATTGACCGTAGCGCGCTTAATGCCGCTATCGCCCAGGCCTGGGGCGCAAATAATGTTAAAGCCTTTAAGCTCACCTGCAATGGCAATCCGGCGTATCTGACCGAAATGCAAATCTCGATTAAAGCCACGGCAATTAACACGCCGCTGAACCCTGCTTCCTTTCTGCCACAGCCGCATCCTGGCAACTGCGCGAAGCAGTTCGTGCTGGACCCGGTCGGCTACTGATCCTCTGCTGCCCTGGTCGGGGCAGCGCTTTTCCTCCTGATTTTCATTACGTTTGCTTATAAGCGGACGCCCGTCACATTTCCCATTTCACGCATCAATCGTCAGGTAAATGCATTATTAGTCTGGTAACGCGACGGACTTTTTGCCGCCCATAATCGCCTCAACCGATCAATAAGGAGTTTTCATCATGGCTAAGAAATTTATTGCACTATGCGCCTGCCCTATGGGTCTTGCTCACACCTTTATGGCGGCTCAGGCACTTGAAGAAGCCGCACAGGAAGCGGGATACGACGAAATTAAAATTGAAACCCAGGGCGCGGACGGCATTCAAAATCGCCTCACCGCGCAGGATATCGCCGAAGCCGACATTATCATCCACTCCGTGGCCGTGACCCCGGAAGACAATGAGCGTTTCGAAACCCGCGACGTTTACGAAATCACTCTTCAGGATGCGATTAAAAACGCGGCGGGCATTATTAAAGAGATCGAAGAACTGATTGCCGCAGAACAACAATAACTCTTTCAGGACGATATCTTATGGCCATTAAAAAACGCAGTGCTACCGTAGTCCCCGGCGCGTCCGGGGCCGCAGCGGTGGCAAAAAATGCCCCGGCCACCCGCAACAGCTTCTGGGGCGAGTTGCCGCAACACATTATGTCCGGCATTTCGCGGATGGTTCCCACCCTGATCATGGGTGGGGTGATCCTCGCTTTTTCACAACTTATCGCCTATAGCTGGCTGAATATTCCGGCCGATACCGGCATTATGGATGCGTTAAACTCCGGCAAGTTCAGCGGGTTTAACCTTTCGCTGCTGAAATTCGCCTGGCTTTCGCAATCCTTCGGCGGCGTGCTGTTTGGCTTTGCCATCCCAATGTTTGCGGCTTTTGTCGCCAACTCCATCGGCGGCAAGCTGGCGTTTCCGGCCGGGTTTATCGGTGGCCTGATGTCCACCCAGCCGACGCAGGTACTGAATTTCGATCCTGCCACGCTACAGTGGGCCACTACTAATCCGGTCCCCTCCACCTTTATTGGCGCGCTGATCATCTCGATCGTGGCGGGCTACCTGGTGAAGTGGATGAATCAGAAAATCCAGATGCCGGATTTCCTGCTGGCGTTTAAAACCACCTTTTTACTGCCGATCCTCTCCGCCGTTTTTGTGATGCTGGCGATGTACTACGTGATTACGCCGTTTGGCGGCTGGATCAACGGCGGCATTCGCGCGCTGCTGACCGCTGCCGGTGAAAAAGGCGTGCTGATGTATGCCGCAGGGATCTCAGCGGCCACCGCCATCGACCTCGGCGGGCCGATCAATAAAGCGGCGGGCTTTGTCGCCTTCAGCTTTACTACTGACCACGTTCTGCCCGTCACCGCGCGCTCAATTGCTATCGTCATCCCGTCGATTGGCCTTGGCCTGGCGACCATTCTTGACCGCCGCCTGACCGGAAAACGGCTGTTCAACGCCCAGCTTTATCCGCAGGGTAAGACCGCGATTTTCCTCGCCTTTATGGGGATCAGCGAAGGGGCGATTCCCTTCGCGCTGGAAAGCCCGATTACCGCTATTCCGTCTTACATGATTGGCGCAATCGTCGGCTCGACGACCGCCGTGTGGCTCGGTGCCGTGCAGTGGTTCCCGGAATCCGCCATCTGGGCATGGCCGCTGGTAACGAATCTCGGCGTCTATATGTTCGGTATTTTGCTGGGCGCGGTGATCACCGCCATGCTGGTGCTGTTCCTGCGCAACAGGTTGTACCGGAAAGGCAAACTGCTGATCGACGCGGCGTAAGCACAGGAGAACGATTATGACGCCTCTGGCAACGCTTCGCGCCTGGCTTGAAGAGCAGCATCTGGATGCGGTGCTGATCTCCTCCCGGCAGAACAAACAGCCGCATTTTG
Organism: Superficieibacter sp.; assembly: GCF_032071645.1. Lineage (NCBI taxonomy): Bacteria > Pseudomonadati > Pseudomonadota > Gammaproteobacteria > Enterobacterales > Enterobacteriaceae > Superficieibacter > Superficieibacter sp. The sequence continues at coordinate 112,478 of NZ_DAMAPU010000004.1, forward strand.
GCTTTGCCTCCGGCTCTGGCTACGTGCTGGTCACCCGCCAGCACGCGCATATCCTGGTGGATTTTCGCTACTATGCCGACATCGCCGAACGTACCAGCGGCTATCAGTTGCATCTGCTGACTAACGACCAACCGATGTCGTCGATAGTGAATCACATCATTGCCACAGAAAGCCTGATCCACCTCGGTTTTGAGGGTGAACAGGTGAGCTGGCACACCGGTAGCCGTTGGCAAAGTGAACTGAACGCACAGCTTAAGGCGGTTTCGCTGGATGCGCTGCGGCAAATTAAAACGCCGCAGGAGATCGCCATCCTGCGCGAAGCGTGCCGCATTGCCGACGTCAGCGCGGCGCACATCCGGCGTGTTATTCAGCCCGGAATGCGCGAGCGGGAAGTGGCGGCAGAGCTGGAATGGTTTATGAAACAACAGGGGGCGGAAAAGCCCTCGTTCGATACGATTGTTGCCAGCGGCCCACGCGGTGCGTTGCCACACGGTAAAGCCTCAGAGAAGGTTATCGTGGCCGGAGAACTGGTCACGCTGGATTTTGGTGCCCAATACCAGGGATATTGTTCAGATATGACGCGCACTTTTCTGGTGGCCGGGCGCTATCCGGCCCCGGAAGAAATGCCGCTGTGGTCTGTGTATCACACCGTGCTAGCCGCACAGCTGGCGGCGATTGCCGCTATCCGTCCCGGCGTGGCCTGCTGCGAAGTCGATGCCGCCGCCCGCAACGTCATCGCCGACGCCGGATACGGCGCGCAGTTTGGTCATAATACCGGTCACGCCATCGGCATCGACGTGCACGAAAACCCGCGCTTCTCGCCCTCCGACACCACGATCTTACAGCCCGGTATGCTGCTGACCGTGGAGCCGGGGATCTACCTGGAAGGCAGGGGCGGCGTGCGCATTGAAGATGTTATTCTGGTCACGGCAGACGGGGCGGAAGTGCTTTACACGCTGCCCAAAACGCTGCTGTCCACAGGAGAAGAGCCATGGATGTAGCATTACTCAAAGCCTTAAGCGAAGCGGATGCCATCGCCGCCGATGAGCAGGAAGTGCGGCAAATTCTGCTGGACGAAGCCGATAAACACGGCAAGCCGGTGCTCTTTGACGGTCTCGGCTCGGTGCTTATCCGCCTTAATGAAAGCGCCGGACCAAAGGTGATGGTCTGCGCGCACATGGATGAAGTGGGATTTATTGTACGCAGCCTCTCCCACACCGGGGCCATTGACGTTTTGCCAATCGGCAACGTCAGAATGGCGGCGCGGGAGCTACAGCCGGTGCGCATCACTACCCGTGACGGGATGAAAATCAACGGCCTGCTGACCGGCGAACGCCAGGGCAGCGAGGTCGGCAAACTGCGGGTAGATGTTGGCGCGCGCAGCGCCGAAGAAGCGGAAACGGCGGGCATTGCGCCGGGAGATCGCGTCACCTTCGCTACCGCCTTCAGCCAGTTGCCCAACCAGCAACTGCTGGGGAAAGCCTTCGATGACCGGCTTGGCTGCTATCTGCTGATTAGTCTGCTGCGTGAACTGCACCAGACGCCGCTGGATGCCGAAGTCTGGCTGGTCGCCAGCTCCAGCGAAGAGGTGGGGTTGCGCGGCGGGCAAACTGCCACCCGCAAGGTCAACCCGGATCTGGCGATTGTGCTGGATACCGCCTGCTGGGCGAAAAACTTCGATTACGGTAGCGACAACCACCGGCAGACCGGCAAAGGTCCGATGCTGGTGATCCACGACAAATCAATGATGGCCTCGCCGAAGCTCATCGCCTGGGTGGAAGAGATTGCCGCCCGCGCGGAGATCCCGCTGCAAAAAGATATGTTCAGCAACGGCGGCACCGACGGAGGCGCGGTCCATCTTAGCGGGACGGGTATTCCCACCGTGGTCATCGGCCCGCCTACCCGTCACGGTCACTGCGCGGTCTCGATTGCCGATGGGCAGGATATTACCCTCACCCACCAGCTTCTGGTGGCGATGCTAACTCAAACAAACGCAGAAACCGTGGTTCGTCTGACGGATTTCAGATGCTGATTCTGCGTTGACAGGAGCCGTTATGTTAACCATCCAATTTCTCTGCCCGTTGCCAAACGGGCTTCACGCTCGCCCGGCCTGGGAACTGAAAGAGCAGTGCAGCCAGTGGCGCAGCGACATCCGCTTTATCAACCATCGGCTGAACAGCCAGGCCGATGCCAAAAGCTCGCTGGCGCTGATCGGCACCGGAACATTATTTAACGACAGTTGCAGTCTGGAAATTACCGGCAGCGACGAAGAGCAGGCGCGGCGGGCGCTGGAAAACTACATCGAACAGCGGTTTATCGACAGCGACAGCGAGCTGCCCGCGAACGCCACGCCCGTGGCCCGCCCGCTTCCGCGCTCGCTTTCCCGTCTGAATCCTGACCTGCTCGCCGGGACGGTGCTGGCGGGCGGCGTCGGCAGTGGCGTACTGACGCTCTGGCACAGCGATAGCCTGGACACGTACCGCGCCATTGCTGCCAGCCCGGAAGATAACACCCGTCTGGAGCACAGCCTCGCGGCGCTGGCAGAGCAGTTCAATCAGCAGCTTCAGGTGCTGGGTGGCGAAAGCAAAACCATCGTCAGCGCTCATCTTTCGCTGATCCAGGATGAGGAATTTGCCAGCAATATTCGTCGTCTGATGCGCGAGAGCAAGCTGGGGCTGGCAGCGGCAATTATCGGCAATATGGAGCAAATCAGCGAAAAACTCTCGGCCTCCAGCAGCGAATACCTGCGCGAGCGGGTCAGCGACATTCGCGATATCAGCGAGCAATTACTGCATATTACCTGGCCCGATCTGCGTAAAAAAGTGTCGCAGACCCTGACCCGTCCGACGCTGCTGATCGCCGAAGATCTGACCCCCAGCCAGTTTTTGAGTCTCGATCTGGCCCAGCTTAAGGGAATGATTCTTGAGAAAACGGGCCGTACCTCGCACACCCTGATTCTGGCCCGCGCCGCGTCGATCCCGGTGCTAAGCGGGATCGGCATCAGCGAACTGACGCCGCTGGCGAACCGCACAGCGGTGCTGGACGGGCAGTGCGGCGTGCTGGTGATGGAGCCGGACGATGCCATTCAGGGCTATTACGCCATCGCCCAGCGGCTGGCTGATAAACGCGCGCGCCAGCAGGCGCAGTCCGCTGCGCTTCCGGGGGTTTCGCTGGACGGCAACGTCATCGAAGTGTCGGCGAACATTGGCAGCGCGCTGGAAGCGCCCGGCGCATTCGCCCACGGTGCGGAAGGTATTGGTCTGTTCCGCAGCGAAATGCTGTATATGGATCGCGAACGTGCGCCGGATGAGCAGGAACAGTTTGAAGCCTACCAGCAGGTGCTGCTGGCCGCCGAGGGCAAACCGGTTATTTTCCGCACGATGGATATTGGCGGCGATAAACCGCTCAGCTATCTGAACATTCCGCATGAGGAAAATCCGTTCCTCGGCTATCGCGCGGTGCGAATTTACCCTGAGTTCGCCGATCTGTTCCGCACCCAGCTGCGCGCGATTTTACGCGCCGGGGCATTCGGCAATGCGCTGCTGATGATCCCGATGGTGCACAGCCTGGATCAAATCCTGTGGGTGAAAAAAGAGCTGGCGCAGGTACGCGAGCAGCTTCAGGCGCAGGGGCTGCGCTTTGCCGCCACGCTGCCGCTGGGCATCATGGTGGAAGTGCCGTCGGTGTGTTACATCATCGACCATTTCTGCGACGAGGTGGATTTCTTCAGCATCGGCTCTAACGATATGACCCAGTATCTTTACGCGGTGGATCGTAATAATCCGCGCGTCTCGCCGCTGTATAACCCCATTACCCCGTCCTTCCTGCGGATGCTGCGCCAGATCGTCAGCGTCGCCCATCGCCACGGAAAATGGGTCGGCATTTGTGGGGAGCTGGGCGGTGAACCCCGCTATCTGCCGCTGTTACTCGGCATGGAACTGGATGAACTCAGCATGAGCGGTCCGCGCATTCCCGCCGTGAAAAGCCTGCTGCGCCAGCTTGACAGCGAAGCCTGCCGCGCGCTTGCCGAAAAAGCCTGCGAGTGCCGCAGCGCCGACGAGATTGAAACCCTGCTTCAGGACTTTACCCCGCAGGAAGATGCCCGCCCGCTGCTGGCGCTGGAAAATATCTGCTTCGTCGATAACCTCAGCCGCAAAGAGCAGGTCATTCAGTTCCTGTGCGGCAATCTTGAGGTTAACGGACGCACCGATCGCCCGGTGGAGCTGGAGGAGGACATCTGGCAGCGTGAGGAGATCGTCACCACCGGCGTTGGCTTCGGGGTGGCGATACCACACACCAAATCCCCGTGGATCCGTCATTCCAGCATCAGCATTGCCCGCCTGCCCGCGCCCATCGACTGGGAATCAGAAATGGGCGAGGTGGAACTGGTGATCATGCTGACGCTGGGCGAGAACGAAGGGATTAACCATGTGAAAGTGTTCTCGCAGCTGGCGCGCAGATTGGTTAACAAGGGCTTTCGCGAGGCGCTGTTTTCCGCCCGCGATGCACAGGCCATTCTGGATCTGCTCAACGCCGAACTGACCTTCTGACGGTTACTGAAAGCGAGTGCGATACTCTCCCGGCGTCAGGCCAAACTGACGCCGGAAGAGCCGACAAAAATAGTCGCTATCCGGGTAGCCACAGCGCCGCGCCACTTCTCCCACCGAAAACTGATATTTCTGCAACATAATCCGCGCCTTCGCCATCCGCACCCAGCGCAGATAATCGACAAAACTCATGGTTCCCTGCTCGCTGAACAGGCGGGAAAGGTGATTCGGGGTGATATTAAAAAAGCTCGCCACGCTCGCCCGCGTTAACGGTTGATCGTAACGTTCCTGCAACCAGTTACAGACGCTCTGGTACAAAAATACCGGGCGCGACTGGCTCTGATCCGGCACGGCGTTCACCACTTTACGGCACAGATGCAGCAGGCTTAAGGTCAGCGGCTGGATAATATCCTGATCCTGCGGCGAGCGGCTCAGCAGGGTCAGCGCCGTAAGTATCGCCTCCCCTTCTCCGCGCTGCACGTGCGGCAGTTCAATTTTGCGCAGCGGGACCGGACTGACGCCGCTGCGGTTATCGTAAAATGCCAGCCCCAGCCAGGCGGTGGCAAATACCAGGCTAAGTACCATTCCCGGCTTGTCGAAGAGAGGGGCGTTAGCGGCACGCGGCGGGATAAACAGCATTTCCCCCTGCCGAATGTGCTGCTGTTCAGGCTCCAGCCGGTTGCCATATTCACCGCGCAGCACCACTTCAAGGCGCGGAAAATCAATGCACAGCGCATTGGCATTCACCATTTTTTGTGCGCTGGCAAACCAGACGCGGCCCAGCCGCTGCGGATTGAGCACCAGCCCGCTTAGCAGGTCGGCAAAAAATTGTTGGTCGGCAGGTAGCGCGGGCATAGACGGCATCTCTTCAGCTTAAGATGCGCTATCTTATCCTGGTTAGAAAACCCGGCAACCGCAGGATTGCCGGGTCAGCAGATTAAGACTGGATAAAGGTCAGCAGATCGACATTAATATCCTGCTTGTGGGTGGTGCAGATGCCGTGCGAGCCGCCTTTATAAATCTTCAGCTGCGCGTTGGGCAGGAGGGCCGCTGCCGCTTTGCCACAGGTTTCTAAAGGCACAATCTGGTCGTCATCACCGTGGATCACCAGCGTCGGAATGGTCATCTTTTGCAGGTCTTCACGCAGATCGGTTTCGGAAAACGCCGCCACACAGTCGTAAAGCGCTTTTATCGATCCCTGCAATCCCTGGCGGACAAAGCTACGGCGCACCTCTTTTGACTCTTTCACCCCGAAGCGGTTATAGCCGTAAAAGGCTTTCGTCAGCTCGTAGAAGAAAGCGGCGCGATCCTCGATAACGCCTTCACGAATGCCGTCGAAGACTTTTTTATCGACGCCGTCAGGGTTGAAATCGGTTTTGATCATAATCGGCGTGACCGAGCCAATCAGTACCGCTTTCGCCACCCGATCGGTGCCGTGGCGACCAATATAACGCGCCACTTCGCCGCCGCCGGTTGAGTGCCCGACGTGTACCGCATCTTTCAGATTCAGATGCGCGGTGAGTTCCGCCAGATCGTCGGCGTACTGATCCATATTGTGCCCGTCCCACGGCTGCGCGGAGCGACCGTGACCGCGCCGATCGTGGGCAATCACGCGATACCCTTTTGAGGCCAGATAAAGCATCTGATCTTCAAACGCATCGGCCGTTAACGGCCAGCCGTGGCTGAACACCACCGGCTGACCGCTGCCCCAGTCTTTAAAGTAGAGATAGCTACCCTCTTTCAGGGTGAGTTTATCGAACTTGCTCATGAGATCTCCTGTGGCGGAAGGATGCTGCATTATGCAACGACGCTTAAAAGCATAATCCACAATGATGAACGGTGACGGCTATCGCAAAAATAACCGCCCTTCCGCACCCGCTCCGTGCGCCAGGTCACTTCAAAGTTGCGGCAACTGACAGTATGATGGCCTTAGCTAACCCTCACCACCCGGTGGTGAGGGTTTTCTTTTGGATTGCAGTTAATCACTGCCAACAATAACACGGAGTAAAAAATGTCCAGACCTGCGATTATCATCAACGAGTTCGATGCCGAGCGCATTGACCGTCTGCTGGAGAAACCCGCTTATGCCGCGCTGCCGGTTGCCGACGCGCTGAATGCAGAGCTGGATCGCGCGCAGATGTGTGCCCCTGAATCGTTACCCGCCAACGTGGTCAGCATGAACAGCACCGTCCGCTTCCGCGATCTGACCAGCGGTGAAGAGCGCGTGCGCACCCTGGTGTTCCCGGCGCAGATGACCGACAGCAACGCCCAGCTTTCAGTGCTGGCCCCGGTCGGCGCGGCCCTGCTGGGTCTTGAGGTTGGCAGCGCCATTCACTGGCAACTGCCCGGCGGGGCTTCCGCCCACCTTGAAGTGCTGGAGCTGCTTTATCAGCCCGAAGCCGCCGGTGATTATCAGCGTTAACTTTCTGCCTTAAGCGCTTCGCCGCTTTTTCAGAGGATGTGTCCGCATCCTCTTTCCGCCCTTCTCTCCCTGGCTACAAATCTTTACACCCTCCCCGGCAGCAGACAGCCATTTTGCGAAGTCGCAGACATCTTCGGCAGGCAAAATATGCTTTGCTATCAGGAGTGATCACAAGGAGGAGCAGCTATGTATAACACTATTATTATGCCGGTTGATGTTTTCGAGATGGCCCTCAGCGATAAAGCCGTCCGCCATGCCGAATTTCTGGCGCAGGAAAAAGGCGTAATCCATCTTCTGCACGTCCTGCCCGGCTCCGCGAGCATGACCATGCAACGTTTTGCGGGCGATCTGCGGCGCTTTGAAGAGCATATGCAGCATGAAGCTGAAACCCGGCTGAAGACGATGACGGAGCATTTCAGCATCGACCCGGCGCGGATCAAAATCCACGTGCGGATGGGCAGCGTGCGCGATGCGGTAAACGCGCTGGCGGAAGAGTTACAGGCTGACGTCGTGGTCATTGGCTCGCGTAATCCGTCCATTGCCACCCATCTGCTCGGCTCGAACGCCTCGAGCGTGATCCGCCACGCGCATATTCCGGTGCTGGTGGTTCGTTAACGCACGAAAAAAGGGCCACCCGAAGGTGGCCCACTCACATTGCAGGTATTATCTTACTTTTTTGTTATGCCGTTTTGGTGCGGATCAGGTGGTCAAAGGCGCTAAGCGATGCTTTTGCCCCTTCACCCGTCGCGATGATAATTTGCTTATACGGAACGGTAGTGCAGTCGCCCGCAGCAAATACCCCTTTCACGCTGGTTTCACACTTCGCATCAATCATGATTTCGCCCATCCGGTTGCGCTCAATCGCGCCTTCCAGCCAGGTGGTATTAGGCAGCAGGCCGATCTGGACAAAAATACCGGCCAGTTCGACGTGATGCACATCGCCGCTCACCCGATCACGGTATTCCAGGCCGGTGAGCTTAGTCCCGTCGCCTTTCACTTCAGTGGTCTGGGCATTCAGAATGATATTCACGTTGCTCAGGCTGCGAACTTTATCCTGCAATACCTGATCCGCTTTCATTTCTGGCGCAAATTCCAGCAGGGTGACGTGCTCGACAATCCCGGCCAGATCGATCGCCGCTTCCACGCCGGAGTTACCGCCGCCGATCACCGCCACGCGTTTGCCTTTAAACAGCGGGCCGTCGCAGTGCGGGCAATAGGTTACGCCTTTGGTGCGATACTGATCTTCACCCGGCACGTTCATGTTACGCCATTTAGCCCCGGTCGCGATGATCACGCTGCGCGCTTTCAGCACCGCGCCTGACGCGGTTTCAATCTGGTGGAAACCGCCTTCCTGCGCCGCCGGAACCAGCCTGGTGGCGCTCTGGGTGTCGATCACGTCCACGTTGTACTCATTAACGTGCGCCTTCAGCGCGCCCGCCAGCTTCTGTCCTTCGGTTTTCGGTACGGAAATGTAGTTTTCGATGTCTACGGTATCCAGCACCTGGCCGCCGAAACGCTCACCCATTAAACCGGTGCGGATGCCTTTACGCGCCGAGTAAACCGCCGCTGCCGCGCCCGCCGGGCCAGAACCGACGATCAGCACGTCATAGGCATCACGTGTGTTCAGTTCTTCCGCCGCGCGTTTTTCCGCGCCGCTGTCCACTTTGGCCACAATTTCAGCCAGCGTCATGCGGCCCTGTCCAAACTCTTTACCGTTCACGTACACCGCCGGAACGCCCATCACGTTACGCTCGGTGATTTCGTTCTGGAAAGTGCCGCCGTCAATCGCGGTATGTTTGATGCGCGGATTCAGTACCGCCATCAGGTTCAGCGCCTGCACCACGTCCGGGCAGTTGTGGCAGGAGAGCGAATAGTAGGTTTCAAATTCAAAATCACCGTCCAGATCGCGGATCTGCTCCAGCAGCGCCTGCGCTTCTTTTGACGGATGACCGCCGGTCCACAGCAGCGCCAGCACCAGTGAGGTGAACTCATGACCCAGCGGCGAGCCAGCGAAGCGCGGGCCGTGCGTGGAGCCGGGGTTAGCGATCAGGAAGGAAGGTTTACGTACCGCCAGAGAATTGTCTTCTTTATACGAGACTTTATCTGACAGGGTAGAAATTTCAGCCAGCAATTCCTTGATTTCTGCCGATTTGGCGCTGTCATCCAGCGTGGCAATCAGCTCAACAGGTTTAGTCAGCTTCTCAAGGTAAGCCTTGAGCTGGGTTTTCATGTTAGTGTCGAGCATGGATATCTCCTGGGCTTAAGCATCATCATGCAAGCAGCCTCGTTCGGGCAGCCTGGATGCAACTTGCATCATAGTGCGGGAAGAAAAACGGGTGCAGCGCACCCGCTTAAATTTCAAATTCGCAGGGATTTCACGTTATGGGAAGGCGGCTGGCTTAGAAAGCGGTGCCGCCTGCGGCGCGAAAACACAACGAATTTTAGATTTTACCTACCAGGTCCAGAGACGGCGCCAGAGTCGCTTCGCCTTCTTTCCATTTAGCCGGGCAGACTTCACCTGGGTGAGAAGCCACGTACTGAGCGGCTTTAATTTTACGCAGCAGGTCAGACGCGTCACGGCCGATACCTTCAGCAGTCACTTCAACAGCCTGGATGATGCCCTGCGGGTCAACGATGAACGTACCACGGTCAGCCAGACCTTCATCTTCACGCAGCACTTCAAAGTTGCGGGTCAGGGCAGCGGTCGGGTCACCGATCATCGCATATTTGATTTTTGCGATGGTTTCAGAGCTGCTGTGCCATGCTTTGTGGGTGAAGTGGGTGTCGGTAGAAACGGAGTAAACGTCTACGCCCAGTTTCTGCAGTTCTTCGTAGTGGTCAGCCACGTCGCCCAGTTCAGTCGGGCAAACGAAGGTGAAGTCAGCCGGATAGAAGAAGAATACGCTCCAGCGGCCTTCGGTGTCTTTTTCGGTAACTTCGATGAACTCACCGTTTTTGAATGCCTGGTTTTTAAAAGGTTTGATTTTAGTGTTGATCAAGGACATCTATACTTCCTCCGTGTTTTCGTTGAGGTGTAAGTTAACGAATTTTTTACGATTCGGCTAATGCGTTTCCATTATCAAATCAATAAGCGTTAGCTAACAACTTTCGTTAAGCGATGTATCTTGCGCCACTTGTTACTTAAAAGTAAACAAGCGCTGAAAAATGCACCGTCTGCTATACATAAATATCGCCTGCGATTACATCACTCAGGTATAGAAAGCGCAATCACTCGCGCAGAGGTATGAGCTATGGCTCTGATAGCCTGCGCCATTCAATCGGTGCTGAAGAGTTTATACCCTTAACCAAAAAATCGGCTATTACATTCATCATTTATGCGAATAGATAATAATAGTCATAGTCAATCATAAATGACGACTGAAGCTTCCGGTATTCACCCATCTGATAGCAATAATACTTGTTATCATTTCGAATGCGCTGGTTGCGGCTGATTTTATATGATATATTTGCGATAAATCAATTTATCATCAGTTTTAGCAACCACACGGATTGTGAATAAATAGCCTGTAACGATAGCTATAATTTTATGCTACAGGGTTCGCAGGTAGTAACTATAAGGCTGAAATATGGCTAATCTCTATGATTTAAAAAAATTTGATCTCAATTTGCTGGTTATTTTTGAATGCATTTATCAGCATCTGAGTATCAGTAAAGCCGCTGCTACGCTTTACATTACGCCTTCGGCCGTCAGTCAGTCACTGCAACGCCTGCGCACCCAGCTTGACGACCCGCTATTTATTCGCTCAGGAAAAGGAATTACGCCCACCACCGTCGGCATTAATCTGCACCAGCATCTGGAACAGAATCTTAATCAGATTGAGCAAACCATCAACATTACGCATAGTTCCTCACTGCGTAAAAGCTTTGTTATTTATTGCCCGCAATTGCTGCTCGCGGGCGGGCTGATGAATCCGGTCAGTATTCTCCAGCAAAGCAGCCAGTTCGAAATTGAGCATCACGACCTGCTGATGTCCTCAGAAACGGCAGAAGATCTGCTGGCCTATCGCAAGGCGGATTTAATTTTCTCTTTTGCCCCTACCGCTAACCGCTCCATTTGTTGCAGCCATTTTAAAACCGTACCCATCGTGGTGGTGTGCAGCAAATTTCATCCACGGCTGGGCGAGACCTGCACGCCTGAAGAGCTGGCGCAGGAAAATTTTACTTTCTATGACACCAGCGAAGCGGGCGTCCGCCAGTTTCAGGCCTCTCTGGAAACGGTATTACCGGTGCGTAATATTGCTTTTCGCAGCGATTCATTCATCTCTAATATGAATATGATCAGCGTATCGGAACTGGTTGGATTAATACCATTGCGCGCTTACGAAACATTTAAGAAATCGTTGGGATTAAAAGTGGTCAAACTTTCCGTCCCCCTGCCCGTTGCTGACATTTATATGATGTACAACCGGGCCTCGTTAAATAATGCCATTTTTGCAGAATTCATCAGAAAAATATCAGCGCTTTAAAAGATGTGATTTATTTATATAATAAAACTGAATGATACAAATAATGTTTTACTAATTTAAACAGATGCGCAATAATTTCGGGCGTTAATCTACTTACACAATCATTCATGCTACCTGATAAAACGCAACAGGCATTAAATAGTGACTATGCGAGCATTAGCGGTTGCGCTAATACCAGGTAGTCAGAGCACGGGCAGTTTGAATGATAAAATATATAAATACTGTTGAGACTCATCATTTACCGTCTCTATATTATCTCGGGTAAATATAAAATGTCCCTGCATAAACTTCCGTTGGCTCAGAACATTCTCGAGGCCAGCCGGGATCGAATCCGGTGGACGCTCCAGAATTTCGACCGCGTATGCGTTTCATTTTCTGGGGGGAAAGACTCCACTATAATGCTCCACCTCACCGCTGGTCTCGCCCGGCAGATGGGTAAGAAACTGAGCGTCTTATTTATTGACTGGGAAGCCCAGTTTTCCTGCACCATTACCCATTGTGAACGACTGCGCAACGAGTATCAGGACGTCATCGAACAATTTTATTGGGTCGCGTTACCGCTGACCACTCAGAATGCGCTCACCCAGTTTAACCCGGAGTGGCAATGCTGGGAGCCGGGTACAGAGTGGGTCCGCCAGCCGCCTGAATATGCGATTACCGATCCCGACTACTTTCCTTTTTATCAACCGGGAATGACCTTCGAAGTATTTGTCGCCCTGTTTGCGGAGTGGTTTTCCCTGCGTCGCCCGGCGGCGGTAATGATCGGTATTCGCTCTGATGAATCCTACAATCGTTTTCTGACCATCGCCTCCCAGCGCAAGCAGCGCTTTTCCGACGATAAGCCGTGGACCACGCTGGCTCCCGGCTCACACAGCTGGTACGTCTATCCGATCTACGACTGGAAAACCGCCGACGTCTGGACGTGGTTTGCCAAAAGCCAGATGGCCTACAACCCGCTTTACAACCTGATGTACCAGGCAGGCGTTCCGCCGCGTTATATGCGTATTTGCGAACCCTTTGGCCCGGAACAACGGCAGGGACTGTGGCTTTATCATGTGCTGGAGCCGGAGCGCTGGGCATTAATGTGCCAGCGGGTGAGCGGCGTTCACTGCGGCGGCGTTTATGCCGGGCAGGACAGTAAATTCTACGGCCACCGCCAGCTGATAAAACCCGATAACCATAGCTGGAAAAGCTACGCCTTTTTCTTGCTGGAAAGTATGCCGCAAAAAACCGCCGAGCATTACCGCAATAAAATTGCGGTCTATTTGCACTGGTATAATAAAAAGGGGATGCCAGACATTCCTGATACCCAACCCGGCGATATCGGCGCAAAGGATATCCCTTCGTGGCGGCGGATATGCAAAGCGCTACTCAGCAATGACTATTGGTGCCGAATGCTATCCTTCAGCCCTCATAAGCCGGGAAATTATCAGCGCTACAGTGAACGGATAAAAAATAAACGCAAGGAGTGGAATATTTTATGCAACAACGAATAATGCAGGTGCTGGCAGGCTATCTTGATAAGCTGTCGGAGAAGGAACGCATTGCTGCTATCAATAATTTCCGTTTACTTCTGCATGAATTCAGTCCTTTCAGGGATAACCCCGTTGACTGCGTATTATGGATGAAGCATGAAAACCTCACTCCTAATAATTACAATCCGAATAATGTCGCGCCGCCAGAAAATCGGCTGCTGCTAAAATCACTCGAAACCGATGGCTTTACCCAGCCGATTGTGGTTTCTCAGAATGGCCCCGACCAGTATGAAATTGTTGATGGCTTTCATCGTCATCAACTGGCAAAAAACAAAAATTCGCTGATCCGCGAGCTTAAGGGGTATGTCCCGGTATCCCGACTGAACCACACCCCGGAACAGCGCGCGTCGTCTATAACATCAACGATTCGTCATAATCGCGCCAGAGGCAGGCATCAAATCAACGCCATGGCGGAAATTGTCCGCGAACTGGCCCAGCTCAACTGGTCCGAAGAAAAAATCGGTAAGGAGCTGGGGATGGACGCCGACGAAGTGCTGCGCCTGAAACAAATTAACGGCCTGCTGGAGCTCTTTAGCGACCGCAAGTTCTCCGAGGCCTGGACCGTTAAATAATTACAGTGTGCACAGGCGCTCCGCCGCAGCCAGCAGCGTCGATTCCTGCTTCGCAAAGCACAGCCGGATAAGCTTATGCGGGAAAGGATCGGCGCAAAATACCGACAGCGGGATCGCCGCCACGCCGATTTCCGTTGTCAGCCACTGACAGAAACTCACGTCATCCAGATCCGATACTGCGCTGTAGTCAGCCAGCAGGAAGTAGGTGCCTTCACAGGGCAAAAGCTCCAGCCGACTGGCGGACAGCGCGTTGACGAACACATCCCGCCGCTGGCGATAAAATTCCGGCAGTTCGCGATAATGCTCCGGCTGCGCGCGCAGCATATCGGCGAGCGCAAGCTGGGCGGGCGTATTGACCGCAAAGGTCAAATACTGATGCACCTTACGCAACTCCGCGCTGATCGCCGCTGGCGCGACGCAGTAGCCCACCTTCCAGCCGGTCATATGATAAGTTTTACCAAACGACGAAACCGCCACCGCACGCTCGCGCAGGGATGAATGCGCCAGCACGCTGGCATGACCGTCTGGCGCAAAACAGATGTGCTCATAAACTTCATCGCTCAGCACATAAATTTCCTGCTCGCGAATCGCCTGCCACAGCGCCTCAAAATCCTCTTTGTGCCAGACGCTGGCCGAAGGGTTATGCGGCGTATTGAGGATCACCAGCCGGGTACGATCGCTGAGCAGGGCAGCAAAGGCCTGCCAGTCAACGCGAAAATGCGGCGGCTGGAGCGCCACGCGCTTAAGCACACCGCCGGAAAGTTCGACGGCGGGCGCGTAGCTGTCGTAGCTGGGATCAAAGCAAATTACCTCGTCCCCTTCCCGCACCAGCGCGGTGATCGCGGCGTACAGCGCTTCGGTCGCGCCTGCGGTCACGGTAATGTCGCTGTTCACATCCGGGCGGTAGCCATACAGCCCGGCGGTTTTATCGGCAATGGCTTCACGCAGCGCCAGCGCGCCGGTCATCGGCGCGTACTGGTTGGCTCCCTGCGCGACGTGAAACGCCAGCCGCTCCTGCAAATAGCGCGGCCCGTCGAAATCGGGAAAGCCCTGTGACAGGTTAATGGCCTGATGCTGTTGCGCCAGTGCGCTCATCTGCGTAAAGATGGTGGTTCCGAGATTCGGCAATTTACTTTGTGGGATCAGGGGACTGGTACTCATTCTTTGGTATCCGCTTATCGTGATGCTGTTGAAGCCACTATAACACGATGATACCATTTGGCAATCAAGACGCTTAGACGTCTAAATAACGCTATTTTACCCGACGGGAGCGACCATGATCCGCGCCATTGTGACCGATATAGAAGGTACCACCAGCGATATCCGCTTTGTGCATAACGTTCTTTTTCCTTATGCCCGCGAGCGTCTGGCGGCGTTTCTTACCGCCCAGCAGTTTGCCGAACCGGTGATGTCGATCCTTGATAATCTGCGCGAGGAAATTGGCCGTCCTGACGCCACCACCCAGCAACTTACCGAAACGCTGTTCGCCTTTATTGATGAAGATCGTAAGTCTACCGCGCTGAAAGCGTTGCAGGGGATCATCTGGCAGGACGGCTACGTAAACGGTGATTTTACCGGGCATCTCTATCCCGACGTGCTGCCCGCGCTGGAGAAATGGAAAGCGCAGGGGCTTGATCTGTATGTATATTCCTCCGGGTCCGTCGCCGCGCAAAAATTGTTATTTGGCTACAGCGACGAAGGTGATATTACTCATCTGTTCAGCGGTTATTTCGACACCCACATCGGCGCGAAGCGCGAGGTGCAGTCTTACCGTAATATTGCCGAACAGCTCGGTCATCCGCCCGCCTCGATCCTGTTCCTCTCCGATATTAGTCAGGAACTCGACGCGGCGGCAGAGGCCGGGATGCGCACCGTACAGCTGATCCGTGGCGATAACGACGCCGCCAGCCATCATCCTCAGGTTCATCATTTTGATGACATTAACCCGGAGCAGATCCCTTCATGAGCGCACTGACCATTTATTCTGACAAAGAGGCCAGCCAGCCCACCTGGCACAGCACCGACGCCAGCGAAATCCAGCAGCAGCTTAACGCGCGCGGCGTGCGATTCGAACGCTGGCAGGCGGATCGCGATTTGGGGAATAATCCGGCTGCGGAAACGGTGATCGACGCCTACCAGCACGCCATCGACCAGTTAGTCGCCGAAAAAGGCTATCAAAGCTGGGACGTAATTAGCCTGCGCGCTGACAATCCGCAAAAAGAGGCGCTGCGCAGCAAATTCCTCAACGAGCATACCCACGATGAAGATGAAGTCCGTTTTTTTGTTGAGGGCGCGGGGCTGTTCTGCCTGCATATTGGCGATGAGATTTATCAGGTGCTGTGCGAAAAGAACGATCTGATTTCCGTTCCGGCTGGCACCCCGCACTGGTTCGACATGGGTTCCGAGCCGAATTTTACCGCTATCCGTATTTTCGATAACCCGGAAGGCTGGGTGGCCAGGTTCACCGGCAGCGCGATTGCTGACGGCTACCCGCGCCTGCCCTGATCCTTTCGTCGCAAGCGTTTAAGCTGGCAAAAATACCCCTGCCGCGACTGCGTCCGGCGTGACCACGCCGCTGTCCAGCACCCAGCCGCTGATCAGCGCGGCGGGGGTCACGTCAAAGGCCGGGTTGTACACCTGCGCGCCTTCCGGTGCCCACTGTACCGCGCCAAAACTGCCCGCCACGCCGGTCACTTCGCTGGCGGCGCGCTGCTCAATCGGAATAGCGTCGCCATTCGCGCAGTGCCGGTCGAGGGTGGTTTGCGGCGCGGCAACGTAAAACGGCACGCCGTGAAACTTCGCCAGCACCGCCAGAGAATACGTGCCGATTTTATTCGCCACGTCGCCGTTGGCGGCAATGCGATCCGCCCCGACCCATACCGCATCCACCTGCCCTTTCGCCATCAGGCTGGCCGCCATTGAATCGGTGATAAGCTGATACGGCACACCCAGCTCCCCCAGCTCCCACGCGGTCAACCGTCCGCCCTGAAGGAGCGGGCGCGTTTCGTCAACCCACACGTTTGCTACCCGGCCCTGTTCAAACGCGCGGGCAATCACCCCCAGTGCGGTGCCCACGCCCGCCGTCGCCAGCCCGCCGGTATTGCAGTGGGTGAGCAACCGGCTGCCCGGCACCACCAGCGCACTTCCCGCCACGGCAATGCGCTCACAAAGCTGTTTGTCTTCGGCAACCAGCCGTTGCGCTTCAGCCGCAAGCGCCGTCGCGAAATCGTCCTGCGCCAGCGCCAGCTTCATGCGATCGAGATTGTTCATCAGATTTACCGCCGTTGGACGTGCGGCACGCAGCGTTTCCAGCGCCGCAGACAGCGCATCCCGCCCGGCACCCTGCCCGGCCAGCAGCGCCAGTAACAAGCTGGCGGAGAGGCCGATCAGCGGCGCACCGCGCACCCGCAGCGCGTGAATATGATCCACCAGTGCGGCGACATCGCTGGCGGGCAGCCAGATTTTCTTCTGCGGTAGCGCCTGCTGGTCGAGGATAAAAAGCTGATTTTGGCTCACCCGCAGGCTGGTTGTCTGTAGTGTCTGCATCTCGTTAAATCCCTGTTGCGTTGATGTGTCACATTGTGTCAGGATGAATTCCAGATGTATAGACGTCTGAATGGCTTTATCAGAAAAGAATAAGGAGTGAGGCAATGTCGCAATATCGAACGTTCACCGCCGGGGATGCCGTGGCTTACGCGCAACAATTTGGCGGGCTGGAAAATCCGTCAGCGCTGGTCGGGGCGCAGGAAGTGGGCGATGGCAACCTCAACCTGGTATTTAAAATTTTTGATACTGAAGGCGTCAGCCGGATCATCGTCAAGCAGGCGCTGCCCTATGTGCGCTGCGTCGGCGAGTCCTGGCCGCTCACCCTTGACCGCGCCCGGCTGGAAGCGCAGACGCTGAAGGCGCATTACCAGCACTGCCCGCAGCATACGGTCAATATCCTGCATTTCGATCCTGAACTTGCGGTGATGGTAATGGAAGATCTGTCCGATCACCGCATCTGGCGCGGCGAGCTGATCAAAGGCGTCAGCTACCCGCAGGCTCCTTTCCAGCTTGGCGAATACCTGGCACAAACCCTGTTTCACACCAGCGATTTCTTTTTGCATCCGCACCAGAAGAAAGCGCAGGTGGCGCAGTTTATCAACCCGGAAATGTGTGAGATCACCGAAGATCTGTTCTTCAACGATCCGTATCAGATCCACGAGCGTAATAGCTATCCGCCGGAGCTTGAGCCAGAGGTTGCCGCGCTGCGCGACGATCCCCAGCTTAACGTGGCCATTGCCGCGCTCAAACACCGCTTCTTTTCTCACGCTGAGGCGCTTCTGCACGGGGATATTCATAGCGGATCGATTTTCGTCGCTGAAGGCCGCCTGAAGGCGATTGACGCCGAGTTTGGTTTTTTTGGTCCGGTGGGTTTTGACGTCGGAACCGCCATCGGCAATCTGCTGCTGAACTTCTGCGGCGCGCCGGGTCATCTGGGCATCCGCGATGCCGCCGCCGCGCGCGAACAGCGTCTGAGCGATATTCGCGATTTATGGAATACCTTCGCCGAACGCTTCCAGGCGCTGGCGGTGGAGAAAACGCGGGACGACGCGCTGGCTTATCCGGGCTACGTTTCGCAGTTTCTGCAAAAGGTCTGGCACGATGCCATCGGCTTCTGCGGCAGCGAACTGATCCGTCGCAGCGTCGGGCTTTCCCACGTTGCGGATCTCGACACCATCGCCGATGAGGAAATGCGCCACGCCTGCCTGCGCCACGCGATTTCGCTGGGAAAAGCGCTGATAGTGATTGGCGAACGCATTGAAAATGTCGAAGAGCTGATTGCCCGCGTCAGGCAGTACAGTTAATTATTCCTGATACCGACAGCGCCCATCATCGCCAGGCGCTGTCGTCCGGCCTTATCCCCGATATTCAATCACCGACAGCCCGCCGTTATAGTCCGTACTGTAAATAATCCCCTGCGCGTCAACAAACACATCGCAGGACTGGATCACCTGCGGCCTGCCGGGGCGCGTATCCATCATCTTCGCGGGCGCGGCAGGCACCAGCGCGCCGGTTTCAACCGGGCGGTATGGATCGGAAATATCATACGCACGCACCCCCGCATTCTGGTAAGTCGCAAAAATCAGCGTTGAGCTGATGAAACTCCCCGGCCGGTTTTCATGCAGGTTATGCGGACCAAAATGCGCGCCCTTCGCCACGTAGTCGATTTCTTTCGGCTGCGGGAAGGTGGAAATGCTCACCGGATTCGACGGCTCGC
This sequence comes from Superficieibacter sp., assembly GCF_032071645.1. Lineage (NCBI taxonomy): Bacteria > Pseudomonadati > Pseudomonadota > Gammaproteobacteria > Enterobacterales > Enterobacteriaceae > Superficieibacter > Superficieibacter sp. Next base: position 131,304 of record NZ_DAMAPU010000004.1, read on the forward strand.
GAATATCAAACAGCCAGATCAGCTTTTCGCCGTCTTCCTGATTGTCGAGGACCGCTTCATCCAGCACCACCAGCAGATCCCGGTCCGGCAGCGGCAGCGCGGTATGGGTGCCACCGCCAAACGGCGGACTCCAGTTGCGGTGGCTGATAAGCGTCGGCTGGCGACGATCTTTTACGTCCAGCAGCGTCAGCCCGCCGTCGCGCCAGCTTCCGTAGGCGGTATCACCGGCGATGATCGCGTGATGCAGCGCATAGCGTTTGCCTTCCGGCCAGTCTGGCGTTTCGCCTGCGGCCTGATTCATGCCCGGCAGCCACCAGCTCCCGGCGACTTCGGGCCTGCGCGGATCGGCTAAATCAATGGTCAGGAAAATATAATCGGTAAAGCCGTCGATCAGCGCCGACACATAGGCCCAGCGTCCGCCGACGTACCAGATGCGGTGAATGCCGATACCGTTCAGCGACAAAAAGCCAATTTCACGCGGTTTATCCGGCGTGGAAATATCGAAAACGCGCAGTCCGGCGCTCCAGCCGCGATCCTGCACGTCGCTGACCGTCTCGCCGACCTGACGGGTGTAATACACTTTTTCATCGGCAAAACGCGCATCGGCAAACAGATCCCGGGCGTTGATCACCAGCAGCAGATCGTCATGAGCCTGAAGATGGACGTTCCACGTTCCCGGCGGCGCAGCCACATAGCCTGCGGGCTTCGGATTTTTCGCGTCGCGCACATCCACAATCGAAAAGCCCTGCGACACCATATGCCCAATGTACGCAAAGCCACGATGCACCATTAGCTGCACGCCGTCCGGCCGACCACCCTGATCGCTGTGACCGATCAGCCGCATATTGCGGCTGTATTCAGGTGTGGGTAGCGTACTCATTTGTGCTTTGCTTCAAGCGTTGCAAACCACGGGGCGATAAAGTCTTCCGTCTGGCCCCAGCCTGGAATAATTTTGCCAAGACCGGCCACGTTCACCGCGCCCGGCTGGCTTGCCAGCAGCGCCTGCGGGATAGACGCCGCTTTAAAATCATAGGTCGCAGGCGTCTGCTCCCCGGCAATCTTATTGGCGATCAGCCGCACGTTGGTTGCGCCGATCAGTTTCGGATCGACCGCCACGCTCACCTTCCACGGGCTGCCGGATTCACGCATCAGTTGTAGATCCTGGTTAGAAATATCGATGCTGTAGAGTTTAATTTCAGTGCGCCCGTTCTCTTTCAGCGCCTTATACGCCCCCTGGCTGAAGGCATCCCAGGTGCCCCAGATCGCGTCAATTTGTCCTTTTGGATATTTCGCCAGCACCGCGCCGACTTTATTCGCCGTGTCGCCCTGAACGTCAGAAGACACCGCGCCAATCGATTCCAGCTCTTTAATCCCCGGATTCTGCTTCAGCAGCTCCTTATATGCCGCCTGACGACGCTCCATCGGCGGGAAACCGGCGACCCACAGCTTGATGATATTGGCTTTGCCATTGAAATCCTTGACCAGTTGCCCGAAGGACAGATTGGTCAGCGAAACGTCGTCCTGCTGCGTCACCGTGACGCCGGGGATCTCGCCGTTAACCGCCGTATCAAATACGGAAACCTTAATCCCGGCATCGACCGCTTTTTTTACCAGCTCAGTGGCGTAAGGATCGCGCCCCTGCGACAGAATAATCCCGTCGTATTTCTGGCTAATCGCCTGATTCACAAAATCCTGAAATTTGGCATCGTCGCCGTTGCTCAGAAAGGTACTGATTTTAAAGCCAAGCTTTTTCCCTTCCTGGATCGCCCCGGAAACAAACTGGGTGGTATTGTCGTCAGAACCTAAATTGCGGATAACCGCAATGCGGATCGGCCCCTGGTGATCGGCAATGGCCGCCGGAACTGGCGCAGGCGTTGCCGCATAGCCTGGGACCGCGCTGAGTAAACTTAGCGCCAGCAGTGAAAGCGTCATTTTTTTCATTTCTCTATTTCCCCTGAATGGTTAACGTCGCTGGAAGTAAGTCAATGCAAGAGCGCCAGCCAGCACCAGGCCCTTAATAATATCCATTGCGTAATACGGCACTGACAGCATCACCAGCCCGTTAGAAAGCACGCCGAGGATCACCGCACCGACCAGCGTACCCAGCGCATTTGGCTTGCCGGACCCGGCGAGTGAAAAGCCGATCCACGCGGCAGCCACCGCGTCCATCAGATAACCGCCGCCAGCATTGACCTGCGACGAACCAATGCGCGAGGCCAGCAGAATGCCGCCAAGACCCGCCAGCAGTGAGGCGATCAGATAGGCGGCGACTTTATAGCGGGTGGTGCGGATCCCCGACAGGCGCGCCGCTTCCGGGTTACCGCCAATGGCGTACATCCGCCGTCCGTGGGTAGTAAGCGACAGCCCAAGCTGCGCCAGCACCGTCACCACCAGCATCACAATCACAATGGTTGGTACCTGCCCCAGCAGGCTGAAGGCCGCCGGAATAGTGCCTTCCGCCATATCGCCGCTCGGCAGCACCATGTTTTCAGTGATCGAGCCGCCGAAGCTCCAGGTCATCGCCACGCCCTGAATCACAAACAGACTGCCCAGAGTGGCGAGCATATCGGGAATGCGCAGCACGACGATTAAAAAGACGTTAAACAGTCCGACCAGGGTACAGAGCGCCAGCGTCAGCGCAATGGCTTCGCCGGTGCCGAAGCCGTACCAGACAAACAGGGAAATCACCAGCGAGTTCGCCAGCGAAGCGGTCGACCCCACCGAGAGATCAAAACCGCCCACGGTCAGCGAAACAGACACCCCCACGGCGATCACCGTGACAATCGCAATGGAGCGCAGGATGTTGATGATATTAAAGGGATCGAGGAAATTATCTGACGCCACGCCAAAAATGGCGATCAGCGCGACAACGGTAAGCAACATGCCCCATTTATAGAGAAAATCGAAAAATTGCTGACGGCCTGATGCCGTCGCGTTTACTGAAAGGGCTTTGCTCACGCCGCCGTTCCTCCGGTCGAGTAATAAAGAAGTGTCTCTTCGCGGGCCTCCTCGCCCTCAATTTCCGCCACAATGCGCCCGTCCCAGAGCACACAAATTCGGTCGCACAAACCGACCAGTTCGCTGAATTCGCCGGACGCATAGATCACCCCGCGCCCCTCGCGCGCCAGGCCGTCGATCAACTGAAACAGATCGGTTTTGGCTTTGACATCCACGCCTTTGGTCGGCTCGTCAAAAATCAGCACGCTGGCGTTTGCGCGCAGCCATTTGCCGATGGCGACCTTTTGCTGGTTGCCGCCGGATAAGCGCCGCAGTTGCTGCCCCGGTCCGGTAGTACGCACGCCAACGCGGGCGATGGTTTCCTGCGCCCAGCGCCACGCCTGACGATGCCCGAACAGGCTCCAGCGGGAAAAGGTGTTATCCGCACTCACTGCCAGATTCATGACGATGGACTCATCGACAAAAATGCCCTCTTTGCGCCGCTCTTCCGGCACCAGCGCCAGCCCGCGCGTCACGGAGTCCGCCGGATCGCGCGGTCGCCATGGCTGGCCGTTAAGCTCCCCGCGCTCGCTGCGGCTCTTCGTTGCGCCAAACAGCGCCTTGCACAGTTCGGTTTTGCCCGCCCCCGCCAGCCCGGCAATGCCGAGAATTTCCCCTTTGCGCAGGCGCAGCGAAATATCTTTTAACAGCGTGGCGTCGTGCAGTCCGTCCACGCGAAGCAGGATCTCATCACCGCAGGGCGGGCGGCGCGGTGGGTAAATATCACTCAATTCATGACCGAGCATTTTCTCGACGATGGCTTCCGCGCTCAGCGCAGCCAGCGGTCCGCTTTCAATCAGCCTGCCGTCGCGCAATACCGTCAGGGTGTCGCAAATGGCTTTCAGTTCGTGAATGCGATGGGAAATAAAGACGACGGCGATGCCCTGCTGTTGCAGGCGGCGGACGACGGCAAACAGACGCTCGCTTTCATGCCTGTCCAGCGGCGCGGTCGGTTCATCAAGGATCAGAAAGCGGCAGTGGTGCGACAGCGCCCGCGCCAGCAGAATTTGCTGTTTTTCCGCCAGCGAGCAGCTATCAATGGTGCGTCGAACGTCCAGCGTGACGTCCAACTGGGCCAGAGCCGCCCGCGCCTGACGGTGAATCTCACCCCAGCGGTAGCGGTGCCCCGGCTCCGCCAGCGCGTCGAGCATAATGTTTTCGGCAATGCTCAGACCGGGGATCAGCGCGACGTCCACTTCCTGCTGAACCAGATGGATCCCCAGCCGCTTTGCATCGCGCGGCGTGCGGATCGATACCACCGTATTATTGATGGCGATCTCACCTTCATAATGGTCATATGTTCCTGACAGCACGGCCATCAGCGTGGACTTGCCCGCGCCGTTGGCCCCGGTCAGGGCATGGACTGAACCGCCGGTCAGCGTGAAGTCAACCTGGGCGAGCGCCTTCACGCCTGCAAAGGCCAGGCCGATCCCACGCATTTCAAGGCGATTGGCTATCATCGCTGCGCTCCCTGATATTAATGTTTTGATTTAGCGTATATTTCATGCCTTCAACTTGACTGGCAACGACAGAAAAGGCATAACATAAAACAAAATATTATTAGCCATCCAGATGTCCAGACATAACATCAGGTTAGCGATCACGCAAAAGGACAACACACATGAGCAACACTGATATTCGCGTCGTCACCGGCCCCGCCAACTATTTTTCACACAGCGGCAGCCTCGCGCGGCTGACTGACTTCTTCAGCAAAGAACAACTTTCCCGCGCGTTCTGGGTTTACGGCGAACGTGCCATCGCCGGTGCGCGTCCTTTTCTGCCTGAGGCGTTTAACGCGCCGGGGGCGAAGCACCGCCTGTTTACCGGTCACTGTAGCGAAACGGACGTGGCAGAACTGGCGCAGGACGCGGGGGACGATCGCGCGCTGGTGATTGGCGTTGGCGGCGGTGCGCTGCTGGATACCGCCAAAGCGCTGGCGCGGCGTCTGGGTCTGCCGTTCGTGGCGATCCCCACCATTGCCGCGACCTGCGCCGCCTGGACGCCCCTTTCGGTGTGGTACAACGATGCCGGTCAGGCGCTGCATTTTGACATTTTCGACGATGCCAACGTCCTCGTGCTGGTCGAGCCGCAGATTATCCTCAACGCCCCGGCGGAATATCTGCTGGCGGGCATCGGCGATACGCTGGCGAAATGGTATGAAGCGGTGGTGCTGGCTCCGCAGCCGGAAACCCTGTCGCTGACGGTGCGCCTCGGCATCAATGGCGCGCTGGCTATCCGCGATGTGCTGCTGGCGAAAAGCGAGGAGGCGCTGGCCGATCAACAGCGCGGTGTGCTAAGCCAGGCGTTTCGCGACGTGGTGGATGCGATCATTGCGGGCGGCGGTATGGTCGGCGGGCTTGGCGAGCGTTACACCCGCGTCGCGGCGGCGCACGCGGTGCATAACGGGCTGACGGTGCTGCCACAGACGGCAAAATTCCTCCACGGCACCAAAGTGGCCTACGGTATTCTGGTGCAGAGCGCCCTGCTCGGTCAGGACGACGTGCTGGCGCAACTCAACGCCGCTTATCAGCGCTTTCATCTGCCGACGCGCCTGGCAGAACTGGAGGTCGATATTAACAACCGCGAAGAGCTGGATCGGGTCATCGCCCACACGTTACGCCCGGTCGAATCTATTCACTTTCTGCCCGTCACCCTGACCCCGGAAACCCTGCGCACCGCCTTTGAAAAGGTTGAGTTTTTCGGCCGCTAATCCACGCTTTATGCAAGCCTCTGTCGCCTGACGGAGGCGTTTGCGATCCCGCTCGTAATCCCTTCTTTTGCCGCTGTTCACTGCCGCCAATCCGTTCTGTTTTGTCCGACATAAGATAATTTAAAAAATCTAATTATCTTATTATTTACTTATATTCAGGGCGGCGTATAGTGAGGCCAGACATTAAAAAGCTGTCGGCGCCCAAAGATCATTACCGGCTGCGCGTGGGTGATTACCGCATAATCTTTACGCTACGGGGAGAGATGCCCGATATCGGCTATATCGTGTCAGTCAGGCGCAGAACCACTACCACTTATCTGCATGAGGAGAGAATAACCTATGGAAGCGCAGTATATCAGAGATGAGAATGGCGACCCGCAATACGTGGTCATCCCCTACGACGTTTATTTTAAAATGCGTCTGCAAATGGCGGACGTCGAATCAGAAAGTGAAGCCGAAGGCTGGGAAGAAATCCCTTTTGAACGCGACGAATATGATGACGTCTCCCTCCCCGATGAAATTGTCAGCATTATGTGCAATGACGAGGTGAGTTTACAGGCCGCCTGGCGTATTTATAACGGGCTGTCACAGCAGGACGTGGCGCAAAAACTGGGGATCAGCCAGTCCGCCGTTTCACAGCTTGAATCGCCGGACTCCCGTCCGCAGAAGCGCACCCGCGAAAAGCTGGCGGCGATTTATGGCTGTACCCAGGCGCAAATTAGCCTGCTGATTTAACAGCACTTCACGCCGCCCTTACCGCCGTAGCGTGCATCCTGGCGTTCGCGAAAAAACTCTTCCCAGGTCATCGGCGTCTGGTCCGGGTGGGTGATGCGGATATGCTCCACATAGTTGTCGTAATCCGGCACGCCGATCATCATTTTGGCGGCCTGTCCCAGGTACTTACCTGCTTTAGAAAGTGTGTCGAACATAGATGCTCCGGGGTCGTACCCCTCTCCCGTTTCGGGAGAGGGGCATCCGTTAACTTAATGCGCGCCTTTTGACTGCGCCACAATCTGCGCCAGATTTTCCGGCATCGGCTCGTACGGCGTCTCTTTTGCCGTCACGCCGCTGTGCTTCAGCGCCGCCAGCGCGGTTTTAATCGAGAACAGCGCCAGCACCACCACCACCACCATAAAGAAGATGGTCAGACCCGCGTCGAGACGGTTGTTAAAGACCAGTTGCGCCAGCTGCGACTCGGTATACTGCGGCGGAATGTTTCCGCTGTCGATCATGGCCTGGAATTTATTGGCAATCGCCAGGAAACCGACTTTCGCATCTGCGCTAAAGGCTTTCTGCCAGCCCGCCGTCAGGGTACAAATCAGCAGCCAGGCGGTAGGCACCAGTGCCACCCACGCATAACGCTGACGCTTCATTTTGAACAGGACCACCGCGCACAGCATCAGCGCCATTCCCGCCAGCATCTGGTTGGCGATGCCAAACAGCGGCCACAGCGTGTTGATGCCGCCGAGCGGATCGACCACGCCCTGATGCAGGAAGTAGCCCCAGGCCAGCACGCACAGCGCCGTTGCCAGCAGGTTTGCGGGGAGAGAATCGGTGCGCTTCAGACCAGGTGCAACCACGCCCAGCAGATCCTGCAACATAAAGCGTGCTGCGCGGGTCCCGGCATCCACCGCCGTCAGAATGAACAGCGCTTCAAACAGAATGGCGAAGTGATACCAGAAAGAGACATCCATCATCCCGCCAAGCGCCCCGTGCAGAATATAGGCCATGCCTACCGCCAGCGTTGGCGCACCGCCCGCACGGGAGATAATCGACTGCTCGCCCACTTCGCTGGCGATCTGATTCAGCGTGTCCGGCGTGATACTAAAGCCCCAGCTGCTCACCACCTGCGCGGCTGATGCCACCACGTCTGCGGTTCCCGCCGGAGCCAGCACCACCATCGGACTGTTCATGGCAAAGTAAACGCCCGGATCGATAATACAGGCCGCCACCAGCGCCATAATCGCCACGAAGGATTCCATCAGCATCCCGCCGTAGCCGATAAAACAGGCCTGATTTTCATTCGCCAGCATCTTCGGCGTGGTGCCGGAAGAGATCAGCGCGTGGAAACCTGACACCGCACCACAGGCGATGGTGATAAACAGGAACGGGAACAGGTTCCCGGTCCATACCGGGCCGGTGCCATCAATAAATTTCGTCAGCGCGGGCATGGTCAGGGTCGGGCGCATAATCAGAATGCCGATCGCCAGCCCAATAATGGTGCCGATTTTCAGGAAGGTTGAGAGGTAATCGCGCGGAGCCAGCAGCAGCCAGACCGGCAGCACCGCCGCCACAAAACCGTAGCCCACGAGGATCCAGGTCAACTGCACGCCAGTAAAGTCAAAATACGGTGCCCATGTCGGGCTTTCCGCCACCCAGCCGCCGGAAATAATCGCGAAAATCAGCAGCACCAGGCCAATTACCGATACCTCGCCAATGCGACCAGGGCGCAGATAACGGATATAGACGCCCATAAACAGCGCCAGCGGAATGGTAAAGGCCACGGTGTAAGTTCCCCACGGGCTGTGGGTCAGGGCTTTCACCACGATCATCGCCAGCACCGCGAGAATGATCACCATGATCATAAAACAGGCCACCAGCGCGATGATCCCCGCTGTCGCGCCCATCTCCTCTTTCACCAGTTCGCCCAGCGAGCGCCCGTCGCGGCGCGTGGAAACGAACAGCACCATAAAGTCCTGTACCGCCCCCGCCAGCACCACGCCCGCCAGCAGCCAGATCATCCCCGGCAGATAACCCATTTGCGCCGCCAGCACCGGCCCGACCAGCGGCCCCGCCCCGGCAATCGCCGCAAAATGATGACCGAACAGCACTTTTTTATCCGTCGGCACATAGTCCAGCCCGTCGTTATGCCGCACGGCGGGCGTCATCCGCGTCGGGTCTACGGCAAGCACGTTTTTGGCAATATAAAGACCGTAAAAACGGTAAGCGATCAGATAGATACAGATTGACGCCACCACAATCCACAGCGCGTTAATTTGTTCGCCACGATTGAGCGCGATATAGCCCAGAGCGAATGCGCCCACAACGGCGAGCAACGCCCAGATGAGGTATTTCCCTGAATTATTCATAGTGATGTTCCGTAGCATGAGCCAGAGAGATGTTACATTTTGTTTCTAGAGCATTGCGCGGGATTTAACAACTATGAAACGTTCAGGAACGGAGTTAAGACCGTTTATTTACATGACAATGTTAACGGGATCACTTTAGGCGGTAAAAAGGCCGCGCCATTCGACAGCGCAGCGTGACAGGCATTGAGAAGGGAATGTTTAACCCAGCACCGCCGTACTTAACCGGCAGGTGCAGCAGCGTCTTCCCTGCTCGTCGAATACCCCAATTTCCCAGCTCTGATTTTGCCGTCCGAGGTGCAGCGGCTGGCAGACGCCGCGCACTTTCCCCTGCGACACCGCCCGGTGGTGCGACGCGTTGAGTTCCATGCCGACCACGCACTGCCCTTCGCGGGTCATCAGGTAGCCCGCCATCGACCCCAGCGTTTCAGCCAGCGCCGCCGACGCCCCGCCGTGCAGTAAACCGAACGGCTGATGGGTGTGCGCGTCTACCGGCATCTCAGCTTCCAGCGTATCGTCGCCGAGGCGGGTGTAGACGATACCGAGGTGCGCCACCAGCGTATTCAGGCTGGTGGCGTTCAGTTCGTCGAGGGTTAAATGGCGTTTCCAGATCATCATTACGCTCCCAGCGTCGAGCCGCCGTCCACCACCAGATCCTGCAAGGTGATATGGCTGGCGTGGTCGGAGGCGAGAAACAGGATGGTGCTGGCAATTTCCTGCGGACGGGCGATTTTACCCAGCGGGATGCCCAGCTTAAACTGCTCTGCAAAGCCGCGAATGCGCAGTTGTTCCGCGTCATCGCTGCGCCACAGGGTGCGCTGCATATCGGTGTCGGTGGAGCCGGGTGAAACCAGATTACAGCGCACGCCGCTGCCCGCCAGCTCAAGCCCAACCGTCAGCGCCAGACTTTTCAGCGCGGCCTTTGACGCGCCGTAAGCGCTCATGCCGATACGCGGCGTATGCGCGGCGTCGGAGGCCACGGTGACAATCGCCCCGCCCTGCTGACGACGAAACTGCGGCATGGTCTGCTGGAAGAAATTAAACGCCCCGCCCACGTTAACGGCAAAGGTTTGCTGCCACTCTTCGACACTCAGGGCGTCCGTGGCCCCCATGCGCAGAATACCGGCGGCGTTGACCAGCACGTCGAGCCGGGCGATCCCGGCAAGCAGGCGCTGGCAAACCTGCGCCACCTGCGCCGCATCCGACACGTCCAGCGTCTCGGTGGCAAAGGGATATTCTTCGCGCTCAAAGGCCAGATCGAAACCGGTGACCTGCGCGCCCGCGTCGGCAAATGCCTGTGCGGTGGCGAAGCCGATACCTTTGCCCGCCCCCGTCACCCATACCGTTTTACCGCGAAAGTCGAAGCCGGACATTATTTCACCTCGCGGGAAAGCAGCGTCCACCAGGCGTCGAGCGTCGGATTTTTTGCCAGCATCACGAAATCAATATCGCCGTGGACTTTACGCCAGCGCGCCGCCAGCGCCATCATCCGCACCGAATCCAGCCCGTAATCGATGAGATTTTCGTCATCCTCAGGCACGTCGGACTCATCCAGCAACGGCAGGATCGCCGCGCGCAGCGCCTCTTTGCTTTGCGGAACCGGCGCGGGAAGGATCTCGTCGGTCATCAGCACACGACCGGAACGCCCCGCCACATAGTTCAGCGCCATCAGATGTTCTTCACGGCTGAAATCGGCCAGCGCGTCGGCGACCATAAACGGCTGAATATCGCGCATAAACGCGTCGGTGGCGGTAGTCATGCAGCCGATGTGCGCATACACGCCGGTAATAATCAGCTGATTCCGCCCGGTATCTTTCAGTAACTGTTCCAGCGGCGAGCGGTGAAACGCGCTGTAGCGCCACTTCACCAGCACGGTATCGGCCTCGTCCGGCGTCAGCTCCGCCACCACTTTTTGCTGTTCCGGCGAGCGGGTCAGCCCCGGCCCCCACATATCATTCAACAGGGCGCGATCTTCGTCGCTCTGCTCTTTGGGCTGGGCGGTGTAATACACCGGAATGTGATGCTGCTTACAGAACTGGCGCAGCGCGGCGATATTGGCAATCACCTGCTCCATCATCGGACAGTTGTCGCCCCAGAAGCTGACAAAATAGTCCTGCATATCGTGGATCAGCAGCGCAGCGCGCGAGGGGTCGATGGCCCAGCTCACTTTATTTTCCGGCACATCGCCTGCGGTGGGCAGCGCATAGCCCTGTAGTTTTGGAATTGCCATGACTCGTTATCTCCTTCAGACCGGCGAACGGGACGCCAGCCACTGACGCAACTGTTTTTTATCGACTTTACCGACCGGCGTGAGCGGCAAGGCCTCCACACACTCCACGCGATCCGGCAATTTATATTCGGCTACGCCCTGCTCGCGCAGGAAACGGCGCACCTGCACCGCACGCAGCGGCGCGTTGACCACCAGCCAGGCGCAGCTTTTCTCGCCCATCAAATCGTCTTCCATGCTGACCAGCGCGGCGTGGATCACCGACTCATGGCGCAGCAGCAGATTTTCAATTTCTTCAGCGGCGATCTTCTCACCGCCGCGATTAATCTGATCTTTCTCGCGACCCTGCACGGTGATGTAGCCCTGCTCGTCGATGGAAATCAGATCCCCGGAGCAGTAAAAACCGTTCTCATCAAACGCACTGGCGTTATGTTCCGGGCTTTTGAAATAGCCACGGAAGGTATACGGGCCACGGGTCATCAGACGGCCTACTTCGCCGCGCGGCAGCGGATTGCCGTCAGCGTCAGCAACCCAGACTTCATCGTCCGGGCACATCGGGCGGCCCTGCGTATTGATGATGCGATCCAGCGGATCGTCCAGCCGGGTATAGTTCACCAGCCCTTCCGCCATGCCGAAGACCTGCTGCAACTGGCAGCCAATTTCCTCACCAACCCGCGCCGCAAGCGTTGCCGACAGCCGCGCGCCGCCTACCTGAAGCAGCGTAAGAGAGGCCAGTTGAGCATTGCTGCCCTCCTCCTGAATCGCCTGGAGCCACAGACTGACGGCAGGCGGCACCAGCGCCGCCGCCGTGATCTGATGCTGTTCGATCAGCGCAAAGCACAGCCCGGGGCTGGGATCGGCCGCCAGCACCACCGTTCCGCCGGCAAGAAAAACGCCAAGCGCGCCGGGGGAACTGATGGCGTAGTTATGGGCAGCAGGCAGCGCGCACAGAAAGCGCGTCTGCCGATCGAAATGACAGATTTCATTACTGCGCCGCACGCTGTAGTAGTAATCATTGTGGGTACGCGGGATCAGCTTCGGCGTGCCGGTCGTGCCGCCGGAGAGCTGGAAATAAGCGATTTCATCGGCGGGCGACGGCGTGGCGGTAAAGTCCCCGGCAGGCGTGGCGATGGCCGCGCTGAGATCGTGCTCGCCGCTATCGTTGCGCAGCAGCACCACCCGGACCGAATTATGATCCGTCACAAACTGATTAAGAAAATCGTCGTGGGTAAACAGGGCGTGTTCGCGGTCGGCAATCAGCAGCGCCGGTTCGATTTGCGTCGCGTAGGCATTCAGTTCAGAACGCTGATGGTTAAACAGCGCCATGACCGGCGCAGCCCCAATCTTCAGCAGCGCAAAAAAGGTGATATACAGTTCCGCCACGTTACCCAACTGCACCAGCGCCGTTTCACCCGGTTTGATCCCCTGACGTTGCAGGGCGCGGGCGAGGTTATCCGCCGCCTGATTCAGTTGGCGGTAGCTTAGTTGCCGCTCGCCTTCAATCACCGCCGTATGCTCACTATCGGCATGACGGGTGAGGATATCGGTCAGCGGCAGATCCTGCCAGTAGCCCTTCTCACGGTAAAGACGGGCAAACTCTTCAGGCCAGCGGGTAAAGGGAATACTCATCGTCAATTCTCACTGTAAGCCAAAAACATTCAGCATGGTGGAGAGCTTCGCGCCCGTCTCACGCCATTCCGCGACCGGGGATGACGCAGGCACAATTCCGGCCCCGGCGAACAGGCGCACGCTGTTCTGATGCAGCCGCGCGCAGCGGATTGTCACTACCCACTCGCCGTTACCCTGATCGTCACACCAGCCGACGATGCCGCCGAACAGCTCGCGGTTAAACGGCTCCAGTTCGGCGATCAGTTTTTTGGCGACCTGATGTGGGAAGCCGCTCAGCGCAGGGGTCGGATGCAGCAGACAGGCCAGCGACAGCGCGTTTTCCTGCGTCCCGCACTCGCCGGTGACCGGCGTACCGAGATGCCAGAGCGTCGGCGTGGTGATCAGCTGCGGCGAATCCGGCAGGCTTAAATTGCGGCTGCGCGGTGCCAGCACCGTTTTCATCGCCTGGGTGACGAGATCGTGCTCGTGGCGATCTTTTTCCGACGCCAGCAGTTTGTTGCCCGCCTCGCGATCCAGAACGTCATCCGGCTGACGACGCGCGGAGCCTGCCAGCGGCAGCGAGCTGAACTGTGCGCCTTCTTTGCGCAGCAGCAGTTCCGGGCTGGCACCCAGTAACACACCGCCGTCGCCAAGCGGCAGGTGGAAGTTATAACTGGCCGGATTCTGCGCAATCAGGCGCTCCAGCATTTCACCGCTGTTCACCGGCGCGTCGGTATCAATTTCAATCAGGCGGGATAACACCACCTTATCGACATCCGGGGTGGCGGTCAGCGCGGCGGCGCGGGCCACCATCGCCATAAACGCCTCCTGCTGCGGGATCTCCCGGCGGGCGGTGACGTTCAGCGGCGTCTGCCTGAGGAAATAACGCGCCGACTGCTGCTTTTCCTTGCGCGAGAAGTCCTGCCAGCTTTCGGGAATAAACAGTTCGCTGGGCTGGGTGGTGTCGAACGGGATCGCCCCCACCAGCACCGGCTTATCGATACCGGCAGCCCTGGCATTAGCAAACGCCTGATTCAGCGTCTGCTGGAACGCGCCGTGCGCGTCATCGCCACCTTCGGCGGGTTGAGTGACGCGCGTAAAGCAGCCGGTGGTTGTGAAGCTGCGAAACGGCGACATAAAAAGAAAACGGTCTGCATTCAGCGTCGCGTTTGCCTGCTGACGATCCTCAGCCAATGACGTTTCCATATTCTTCTCCAAAAACGGTAAAGATAATAATTATCATTATATTTTGGCTCGCTAACCTAAAAGTAAATGTGCGCTGTGTCAACCGCCAGGAATAGCATCTTGTGCGGCTAACGCTTGCATCCGCGTGAATCAACGCTGAAAATGAGAAGCATTCACCTCTACAAAACAGGACTCTGGTTCGTGAACTCAACCTCTTTCTGGCGTAAATCACTGCTCATACTGGGTATTTTTCTTTTAGGAGTAACCTCAGCGCTGGCGGCGGACTGGCCGCGGCAAATCACCGACAGCCATGGCACACAGACTCTGGAAAGCAAGCCGCTGCGTATTGTCTCGACCAGCGTTACGCTCACCGGCTCCCTGCTGGCTATCGACGCGCCGGTGATCGCCAGCGGCGCGACCGCCCCCAACAACCGCTTTTCCGATAATCAGGGCTTTTTACGCCAGTGGAGCGATGTCGCCAAAAAACGTCAGGTCGCCCGGCTGTATATCGGCGAACCGAGCGCTGAAGCGGTAGCGGCGCAAATGCCGGACCTGATCCTTGTCAGCGCCACCGGCGGCGATTCCGCGCTGGCGCTGTACGATCAGTTCTCTGCCATCGCCCCCACGCTTATCATCAACTACGACGATAAAAGCTGGCAGCAACTGCTGACCCTGCTCGGCGCCATGACCGGTCAGGAAAAGCAGGCTGCCGCCCGTATTGCCGAATTTGACCAGCAGCTTGCCCGCGTGAAGCAGCAGATGAAACTGCCGCCGCAGCCGGTTAGCGCACTGGTTTATACTGCCGCCGCCCGTAGCGCCAACCTGTGGACCGCCGGATCGGCGCAGGGCAAGCTGCTTCAGCAGCTCGGCTTCACGCTGGCAACGCTGCCTGCCGGGCTGCAAACCAGCCAGAGCCAGGGCAAACGTCACGACATTATTCAGCTCGGCGGCGAAAATCTGGCGGCGGGGCTGAACGGTCAGTCGCTGTTCCTCTTCGCGGGCGACCAGAAAGATGTCGATGCGGTGTACGCCAACCCGCTACTGGCGCACCTGCCTGCGGTACAAAACAAGCGGGTCTGGGCGCTGGGCACCGAAACCTTCCGCCTCGACTATTACAGCGCCATGCGGGTGTTACAGCGTCTGTCCGCGCAGTTTAATTAACCCTGCGTCGCTTCCACGGAGGGAGGCGACTGGCGAAAATGACGCAGTTCGCGCAGCAGTAACAGCAGCGCGAACCCGACGATAACCAGCCCCCACCCGCTCACGCTGGCGGAAGCAACCGGGGTCATCACCGCACCCAGCCCGCCCAGCAGCGCCGCGCCGATGGCATCGCCAGTGACGTTCTGCGCCGTCCACAGGCCGTTAATGCGGCCCAGCATCGCTTCCGGGGTCTGGGTCTGGATCAGGGTGTATTGCAGCAGCGAGCTAATCGCGCTCAGCCAGCCAAACAGCGCCAGGCACAGCGCGCCCAACTCCCACATCGGCATCAGGGCAAACAGCCCCATCGCCAGAAACGATCCCAGCGTGGTTGCCAACATAATTAGCCCCGGACGCTCGCTGTGCGCCAGCCTGCCGCTGGTCAACGCGCCCAGCGCCGCGCCAAGTGGAATGGCGGCATATAATAAACCAATTTGCGCCGCCGACATCTGCCAGTTCAGCGCCAGCGCCGGGTAAAGCACCCGCACGGCGCTGGCCATCGTTAACAGCGCGCCGAGCAGCGCAATACCGCCAATCAGCGGACTGCGCAGCAGGAACTGAAAACCGGCCACCAGCGATTTCAGCGGATGCTCGCGCGGCTGCGGCGGAGGCGGCAGTCGGGGAAGGCTTAACAGCGGCAGCAGCGTAATAAACGTACCCGCCGCCGCCAGGCCGTAGTTCCATGCCACACCGCCGGTTGCCAGCAGCAGACCGCCGAGCATCGGCGAAATCACCGATCCCAGCCGCACGGTGAGCATGGTAATCGCCCCCGCCTGCATCAGATTTTCGCGCCCGACCAGCGCGGGCGTCGCCGCCAGCAGCGCCGTCACCCCAAGCGAGGCGAAGAAACCATCCCATAAACCCAGTAAATAGATCACTATCAGCGACGGCTCCGGGAGCAGCGCATTCAGGCACAGGCCGATAAAACCGATGCCACAGGTGCCACGCGCCAGCAGGATCAGCCTCTTACGCTCGTAGCGATCCGCCAGCACGCCGCCGAGCATCAGGCCGATAAACATCGCGCTACCGGTCAGGGTGACGGAAAGCCCCACCTGCCAGGTGGAATGGGTCATGATCTGGATCTGAACGGGAACAGCCACTCCCAGCAAACCGAGCGACAGAATGGAAATAAAGCGGGCAAGAAAAACGGCGCGAAACGCGGGATGGGTCTTCAGCAAGCTGAGATTGAGCAGCCAGGATTGTCGGTTCATGAGAATGCCTTATGGCAACACATTCGCAGTGGGAATGCATTGCGGATAATTTTGTGTATACCAATTCCGTGGCGGCACATGCTACCATAACCCGATAAGATCGATAACGATAATTACTATCATTATCATGCACTGGAAGCTGTTATGTCGCACTCCCCTTCCCCGATCCGGGCCATTGCGCTGCCGGGATTACTGCTGCTGTTGCTGGTAGCCGCCGCGCTCAGCCTGCTGACCGGCGCGAAACCGCTGCCTGTCTCTGTAGTCGTTGACGCATTCAGCGGCACCTGCCGCAGCGCCGACTGTACCATCGTGCTCGATGCCCGCCTGCCGCGCACGCTGGCCGGTCTGCTGGCAGGTGGTGCGCTGGGGCTGGCGGGAGCGCTGATGCAAACGCTGACCCGCAACCCGCTCGCCGATCCAGGCATTCTCGGCGTCAATGCCGGTGCCAGCTTTGCCATCGTGCTGGGCGCCGCGCTGCTCGGTATCTCTTCGCCGCAACAGCAGCTCCTGCTGGCCTTTGGTGGCGCGCTGGCGGCAACGTTGCTGGTCGCCTTTACCGGCAGCCAGGGCGGAGGGCAGCTCAGCCCTGTCCGCCTGACGCTGGCAGGGGTGGCGCTGGCAGCGGTGCTCGAAGGCTTATCAAGCGGCATTGCGCTGCTCAATCCTGACGTCTACGACCAGCTCCGCTTCTGGCAGGCTGGCACCCTTGATATTCGCACCCTGCAAACCCTGAAAGTGGTGGTGCTGCCGGTGACGATTGCCGCCGCCGTCGCGCTGGCGCTAAGCCGCAGCCTGAACAGCTTAAGTCTCGGCAGCGACACCGCCACCGCGCTGGGCAGTAAAGTCGCCCGCACCCAGCTCATCGGTTTACTGACTATCACCGTGCTGTGCGGCAGCGCCACGGCGGTAGTCGGACCGATTGCTTTTATCGGCCTGATGATGCCGCATATTTCCCGCTGGCTAATGGGAGCCGATCACCGCTGGTCCCTGCCCGCCACCTTGCTGGCAACCCCTTCGCTGCTGTTGTTTGCCGATATCCTCGGCCGGGTGCTGGTGCCGGGGGAACTGCGCGTTTCAGTGGTCAGCGCGTTTATTGGCGCACCGGTGCTGATCTGGCTGGTACGCCGCCGTGCGGCGGGAGGAATGAAGTGACCCGGCTTTCCCGACGTCTGATCTTCAGCTGCGGTTTTCTGATCGCGGGCAGTCTGCTGCTGGCGCTGTGGAGTCTGTGCAGCGGCGCGGTGACGCTCCCGCCCGCGCAGGTGCTCGACGCTCTGTTCGGCAACGCGCCGCGTAACGTTACGCTGGTGGTCACCGAATGGCGCTTGCCGCGCGTGCTGATGGCGCTGGTGACCGGCGCGGCGCTGGGCGTCAGCGGCGCGATTTTCCAGTCGCTGATGCGCAACCCGCTCGGCAGCCCGGATGTAATGGGCCTTAACACCGGCGCATGGAGCGGCGTACTGGTGGCGATGGTCTTTTTTGGTCAGCATCTTACCGCCATTACGCTGGCGGCAATGGCAGGCGGCATTCTGACGTCGCTGCTGGTGTGGGGACTGGCGTGGCGCAACGGCATCGAGACTTTCCGCCTGATTATTATCGGTATCGGCATCCGCGCGATGTTGATGGCGTTCAATACCTGGCTGTTATTAAAAGCCTCGCTGGAAACCGCGCTTTCTGCCGGGCTGTGGTACGCCGGTTCGCTCAACGGCCTGACGTGGGCAAAAACCTGGCCCGCCGCGCCGCTGATTTTTCTTATGCTGGCCTGCGCCGCGCTCTTAGTGCGTCGGCTGCGGCTGCTGGAAATGGGCGACGACACCGCCTGCGCGCTTGGCGTCAGCGTCGAACGCTCGCGGCTGCTGCTCATGCTGGTGGCGGTGCTATTGACCGCCGCGTCCACCGCCCTCGCCGGACCGATTTCCTTTATCGCGCTGGTTGCCCCGCACATTGCGCGACGTCTTTGCGGCACCGCGCGCTGGGGCTTAACCCAGTCTGCGCTGTGCGGTGCGACGCTCCTGCTGGCCGCCGATCTCTGCGCCCAGCGGTTCTTTTTGCCGTATCAGCTTCCGGTGGGCGTGGTTACCGTCAGCCTCGGCGGGATTTACCTCATCGCTTTGTTAATTCAGGAGTCACGTAAAAAATGACCGACACGCCAGCCCGTTTGCACGGCGACCAGCTAACGCTGGCATACGGTAAAAAAACCATCGCGGAATCACTCAGCGTAGCCATCCCCGACGGCCATTTCACCGCTATTATCGGGCCTAATGGCTGCGGAAAATCAACGCTGCTGCGCACCTTAAGCCGCCTGATGACGCCGCTTCACGGCCAGGTATATCTCGACGGTGAACAGATCCAGCGCTACGCCAGTAAAGAGGTGGCGAAGCGTATCGGGCTGCTGGCGCAGAATGCCACCACACCCGGCGACATTACCGTGCAGGAACTGGTGGCGCGCGGTCGCTACCCGCATCAGCCGATGTTTTCCCGCTGGCGGCAGGAAGATGAGCAGGCGGTCACCCGCGCGATGCAGGCCACCCGCATCACCGATCTCGCCGCGCAGAATGTGGACACTCTCTCCGGCGGCCAGCGCCAGCGCGCGTGGATCGCCATGGTGCTGGCTCAGGAAACTGCCATTATGCTGCTGGACGAGCCAACCACCTGGCTGGACATCAGCCATCAGATCGAGCTGCTGGAATTATTAAGCGAGCTGAACCGCGAGAAAGGCTACACCCTGGCGGCGGTCCTTCACGATCTCAATCAGGCCTGCCGCTACGCCACTCACCTTATCGCCCTGCGCGACGGCAAAATTATCGCGGAAGGCGCGCCGAAGGAGATTGTGACGGCGGCGCTGATTGAAAAAATCTACGGCATGAAGTGCATGATTATCGACGATCCGGTAGCGCATACGCCGCTGGTGGTGCCGCTGGGAAGGTATTAATTCGCTGCGCCCGTCGGCTGCATGCGGGTAAAAGCTGCCGGGTTGCCCCGGCAACTTTCCTCACCCCAGAATTTCCCTCAGCACCGGGCCAATTGCGGTGAACGCCTGCGGGGAAATAATCTCTACGTGAGCGCAGTCCTGATGATAAACCTCCAGTTCTGCGATCCACGGTGCCCAGGCGTTATGCGGGTCCATTCCGGCGGGCAGCGTGCGGTCGGCGACGAACAGCGTGGCCTTGCCGTCAAACGGTACGCTGTGCGCGGTGGTCAGTAACCTCACCGCGTCGGCGTAGTTGCCTTCAATCGCGCTGAACAGATCGTCGGAGGCCATTCCCTGCCGGGCAGCGAGAAACGCTTCGCGCTCGCGGTCGATTTCCGCCAGCACTTCCGGGTCCAGCCCGTTGGCCTCTTTCTCCGCCCAGTTTTGCGTTTCCGGCGGCCAGGTGTCGAGCAGGCCGAGAAAAGCGACCTCCTCTCCCCGCTGGCGTAAACGCGCGGCAATGCCCTGGGCCAGAGTACCGCCCAGCGAGTAGCCAAACAGGTAGTACGGGCCGTGCGGCTGCTGCGCCAGCAGCGTCGCCAGGTGGCGATCGCAGACCTCGTCAAGCGTGGCCGCCGTTGCCATCGGGCCTTCAGGACGCGGCGACTGAATGCCGGTGATTGACCAGCGCGACGGGAGATAACGCGCCAGCACGCTGAACTGCCACGCGAAGCCGGATGCCGGATGGAAGCAGAACAGCGTCGGCCCGTGGCCCTCACGCAGCGGCAACCGCGTTTCATAGCCCAGCCGCGCGGCCCGATCGTCGCCGGTGGCCGAATCCAGCAGTTCGCTCAGTTTGCCTACCCCGGAGGCGACCATGATTTGCCCCGGCGTCACCTGGCGTGAGAACTCGCGGCTCAGCTGTGCTGCCAGCCGCATCGCCAGCAGCGAATGCCCACCAAGCGCGAAGAAGTCCGCCTCCACGTCATTGACCTCACAGCCTAATAGCCGCGAGAACGCCTGCGCCACCGTCGATTCCGTGCCGGGCCGTGGCGGACGACCGCTATTTTTCGCCGTCAGCGTCGGCAGGGGAAGCGCTTTACGATCCAGCTTGCCGTTGGCGCTCAGCGGCAGTTCGCTAAGCGCGATCAGCACCACCGGCACCATATGCGGCGGAAGACGTTCGCGCAGCAGCGCCAGCAACGCATCGGTATCCGGCGGCAGGCCGCTGTCGGTGACGATATAGCCAACCAACTGACGCGCGTCACCGCCGACGGCCGCCGCTTTATTGAAGACGCAGGCGTGGGTGACGGCCTGCGCCACGTCCGGCAGCGACAGCATCACCCGGTCAATCTCGCCCAGCTCAATACGCTGACCGCGAATTTTTAGCTGATCGTCGCTGCGACCTAAATACTCCACCGCGCCGTTGTCCAGCCAGCGCGCGACGTCGCCGGTGCGGTACATCCGTTCGCCCGGCGCGAAAGGATCGGCGATAAAACGGCTGGCCGTCAGATCCGGGCGACCCAGATAGCCCTGCGCCAGCTGTACGCCGGTCAGGTAGAGATCGCCCGCCACGCCGGGCGGCAGCGGGCGCATGGTCGCATCCAGAATACGCAGCCCGGTATTCCACACCGGATAGCCAATCGGCACGCTGTTACCCGTCACCGCCGCCAGTTCCGCGCCAAAAGCCGGATACCAGCTGACGTCCACCGCCGCTTCCGTCGGCCCATACAGGTTATGCAGCGCCACTCCGGTAAGCTGCTCCCATTCGCGGCACAGCGCGGCAGGCAGGGCTTCGCCGCTGCAAAAAACGCGCTTCAGCGTCCGGCAACTTGCCTGCGCCGATGCCGGGTCGAGCGAGGCGACGAACGCCGCCAGCATGGAGGGAACAAAATGAGTGGTGGTCACGCCGTAATGGGCAAAGAAACGCTGCATGGCGAGCGGATCGCGGTGCGCGTCCGGCTCCGCCATCACCAGGCTCGCCCCGGCGATGAACGGCCAGAAAAACTCCCACACCGAGACGTCAAAACTGCACGGCGTTTTCTGCGCCACCACATCAGACGCATCCAGCGGGTAATGATCCTGCATCCATAGCAGGCGGTTCACAATGGCCTGCTGGCCGACCATCACCCCTTTCGGGCGACCGGTGGAGCCGGAGGTAAAAATAATATAAGCCGTATGCTGCGGACGGGATAATGCCAGCGGCGCATCCTCCGACGGCGGCAGCATGGCGCTGTAGCAGAGCGTTTGCAGGCCGGGGAGCATGTTAAAACGCGCCAGCTGATCGGCGGAGGTCAGCAGTAACGGCGGACGGGCATCTTCCAGCATCATGTGCAGACGGTCGTCCGGGTAGCCGGTATCAAGCGGCAGCCACGCGGCCCCCGCTTCCACGATGGCGTGCAGCGCCAGGGTCAAAAACACCGAGCGCGGCAGCGCCACTGCCACGCTGTCGCCGGGCCGAACGCCCTTCTCACGCAGCAACTGCGCCAGCGCCAGCACCTGCTGGCGCATTTCACGGTAGCTGAGCTGATAATGCGCATCCGCAAGCGCCAGGGCGTCCGGCGTTTTTTGCGCCTGCGATGCCACCAGCGAACTGAGCGTGGCGGGCGGCAGTTCCCGCGCGGTGCTATTGATTTGCGCTATCTGCTGCCGTTCTTCAGCGGAAATTAACTCCGCCTCGCCGCAGCGCAACTGCGGCTGCGCGGCAAACTGCGCCAGCAGCGCACTCAGACGGGCCACGTGCGCCGTCAGGGTCGCTTCATCGTAGCGCTGCTGATTCGCCAGCACTTCCAGCGTCAGCCCGCCCTGTTCATCCGGGAACAGCGCCAGTTCGAGATCGTTGACCGGGCCGGTCGCCAGGGTATGCGTGGTGGCAGTGATGCCGTCGAGATCGAGCTGATACTCAAAGACTTTGATATTAAATACCGGGCCAAACAGCGGCTCATCGCCCGCCGCCCGCCCGCTGTCGCGGACAATCTGCTCTGCGTCATAGCGCTGATGACGGCGCATTTTTTTAAGCTGAGCGGCGAGACGCGTTGCCAGCTGCGCCAGAGTCTCACCAGGATCGAGGGTCACCGCCAGCGGCAGGACGTTCAGCACCGGGCCGGTCGCTGAAAGCGCCGCCGATCCCATCCGGCGCATAAAGATAAACCCGGCGGCGTAGTCGGTGCGCCCGCACAGCCGCCCCAGCCAGAGCGCCACCAGCGCCAGCGCCAGATCGGTACGCTGGCACGTTGGCGCGGCGCTCGCCAGCTGGCTAAACGCGCTGCGGCTGGCGCTGAGTTTCAGGCGTAAAATATCGCTGCTTGCGGCTCTGCCCGGCAGCGGCGCGGATGAGAGCGATGCCGGGGGCGGAAGCTGTTTGCGCTGCTGCGCCCAGAATTGTGCATCGCGGGTCCAGCCTGCGCTTTCGCGGTATTGCTGATACTCTTCAACCACTTCAGCAAACGGCGTGAAGGGTGATGCAGGCGTCGCCTCGCCGCGCTGCCAGGCCCGGTAAATCATAG
This sequence comes from Superficieibacter sp., assembly GCF_032071645.1. Lineage (NCBI taxonomy): Bacteria > Pseudomonadati > Pseudomonadota > Gammaproteobacteria > Enterobacterales > Enterobacteriaceae > Superficieibacter > Superficieibacter sp. The sequence continues at coordinate 153,942 of NZ_DAMAPU010000004.1, forward strand.
CGATCTGGCGGGTAATTGCCGGGAAACTGAAGCCATCCACCAGCAAATGATGGTAACGCTGATACCAGTACCAGCTATCGTCGCCCACCTGAATCAGCTTATGGCACACCAGCGGGTGACCGCCGTCAACGCGCAGATTCTGGTCGAGATCGCGCTGCATTAACGCCCGCGCCGCGCCGGGCGCATCGGCCTCGCCCCGGCAGTCAATCCGTTCGGGGAGCTCAAAGTCAGCGTGCTCATCCACCCACTGCCAGACCTCGCCTTCTTCTTCGGTAAAACGCATCCGCAGGGTGTCGGCCTGTTTCATCCCGGCAACAATCGCTTCTGCCAGCAAATCGGCATCCAGCTCGCCGCGCAGTTCGACATAGTGTGCCACGCTCCAGGCGTTGGGCAGGGTGGAGAGTTTTTCCGCCATCCAGATCCCTGGCTGAGCGGCTACCAGCGGCAGGCGTGTGGTCATCATCTTTTCCTTAGCGGACATAATGGGCGGGAAGTAACGTGGTCCAGCGGGTCGCCAGCCAGTCGTTGCAGATTTCCGGCGATTGCGGCTGGCAGACGATCTCCCAGCCTTCCGGCAGCGCACACTGCGCAGGCCAGAGGCTGAACTGCTGCTGCGCATTTTGCAGAATATAAAATTGCCCCTTTTGATCGTCGAAAGGGTTACTGATTTGCATGACTGACTCCTGTTATTTTTGCGGCTGCCAGAGGTGGATCAGGCCAGCGGTCAGCCCGCCGCGCCAGCACAGCACATCGTGCCCGCCTGTCACCTGCCGCCATTCAACCGTTTGTCCGCTTTTACGTAGCTGTTCGCGCATCGCCTGACCCGCGCGCAGGATGATCGGCTCGCGCTCGCCCGCTTCCAGCACAATGCGCAAGCCTTGCGGCCGGACGTCGCCGCGTGCCAGTTGCGCAATCAGCTCTCCCTGCTGCTGCCCGCCGCGATGCGGCCACCAGTACGATCCCGACTGGCTTAGCACGCAGCCGAAACGCTGCGGCCAGTGCAGCGCCGCATACAGTGCAGAGAGGCCGCCGAAGCTCTGCCCGGCAACCAGGGTGGCGGCGGGATTGTCGGTAAAGGGAGCGCGCGCGTATACCTGCGGCAGCAGCTCCTCCTGTACCGCCAGCCAGAAATCGGCGTTGCACGGCAGTTCAACGCTGCGATGAGCGGTATCAATGGCATCGATGAGCACATAAACGGCGGCGGGAAGCTGGCCCTGTCGGGTGAGCGCCGTCAGCGGCGACCAGACCGGCATACTTTCCGCCCAGAACTGCCCGTCGAGCAAAATGGCCAGCGGACGTTGCGGGTTGTTTTCTTCACCCGTGGTGAAGATCCACACCCGGCGCACATTTCCCAGCCGGGCGCTGCGCCACGAGATCGGCTGCGGCGGCGTGCCCACGTCTGCTGGCGTCGTCCAGCCAGGCTGGCACGGCGCGTCGGGCATCTCCAGCGCCGACACCGCGTGACCACGCCCGCCTTTCCAGCTCTGTGGATTCAGCGGATCGGCCACCGCGTGCGGCAGTAGCCTGCGCCAGCCCTCGCGCAGGGCAGCGCGATCCGGCGCATCATTGAGGAATACGGCGGCGGAAAAATCGTCTTCCCGCGCGGAAGGAATAAAACAGTAGCTGCCGCGCCAGCCGGGCGGAAGCAGCACGTCTCCCTGCCAGATATCAGTATCAGCAAGACGTTGCAGCGTCTGCGGCGTGGCGTTCTGGTGATGATCGGTAACGCCGGTAATGTAGAGCCACACCCGGCGCAGCGGCGATGAATTCTGTGTACCCGCCGGATCGCGCCAGTAGAAAGTGGCCCGATAATTCTCCCCTTCCCGCACCACCTGCGGACCGGTTTTTGATTCCCACCAGGCGTCGCTTCCTGTTGATGAATTCACCACGTTATTAACCCTATGTTTACTGACGTGTTTTTAATCCACATCAAATTTTGTTGATAATATTATTGATAACTATTTGCATTTGCAATAGCGTATTGGCGCGCGGTGGCAGCGCAAAATCTTAAAAACATGCTATGGGCTGAGAGTTTCGCAGGAACGGAACGTTTCTCAGCAACCAGGCCATGATAATGCCAGCACTCCAACCTTTGGGATGGATCCAACGGGGATGCGGCAAAGAAAAGCAGGACTCAAAATGAATAAAAAAATCCATTCCCTGACCTTGCTGGTCAATCTGGGAATTTATGGGGTCGCGCTTCCGCTATATGCGCAAGACGCAACAGAAACATCCCCCGATGGCGAAACCATGGTGGTGACCGCCGCACAGCAAAACCTTCAGGCTCCCGGCGTTTCCACGATCACGGCCGACGAGATCCGCAAAAACCCTCCCGCTCGCGATGTCTCTGAAATCATCCGCACAATGCCCGGTGTGAACCTGACCGGCAACTCCACCAGCGGTCAGCGCGGCAATAACCGGCAAATTGATATTCGCGGCATGGGACCGGAAAACACGCTGATCCTGATCGACGGCAAGCCCGTCACCAGCCGTAACTCCGTGCGTCTGGGCTGGCGCGGCGAGCGCGATACCCGGGGCGATACCGGCTGGGTGCCGCCGGAGATGATCGAGCGTATCGAAGTGCTGCGCGGCCCTGCCGCCGCACGCTACGGTAACGGTGCTGCGGGCGGTGTAGTGAATATCATCACCAAAAAGAGCAGCGGTGAATGGCACGGTTCGTGGGATACCTATCTGGATGCGCCGGAGCATAAAGACGAAGGCTCGACCAAACGCACCAACTTTAACCTGACCGGTCCGCTCGGCGGCGATGTCAGCTTCCGCCTGTACGGTAATCTGGATAAAACCCAGGCCGACGCGTGGGATATTAACCAGGGCCATCAGTCAGAACGTACCGGGATCTACGCCGATACGCTGGCGGCTGGGCGCGAAGGTGTGGAAAACAAAGACATTAACGGGGTGCTGCGCTGGGACTTTGCACCGATGCAGTCGCTGGAATTTGAATCTGGCTACAGCCGCCAGAACAACCTCTACGCGGGCGATACCCAGAACACCAATACCAACGATCTGGTTAAAGAAAACTACGGCAAAGAGACTAACCGCCTCTATCGTCAGACTTATTCCATGACCTGGAATGGCGGCTGGGATAACGGCGTGACCACCAATAACTGGGTACAGTACGAACGCACCCGCAACTCGCGCACCCCGGAAGGCCTGGCGGGCGGTACGGAAGGGATTTTCGATCCTAACTCAACGGTTAAGTTCGTGGATATCGATCTTAGCGATGTCCTGCTGCACAGTGAAGTCAGCCTGCCTTTCGACTGGCTGGTGAATCAGAATCTGACGCTCGGTAGCGAATGGAATCAGCAGCGCATGAAGGATATGGCTTCCAACTCCCAGACCTTTATGGGCGGCGATATTCCTGGCTTCGACAGCACCGACCGCAGCCCGTACTCGAAAGCGGAAATTTTCTCGCTGTTTACCGAGAACAATATGGAGCTGACCGACAGCACCATGCTGACGCCGGGCCTGCGTTTCGATCATCACAGCATCGTCGGCGATAACTGGAGTCCGTCGCTGAATCTGTCCCAGGGTCTGGGCGACGATTTTACCCTGAAAATGGGGATCGCCCGCGCCTATAAAGCGCCAAGCCTGTATCAGACCAACCCGAACTACATTCTGTACAGTAAAGGCCAGGGCTGCTACGCCAGCGGCACCGGCGTTGGCTGCTACATGATGGGTAACGACGATCTGAAAGCCGAAACCAGTATCAACAAAGAGATTGGTCTGGAGTTCAAACGCGACGGCTGGCTGGCCGGGCTGACCTGGTTCCGCAACGACTATCGCGACAAGATTGAAGCGGGCTACGCGCCGGTGAGTCAGACCGGTACCGGGAAAGTGAAAACCGATATCTACCAGTGGGAAAATATCCCGAAAGCGGTGGTGGAAGGTCTGGAAGGGACGGTCAACGTGCCGGTTAGCGATACCGTTAACTGGACCAACAACATGACGTACATGTTGCAGAGCAAGAACAAGGAAACCGGCGAGCGTCTGTCGATTATCCCGGAGTACACCCTCAACTCAACCCTGAGCTGGCAGGTTCAGCAGGATCTCTCCGTGCAGTCCACGTTCACCTGGTACGGCAAACAGCAGCCGAAGAAATATAACTATCAGGGGAAAGCCGCAACCGGCAGCGAGACCAACGAAGTTAGCCCGTACAGCATCGTTGGCCTGAGCGCGACCTGGGATGCGACGAAAAACGTCAGTCTGACCGGCGGCGTGGATAACGTCTTTGATAAACGTCACTGGCGTGCGGGTAATGCCCAGACCACCGGCGGCACGACGGGTTATATGTATGGCGCTGGCGCTGAAACCTATAACGAGTCAGGCCGTACCTGGTATATGAGTGTGAATACGCACTTCTGATGATACGGTTGCCCTTCTCCCCGCCGGGAGAGGGGCAAACGGACAGCGCCCTTATGCAAACGACCCACAGCCTGCTCCCCCTCGCCCACCACACTCTGTACCGTATTGATTTTGATCCGGCTACCTTTAGCGCAGGCGATCTGCTGTGGCTGCCGCATTACGCGCAGCTGATGCAGGCCGGACGCAAGCGGCAGGCTGAACACCTCGCCGGACGTCTCGCCGCCGTTCATGCCCTCGCCCGGTATCAGCATAAAAGCGTGCCGGCCATCGGCGAGCAGCGCCAGCCAGTCTGGCCTGCCGGGCTGTATGGCAGCATCAGCCACTGCGCCACCACGGCGCTGGCGGTGGTAGCGCGCCAGCCGGTCGGCGTGGATATGGAAGCCCTTTTCACCCTCCAGCAGTGTCAGGAGTTGATCGACAGCATCGTCGTTCCCGCCGAACAGGCGATTCTGCGCGCCGCAGCGCTTCCCCTGCCGCTGGCGCTCACCCTGACGTTTTCCGCCAAAGAGAGTGCGTTTAAAGCCTGGTCTGCGCTGGCCCATCCGTACCCCGGTTTTTACAGCGCCCGCGTCATCGCGCTCACTTCCCGCGACCTTACGCTGCGCTTCAGCGCGGATTTTTCCTCCCGGCTGGCAGAGACTGACATTCTGCTGCACTGGGCGGATCTCGGCGGACACGTCATCACCGTCACCGCATAATTCGCATCAGGATCGTGATCCTTTTCTCCTTTTAAGAAATTACCTGCGTAAACCATAGACAGTTTCATTCAGGCGCTTTATCGTTAACTTGAATAATAAATCATTATTGAATAAATATTCAATGTGGAGAAAACGATGAACATGACCTTTGCTAAATCCGTCTTACTGGCTTCAACCCTCGCCGCCTCCGGCTCGCTGTTCGCAGCGGACGGGGGGCTGATCGCCATTATCACCCCTTCGCACGATAACCCGTTCTTTAAAGCGGAAGCCGACGGTGCGGCAGCCAAAGCCAAAGAACTGGGCTACACCACGCTGGTGGCCTCGCACGATGACGACGTTAACAAGCAAAACCAGCTGATTGAAACCGCCATCGCCCGCAAAGCGAAAGCCATCATTCTGGATAACGCCGGGGCAGATGCCACCGTCGGGCCGCTGGAAAAAGCCAAAGCGGCGGGCGTACCGGCTTTCCTGATCGACCGTGAAATCAACAAAACCGGCATCGCCGTCGCGCAGATTGTTTCCAACAACTATCAGGGCGCACAACTCGGTGCGGAGAAGTTCGCCAAATTGCTGAACGGGAAAGGTAAATATGTCGAACTGCTGGGCCGTCAGTCTGATACCAACGCCCACGTCCGCTCGCAGGGTTATCACGATGTGCTTGATGATTACCCGGATATGAAAATGGTCGCCCAGCAGACCGCTAACTGGAGCCAGACCGAAGCTTTCACCCGTATGGAAGCCATGCTGCAAACCAACCCGGATATCGTCGGGGTGATTTCCGGTAACGACACGATGGCGCTCGGTGCCGAAGCCGCGCTGAAAGCCGCCGGGAAAAAAGATGTGGTCGTCGTCGGCTTTGACGGCAGCGACTACACCCGCGACTCCATCATCAATAAAGGCAACATCAAGGCTACGGTGCTCCAGCCCGGCTGGCAGCAGGCACAAATGGCCGTCGAACAGGCCGATTACTTCCTGAAAAACGGCAAAGCCCAGAAGGAAGAGAAACAGTTGATGGACTGCGTGCTGATTGATGAAACCAACGCCAGCAAGCTGAACATGTTTAATCTCAGTAAGTAAGCGGAGGCGTTATGTCGTTAAAACAATGGGGTGTCGCGCTGTCAGGCTGTGCCGCCCTGTTGCTGACGGCCTGCACGGTGGTGGATCTGGATGAGAACGGCAAGCCGATAATGCCTGCCGATCCCAATGCCAAAGCCAACTTTGACAACCAGACCCCACAGCAGATCGCGCAACAAACCTGGCAACAACGCGTCCTTGACGCGGCCCATAAACAGGCGCTGGACGCCACCGCCCTGACCACGCAGCTCAAAGCGCCGTCGCCGGGTGCAGAAAGTGTTTTCGTCCGGCTGACCAGCAAAGTGGAAAGCGTTGATATCAGCAACGCGCGTGAACACCGGCTTGTGATGTCGCTCAACGGCCAGCCGCTGGAGATCCAGACCGGCCCGGTGATGCGCGGCAACGCTATTCGTGACGCCACCGGCTTTAAATTTGAAGACTTTACCAACCAGGTACAATTTGCCCAGCTTGCGCGGGCGTACAACCGGGAAGCGGTAAAAACGCTGCCTGCCATTGACGAAAGCTGGACGGGGAAAACCGCCACCGTACTGATGGCCGTGACCCTCAACGGCGGCAAAGCGGAAAACGCCGCCGCGCTGGAGCTGAAGCAGGAGGCACCCTGATGAACGATGACATTATTCTGCGCACACGCGGGATCTCCATGCTGTTTCCCGGCACGATTGCGCTGGACCACGTGGACTACAACGTCTGGCGCGGCAAAGTGAATGTGATTATCGGCGAGAATGGCGCGGGCAAATCGACGCTGATGAAAATTCTCGCTGGCGTCCAGCAGCCCAGCCTCGGTGAAATGTGGCTTAACGGCAAGCAGGTCCATTTTCCAACTACCCGCGCCGCCGCCGCACACGGGATCGGCATGGTGCATCAGGAACTCAACCTGTTCGAGAACCTGAGCGTGGCGGAAAACATTTTTCTCGGTCGCGAGTTACAGAAAGGGATTACGCCGATTGATGAGGCCGCGCAGGAAAAACGTGCTGGCGAGCTGTTGCAGCGTCTCGATCAGCCGATTTCACCGCGCGAACTGGTCGGCAACCTGAAAGTTGGTCAGCAGCAGCTGATTGAGATCGCTAAAGCGCTGGCCGAGGACGCGGATATCCTGATCCTCGACGAACCGACTTCCGCGCTGAGCAAAACCGAGGTGGAGATCCTGTTTCGGGTGATCCGCGAGCTGACCCGCCAGGGGGTATCGATTATCTATATTTCGCACCGCCTGGAAGAGCTTATGGCGATTGGCGATGTGATCACGATTCTGCGCGACGGCAAATTTCAGGCCGAAGCGAAAGTCAGCGATATCGACGTGCCGTGGATCGTGCGTGAAATGCTGGGCAGCGATCCGGTGACTAACTTTCTTCAGCCGGGCCGCACCTTTGGCGCGCCGGTGCTGGAGGCGGAACATATCATCTGCGTCAATGCCAGCGGCAATACGGTGGTCAACGATGTCTCGTTTAACGTCCACGCCGGGGAAATCGTCGGCATATACGGGCTGATGGGCGCGGGGCGCACGGAGTTGTTTGAGTGTCTGCTCGGCACCGAACGTAACTATCTGGGGAAATTATGGCTCGACAGTAAGCCGGTCCCGCAGCGCCTGACGCCCGCCGATCGCATCCGCATGGGGATGAGTCTGGTGCCGGAAGACCGCAAGCGGACGGGGATTTTTCCCATCTCGTCGGTGGCCAGCAACCTGACCATTGCCAGCCTGTGGCGGCGTTTGCAGCGCGGTTTTGCCATCGCGCAAAAAGATGAAGAAAAAGTCGTTGCCAGCACTATCGGCAGCCTGTCGATCAAAGTGTCCTCGCCGGAGGTAGAGATTCAGGCGCTCAGCGGCGGCAATCAGCAAAAAGTGGTGATTGGACGTTCGCTGTTGACCAATCCGAAGATCCTGTTTCTCGACGAGCCGACGCGAGGGATTGACGTCGGGGCCAAAGCGGACGTATTCCGCATGATGGTCCAGCTTTCTGAACAGGGGATCGCAGTGGTTTTCTCCACCTCCGATCTGAAAGAAATTATGGCGGTATCGGACCGCATTCTGGTGATGTCCGGCGGCAAGCTCACCGCCGACATCGTGCGCGATCGGGCCGAAGAGTCGGCACTGGTAACGGCAAGTGCTCAGGGGTTCTGAAATGAAAACAACACAGTCTGTCGCTCTGGCGTCGCGCGGTGGGGCATCGCTCTCGCGTGAAAATGTCCTGCTGATGCTGCTCAAGCTGCGCACCTTTATCGCGCTGTTTTTGATCGTCGGCTTCTTTACTATCACCGTGCCGGGGTTCCTCTCGGCGGGCAGTATGGTGATTATGATTAAACATATCGCCATTAATGCTTTTCTGGCGCTGGGGATCACCTTTGTCATCATCACCGCCGGGATCGACCTGTCGATCGGCGCAACCCTCGGCCTGTGCGGGATGATTGCTGGCTGGCTCATCACGAAAGGCATCGTGCTGCCGATGTTTGGCATCGCCATATTCCCCAGCGTGTGGGTGATTGTTCCCATTGTGCTGCTGATTGGCGCACTCATTGGTTCGGTAAATGGCTGGATCATCACTCGCTATAACGTCGCACCGTTCATCTGTACGTTAGGCACGATGTACGTGCTGCGCGGGGCGGCGATGCTGACTTCTGACGGGCAGACGTTTCCCGGTCTGTCGGGCAATCCGCAGCTCGGCAATACCGGCTTTGATGAGATTGGCGCAGGCTCGCTGCTCGGCATTCCCTGGGCCATCTGGCTGATGATCGTGCTGGCGCTGGTCATCGCCTACGTCGCGCGCCGCCTGCCCTTCGGTCGCCACGTTTACGCCATTGGCGACAACGAACGCGCGGCAGAGCTTTCCGGCGTGAAGGTGAAGCAGGTGAAAGTGCTGGTCTACACCCTCTCCGGCTTTTGCGCCGCCATCGCCGGGATCGTCGTATCCGCCCAGCTTCTCGCCAGCCACCCGGCAAACGGGACGGCGTTTGAGATGAACGCCATCGCCGCTGTGGTGCTGGGCGGCACCTCGCTCGCAGGCGGACGCGGCACCATTCTCGGCACCCTCATTGGCGCGTTTGTGATTGGCTTCCTCGCCGACGGTCTGGTGATGATGGGCGTCAGCGAGTTCTGGCAGATGGTGATTAAAGGGATTGTGATCATCGTGGCGGTAATTATCGACCAGATGCAAAACCGGATGCAGCAAAAAGCGGCCGTGGTAGCGCAAAAGGCGGTGATTGAAGGGAAATAAAATAAGGGATGAGGCGGGCGCAAGCCCGCCGTAATGCGTAGTTACCCGAGATAACGCGTGGTCGCGGTCATCGGCATGTCTGCAACCACGGCAAAAATGACCCCTGCCGCCACTGTCAGCCAGACGCCGTTATCCGCCTGCCAGAATTTGTGCCCACTTTTCACCCTCTCCTGCGCTTTTACGATCGGCTTCATCGCCGGACATTCCTTATAGTCAACATCTCGCGCTCATTATCGCACCGCTGCGAAGTCAGATCCGCATACAAAGGAAATGGCGATATTTATTCTCGTTTTTCCGTTAACAGAATGAGCGGATCATCAATAATACTTTCGGTTAGCCATCTGTATGACTTCTGTTATTTTCATTAATAATATATGAAACCCCGCTGTTACAAAGCAGCCACCTAAAAATATTAGCAACAATTTACTTTTAAATGCGTTTTTAAATAGTAGTATTTGCAGTCGCAGGACGCGGCGGAGCGCAGTGTTCATGTGAAAAGTGATGAAAATTCTCAGGCACAGGTATTGATGCTGACTTTCTGGTCGGGCATCCGCGTCAGGTTTATTATCCTGAACTCGCTGCTTTAGCGCCTTTAATCACAACACATTCACAACTCGCTCTATTAAAAAACACTTTCGTTCGAAGGGAGATCGTCAATGATGTCTGTCGCCAGCAATAAATTTAAGCTCGGCTTATATGCCCTTGCCTGGCCCATATTTATTGAGCAACTGCTTCGTTTAATGATGAATTATGTCAATGTCTTTATGCTGGGGCATTATTCTGACGAAGCCGTCGCCGCGACCGGCGTTGCCAACCAAATTCTGACCATCTCTATTATATTCTACGGATTTCTCACCGTCGGGGTGCAGATTGTGGCGGCGCAATTAATTGGCGCAAACAAAAAACGGCGCATTGAACATGTTATTACTAACGGCCTGGTCGTGGCCTTTTTAATTGGCATTGTGATGAGCGCGATTTTTATTATTCTGGGGGATGATTTTTTACGCCTGCTCGGTCTTAATGAAAAATTAGTCGCCGTCGGTTCGCCATTTATTAAAATTATCGGCGGCACATCGGTAATTATTTCTCTGTATTCCTCAATCTTGCCAATTCTGCGCACGCACGGCTTTGTGCATCAGGCGATGATCGTGCCGGTTACCGCCAGCGGTCTGAACGTGGTGCTGAATTATGTCTGTCTGTACGGCGGGCTGAGCTATCTGGATCTGGGCGTAACTGGCGTCGGCATTGCCACCAGCTTCGCGAATATTATCGGAATGATAATGGCCGTCTGGATGCTGAAAAAATATATTGGCTATACCTTTAACTGGCGCAAACTGCGGCAGTGCTCGAAAAAAATGCTCGGATCTATTTTACGCTTCGGTCTGCCTTCGGCGGGTGAAAACCTTTCCTACGCCGGATCGCAGCTTGTCGTCACCGCCATTATTGCTTATCTGGGAACGGAAGCCTTAACCACCAAAATTTACGCCTCCAGTATCAGCCAGTTTGTTGCGCTATTTGCCATGTCTGTCGGTCAGGCCTCGCAAATCATCATCGGGCGGGCCACCGGCGCGGGTGAAATTGACCGCGCCTATCAGCAGGGAATGAAAAGTCTGCGGATTGGCCTGATTATCGCCCTGCTGGTCAGCATTCTGCTTTATCTGTTTGCCCGCCCGGTTATGCAGCTCTTTACGTCCAGCAGCCAGATTATCGAAATGACCAAAGAACTGTTTCTGTTCTCCATTCTTCTGGAACTGGGTCGGGCGACCAATATTATTGTGATTAGCAGCCTTAACGCCACCGGCGACGTGCGTTTCCCGTTTATCTGCGGAATTATCGTGATGTGGATCGTCAGCCTGCCCTTCTCCTGGATATTAGGCATTTCCGCGGGGCTGGGGCTGGTCGGCGTGTGGCTGGCCTATATTATTGATGAAGGGCTGCGCGCCGTGCTGATGTTCCGCCGCTGGCGCAGCCGCATCTGGACAACGAAAGCGTTGTTCTGACGCGCAACACGGCTATCATTCTTTCACCAGGCTGCGCGCCGTCGGGTAATCGGTAATGAGCACGTCGATATAATTCCCCTGTAGCGCGCCGCGAATGGCGTTACTTTTTTCCGGGCCGCCTGCCAGCGCGATCACCTGCGGGCAGGCGCGAATTTGCGACAGTTCCATGCCAATTACCGGATCTTCTTCATGACTTAACACCGGGTTGCCTGCCGCGTCGTAATAATGCAGGCAGATATCCCCGACCGCCCCGCGCGAGGAGAGCAGTCGGAGCATTTCTTCGTTGTAGTAGTTACCGGAGTTTTTCAACAACTGCGAAGGTTCAAGCTCGCCGATGCCGACAATCGCCACGTCAACCTGGGAGAATTTTTCGACTACCGCCGCCACGTCCGGGCTGCTGACCAGCCGGGAGCGCTCCTCGACGGAATGTTCGATGCTCTGGGATGGCAGCAGCCACGCCGGGCAGCCAAGATGCGCTGCCAGTTGCTGGGTCAGGATCGTCGCCTGCACGTTGCCGTTCGGCCCCACGCCGCCCAGGAGCTGGATCACCCCGGCGGCGCGAATATTCTGCGGATGCATTTCATCGACCATACAGCGGATAGTGCTGCTCCACGAAGAAATCCCTACCAGATCTTCCGGGCGCAGGCGCGTTTCAACGTAGTGTGCCGCCGCGCTGCCGATGGCGTGCTTGATTTGCGCATTGCCGGGGGCATCGCCGGTATCCACCACAATCGCCTGACGAATACCGTACTGCTCTTCAATCGCCTTCTCCAGGCCGACAAAAATATTGGTCGGCTGCACGACGGTGATCTTCACCAGCCCTTCTTTCTGGCAGCGCGTCAGCGCGCGTGATACAAAAGATTGTGAAAGATGCAGCAACGATGCGATCTCGGACTGCTTTTTATTTTCACTGTAATAAAGCGTGGCGATCTTCACCAGCAAGCGCTGCTCATCCTGCTTCGACATAGCGTTCCCCTTGATTTACTGCCTGTTATTTTTATGCATTGCTGAATATATAACAAGTGAGCTTCCCGTCCTGCGCACGATCATTTGTGATCGCACTCGCTTTTCTATACATCGGCGCGCGTCATCCCGTAGACAAACCCCTCAACAAGGCATATGTTTAGCTCATGAATAATAAATCAGTAGTGAATATATATTCCAAGCGATAAAAAAGGGAGGATGTCAGGCACATTTATCCCCCCGCGTTCGGAGCATTTTTTCACCTGGCTGGAATATTTATTCATACAAGATTATACATTCAAGAGGTGCTTTATGAATCCGTTTTCGCTCTCCGTCGAGGAGCTTGAGAAAAAAGCGCGTGCCGTCCGTCGTCGCATTATTGTCCTCAATGCGGAAAGTCCGGCAGGAGGTCATACCGGGGCTGATTTATCGCAGGTTGAACTGCTCACCGCCCTCTACTTTCGTATTCTGAACTGCTCGCCAGCGCTGCAGGAGAGCGACGAGCGGGATATTTACATCCAGTCGAAAGGCCATGCGGTTGGCGGCTATTACTGCGTGCTCGCCGAAGCGGGATTTTTCCCGACCGAATGGCTTTCCACCTACCAGCACCCCGATTCCCACCTGCCCGGCCATCCGGTGAAGCATAAAACGCCGGGTATTGAACTCAATACGGGCGCGCTCGGCCACGGCCTGCCGGTGGCGGTGGGTATTGCCCTCGCCGCTAAACGCAGCAACAGCAAGCGCCGGGTTTTTGCCATCACCGGGGATGGCGAGCTGGCGGAAGGCAGCAACTGGGAAGCCGCGCTGGTCGCAGCCCATTACAAACTCGATAACCTCGTCATTATCAACGACAAAAACAACCTGCAACTGGCGGGTTCGACCAAAGAGATCATGAATACCGATCCGCTGGATGAAAAATGGCGCGCGTTCGGCATGGAAGTGACCGAATGTCGCGGCAACGATATGGCGGACGTGGTTGCCACACTGGAAGGATTGCAGCCCAACGGCAAGCCGCACGTGGTGATCGCCAACACCACGAAAGGCGCGGGGATCTCCTTTATTCAGGGTCGCCCTGAATGGCATCACCGTGTTCCCAAAGGTGAAGAAATTGAACTGGCGCTGGAGGAACTGAAAGATGAGTAATAGCGAACACCTCGCCACGGTAATGGTAAATGCGTTTATTGATGCGGTCGGGCGCGGCGTGGATCTGGTGCCGGTGGTGGCTGACTCAACCTCAACGGCCAAAATATCGCCGTTTATCAAACAGTATCCCGATCGGCTGGTCAACGTCGGTATTGCCGAACAAACCCTGGTCGGCGCGGCTGCCGGGCTGGCGATTGGCGGAAAAGTCGCCGTCACCTGTAACGCCGCGCCGTTTTTGATTTCGCGCGCCAACGAGCAGATTAAAGTCGACATTTGCTACAACAACACCAACGTTAAGCTGTTCGGGCTGAACGCCGGGGCAAGCTACGGCCCGCTCGCCAGCACCCATCACAGCATCGATGATATTTCCGTGCTGCGCGGCTTCGGCAATATCGAAATTTATGCTCCTTCCTGCCCGATTGAGTGTCGGCAGATCATTGATTACGCGCTGGAACATATTGGCCCGGTGTATATCCGCCTTGATGGCAAAGCCCTGCCGGAACTGCATGATGCTGACTATCGCTTTGCGCCCGGTAATATTGACGTGCTGCGCAAAGGCACGGATATCGCGCTGGTAGCGATGGGTTCGACGGTGCATGAAATTGTCGAAGCCGCCACACAACTGGCGCAAGCCGGTATTGAGGCCAGCGTAATCAGTGTACCTTCTATTCGTCCCTGCAATACATCCCAGCTACTTGACCTGCTGAAACAGCACCAGGCGGTGGTCAGCGTGGAAGAACATAACGTCAACGGCGGCGTCGGCAGCCTGGTGGCGGAAGTGCTGGCAGAAGGCGGATGCGGTATCCCACTGCGGCGTCTCGGTATTCCAGACGGGCAGTATGCCATCGCGGCCGACCGCGCATCCACGCGCGCGCGCCATCAAATAGACGCGGCAGGCGTAGTGAAAAACGCAACCGCGCTGTATCAGGCACAACGATAACAATAATTACGCTGAACCTTACTGGAGATTAAGCAATGTCCCGAATCCCTCAACAACTTACGATGGCGGTCATTATCGGCAACCGGGGATTTTTCCCCAGCTACCTGGTCGCGGAGGCGCGCGAACAGGCGGTGGCACTGTTTAGCCGCCTCGGTATTAACACTATTATGCTGGATGACACGCAGACCGAGCTGGGCGGCGTGGAAACCCGTCAGGACGCAAAAATCTGCGCCGATCTGTTTCGCCGCCATCGCGATGACATTCACGGCGTGGTGGTATTACTGCCCAACTTCGGCGATGAAAAAGCGGTGGCGGAAACGCTGCGCCTGTCCGGGCTGAACGTGCCGGTGCTGGTACAGGCTCAGGAAGATAACCTCGATAAAATGGGCCTTGCCACCCGCCGCGACAGCTTCTGCGGCAAAATCTCACTGTGCAATAACCTGCGCCAGTACGGTATTCCGTTTACTCTCACCACCCAGCACGTTTGTGCGCTTGACGGAGAGGTGTTCGCCGGGGATTTAAAACGCTTTGAGCAAATTTGCCGGGTAGTCAGCAGTATGCGCGGCGTGCGCGTGGGCGCCATTGGCGCGCGTCCGGCAGGCTTCAACACCGTGCGCTACAGTGAAAAACTGCTGGAGCGGCTGGGCATTGCGGTGGAAACTCTCGATCTTTCCGAAGTCTTTACCCGCATCAAACTACTGCGCGATGACGATATCCGGGTCGATGAAAAACGCCGCCTGCTGATCGACAACGCCGACGCCAGCGGTATTCCGGCAGACAAACTGGTCACGATGGCCAAACTGTTTGTGGTCATCAGCGAATGGGTGATCGCCAATGATATCGATACCACCGCCATTCAGTGCTGGACCTCGCTGCAGGAAAATCTCGGCATTAACGTCTGCTCGATTATGAGCGTGATGTCCGGGCAGCTGATGCCCAGCGCCTGTGAAGTCGATGTGATGGGCGCGCTGTCAATGTACGCGCTGGCCAGCAGTAATATGAGTCCGGCCTCGATTGCTGACTGGAATAACAATTTCGGCGACGATCGCAACAAATGCGTACTGTTTCACTGCGGTAATTTTGCTGCCGCCAGCCTCGACGCGCCGCATATGGGCACCGCCGATATCATCGGCACCACGGTGGGCAAAGAAAACACCTGTGGCGCGGTGCATGGCCGTCTGCGCAGCGGCGAGCTGACCTATTTCCGTCTGAGCACCGACGATTTAACCGGTGAGATCAAAGCCTACGTTGGCGCAGGAAAATCGGTGGACGATCCGCTGGATACGGTGGGTTGCCGGGCGGTCATCGAAGTGCCGCACCTGGAAAATCTGCTCAACTGGATTTGCCGTAACGGGTTTGAACATCACGTGGCGATGAACCACTCCGCCAGCGCCGACGTCCTGCATGAAGCATTTACGCGCTACCTCGGCGTCAGCACCTATCTTCACCAGTAAGACGGCGGAACAGATCATGGCGGAGAATAAAGAGATTGTGATTGCCCTCGATGAGGGCACCACCAATGCTAAAGCCGTGGCGATGGATGCGGCAGGCCGCGTGGTGGCGACTTTTTCCAGGGCGCTGAGCATCCGTACGCCGCGCGAAGGCTGGGTGGAACAGCCCGCCGAACTGCTGATTGATGCTTCACTTGATGTCGTGGCGCAGGCGGTTGCTGCCGTCGGCGCTGAGCGCGTGGCGGCGCTGGCAATCAGCAACCAGCGCGAAACGGCGGTGGGCTGGTATCGTCGCAACGGGCAGGCCATCGGCCCGGCGATTAGCTGGCAGTGCTCGCGCACGGCAGCGTTTTGCCAGTCCCTGCGCCAGCAGGGGCACGAGGCGCAGATCAAAGCCGTCACCGGCCTGCCCGTCGCGCCCCTCTTTTCCGCCTCAAAAATGCGCTGGCTGCTGGAATCGGTGCCAAACGGCCTGCAATTAGCCGATGAGGGCGAGATTTGCCTCGGCACGGTAGACAGTTGGCTGCTGTGGCATTTCACTGGCGGCACGGCATTTTGCTGCGACTACTCCAACGCCTCGCGCACCCAGCTTTTTAATCTTCACTACGGACAGTGGGACGACGGGATGCTGGCGCTGTTTGGCATTCCGCGCGCCGCACTGCCGGAGATCCGCCCCTCCAGCGGCGAATTTGGGCGGACGCAAGGGCTGAAAAATATTCCTGACGGCATTCCGGTGCTGGCGATGATCGGCGATTCTCACGCCGCGCTTTTTGCTCACAGTCTGGGTGAAGAGGGGCGCGTGAAGGCAACGTACGGAACCGGCTCGTCGGTAATGGCCCCGGTTTCTTCGGCGCAGCACGACGTCAACGCGCTCGCCACCACCGTCGCCTGGCACGATGGTGAACGGCTGGTTTACGGGCTGGAGGGTAATATTCCCCACACCGGCGATGCGGTGGCCTGGATGGCGGACAGCACCGGTCTTAGCGAACTGCCTGCGGCTGAGCTGGCGCAGCAGCTTAACGCTCTGCCTGCCTCGGTTGAGTCCACGCTCGGCGTCTATTTCGTCCCGGCCCTGACCGGGCTTGGCGCACCGTGGTGGGACGAACAGGCCAGAGGGATGATCCACGGCCTGAGTCGGGGCGTAAAGCGCGCGCACCTGATCCGCGCGGCGCTTGAATCCATCACCTATCAAATCGCCGATGTCGCCGTTGCCATGCGCCAGCACAGCGATTTTGCGCTGAAAGCGTTGATGGTGGACGGGGGACCCACTAAAAATGACTGGCTGATGCAATATCAGGCGGACCTGCTGGGTTGCCCGGTTATGCGCAGCGATGTGGCCGAGCTTTCCGCCACCGGCGCGGCGCTGCTGGCACGCAAAGCGCTGCTGCGGGTGGATGCCGACGGGCTGCGCCCGTTGCTGCCGGAGCATGCTGTTTTTCAGCCGGATATGGCGCGGCACGGCAGATTACAAAAACGCTGGCACGAATGGCAAAGCGCAGTGGAGAAGGTGCGCACGGTGAAGGCGCCGGGCTCGGTTTAGTTGAAGCGTGGCGAGGGTCAGGGAGGGGGAAATGTATATCCCACACGCCCACCCAATTCACCGGACGCCTCCCCTCACCCCAGCCCTCTCCCCGGGGGAGAGGGGGAAAACCGACGCCGGACGTCACCCCGTACTCGGTCAGTTCCCTCTCCCCGGGGGAGAGGGGGAAAACCGACACCGGACGTCATCCCGCACTCGATCAGTTCCCTCTCCCTTGAGGGAGAGGGTCGGCACCTTACCGGCAATTCCCCCTCACCCCAGCCCTCTCCCCAGGGAGAGGGGGAAAACCGACGCCGGACGTCACCCCGCACTCGGGCAGTTCCCTCTCCCTTGAGGGAGAGGGTCAGGGAGAGGGGCGACACCTTACCGGCAATTCCCCCTCACCCCGACCCTCTCCCCGGGGGAGAGGGGGAAAACCGGCACCGTACGTTACCCCGCGCTCGGTCAGTTCCCTCTCCCTTGAGGGAGAGGGTCAGGGAGAGGGGCGACACCGTACCGGCAATTCCCCCCCCCCCCCCCCCCCCCCCCCCCCCCCCCCCGGAAAACCGGCACCGGACGTCACCCCGCGCTCGGGCAGTTCCTTCTCCCTTGAGGGAGAGGGTCGGCACCTTACCGGCAATTCCCCCTCACCCCGGCCCTCTCCCCGGGGGAGAGGGGGAAAACCGACGCCGGACGTCACCCCGCGCTCGGGCAGTTCCCTCTCCCTTGAGGGAGAGGGTTAGGGAGAGGGGGGAAAGCACGCCCCAACCGCTTACGTCAGGCTTCCCCCCCTCTCCGTCCCCAGCAATTCCCTACTTCACCAGCCCGCCAAACTGTCCCAGCACGCGGTCAAAAATCGCTAACCCCTGCTGAACCTGTGCCGTGCTGATGGTACAGGGTGGCACCACGTGAATGCGGTTTTCGACCACAAAACTCAGCACTCCCGCCTCAGTTAACGCGCTTTTGATCGCTGCCATATCCGCTGCCGCGACTGCCGTTTTGCTCTGCCGATCGGTCACCAGTTCCAGCGCCTGAAAAACGCCGCGCCCGCGCACATCACCTATCAGCGGGTGTTTTGCCGCCAGCGCCTCCAGACCCGGACGCAGTATCTGATCGCCGGTGAATGCCGCGTTCTCCACCACTTTTTCCTCCTTCATGGCATCAATGGTGGCAACAATCGCCGCCATCGCCAGCGGATGCCCGGAATAGGTCAGCCCCCCGGCAAAAAAGTGGTCGTCAAAATAATGGGCGATCGGCTCGCTAATCAGTACGCCGCCCGCAGGGGCATAGCCCGCGTTCACCCCTTTCGCAAAGGTGATTAGATCCGGGACGATACCGTCCTGCTCAAAAGCAAACCAGCTTCCGGTGCGACCGAATCCGGCCATCACTTCATCAAGGATCAGCATGATGCCGAACTCATCGGCCAGCGCCCGCACGCCCTGCATATAGCCCGCCGGAGGGACCAGTACGCCCGCCGTGCCGGGGATCGACTCCAGCAAAATGGCGGCGATGGCTTTTGGCCCTTCGCACTCAATCATCCGCCGCAGATGCGCCAGCGCGCGCGTGCATTCTTCCTGCTCATTGCTGGCGTTAAATTCGCTGCGATAAAGATACGGGTTGAAGAAATGGACGTGCCCGCGCGAAAACTCATTCGGTACTCGCCGCCAGTCGCCGGTGGCGGCAATCGCGCTGCCGGTGTTGCCATGATAAGAGCGGTAAGCGGAAAGAATTTTATCGCGCCCGGTATACATCCGCGCCATGCGGATGGCGTTCTCGTTGGCATCGGCCCCGGCGTTGGTGAAAAACACTTTGCTGAACCCTTCCGGGGCCAGTTCCACAATCCGCTTCGCCGCTTCGCCGCGCGCCAGGTTAGCGGTGGCGGGTGCAATCGTCACCAGTTCATCAAGCTGCGCCTTCATCGCCGCCAGTACGCGCGGATGCTGATAGCCAATGTTAACGTTGACCAGCTGGCTGCTGAAATCCAGCCAGCTATTGCCTTCATAATCCCACAGTTCGCAGCCCTGCGCCCCGGCGATGACCAGCGGGTTAAGGTTGCCCTGCATGGACCATGAATGAAAAACATAAGCGCGATCCAACTGACGGACATCGTCGTTGGTGATACCCGTTTCGTCCTGAAGTGCCAGTTTCATGCTCTGCCCCTCTGTCTGGTGTGATTGATGTTTTCATCATCACTGCTCGCTCTGGCACGAGGTAGAGCCAGTCCGGTTAAAAAGTTGTGACACAAGTGTCACAACATAATCTGACGACTGGCTCTGTTGTCGGTCCGGCGGGGTTTTTATAGTGGCGGTTATCCCTCGGCACTGGAGAAGAGCATGGCTGTAAATAAGGTTGTTTTTATTACTGGCGCAACGTCCGGTTTTGGCGAGGCGGCGGCGCAGACGTTTGCCGCAGCGGGCTGGTCGTTGATTCTGAGCGGTCGTCGCCTGGCGCGGCTGGAAGCGCTCAAGGAGCGGCTGGCGCAGCAGGTTCCGGTCCATATTATTGAACTGGACGTGCGCGACAGCGCGGCGGTGCAGGCGGCGGTAGCGTCTCTGCCCGCCGCGTTTGCCGATATCACCACGCTGATTAACAACGCGGGTCTGGCGCTGGCTCCCCAACCCGCCCAGCGGGTGGCGCTGGAGGACTGGCAAACGATGATCGACACCAATATCACCGGGCTGGTCAACGTCGCGCACGCCGTCCTGCCCGCGCTTATCCGCCACGGTACGGGTGCCACGATGATCAACGTTGGCTCCATCGCCGGGCAATGGCCCTACCCTGGCAGTCATGTCTACGGTGCCAGTAAAGCTTTTGTGAAGCAGTTCAGCTATAACCTGCGCTGCGATTTATTAGGCACCGGCGTGCGGGTAACGGATCTCGCGCCGGGGATCGCGGAAACGGAATTCACGCTGGTACGCACCAAAGGCGACCAGGCCGCTTCGGATAAACTGTATCAGGGAACCACGCCGCTAAGCGCCGCCGACATTGCCGATCAAATGTTTTATATCGCGACGCTGCCGGATCATATGAATATCAACCGCGTGGAAGTGATGCCCGTGCGCCAGGCGTGGCAGCCATTTGCCATCGATCGCGACTGAAAACCAGCATCTTTTCTGACGAAATCCCCCCGCTATCGCACCATAAAAAAGCCTGAAAAAAATTTCAGGCTATATACGCGGTGCGCGGGTTTTATCCGATTGGAAGTCGCAAAAACATTGCTGGCTATCGCCCCATTTTCAACTAATCCCCCACCTCCAGCGCCAGACACATCCCAAAAAAACACATCCACTCCCAGCGCAGACTTTTCCGGCTGAAAGTCACAAAGCCATTGCTGGCTATGACCCCACTTCCAGCGCCAGACACATCCCAAAAAAACACACCCACTCCCAGCGCAGACTTTTCCGGCTGAAAGTCGCAAAGACATTGCTGGCTATGGCCCCATTTTCAACTAATCCCTCACTTCCAGCGCCAGACACATCCAAAAAAAACACACTCACTCCCAGCGCGGACATGTCCGGCTGTCAATCGCCGAGTCGTTTCCTGGAGGCCGGGGCGACGCGCATGGACGCGCGTCGAGGGCGTGTGCTTTACAGGATGTAAAGCTCGCGCCCGACCCGAAGCCGGAGGGAATAAGACGAGGGAACCGCGCAGCGGCGATTTACGTGCCGGGAGCCGGGGTCGCCAGGGCGGCGGCGACTGAGCCGCCCTGGCACGTTCACCGACGCGGCAACCCCGTCGATCCCAGGAAAGCAAAGTGAACGGAATTACCGCCCACGCCACATGTATCCCCCCACCCGTTAAGGTGAACGGAATTACCGCCCTCCCCACCTGTATCCCCCCCCCGTCAAGGCAAACGACATCCCCCTTCACCGACAATTCTGCAAAAACCGCCTCACCCGCTCTGAATCCGGCTGACTAAAAAACTTCTCCGGCGGCGCTTTCTCAATCAGCAGCCCCTTCTCCAGAAAAACCACCTCGTCCGACACCTGGCGGGCAAACTCCATCTCGTGCGTCACCACCACCATCGTATACCCCTCGGCGGCAAGCCCTTTCATCACCCCCAGCACCTCATTCACCAGTTCAGGATCGAGCGCTGACGTCGGCTCATCAAACAGGATCACTTCCGGCGACATCGCCAGCGAGCGGGCAATTGCCACCCGCTGTTTTTGCCCGCCGGAAAGGGTAATTGGCCAGGCGTCGGCCTTATGCGCCATGCCGACTTTTTCCAGCTGGCGCAGGGCGATTTCATTCGCCTCGGCGCGCTTCATGCCTTTCACATGCAGCAGCGCTTCGCTGACGTTTTGCTGCACCGTCAGATGCGGCCAGAGATTAAAGCTCTGAAACACCATCCCTACCCGTGCGCGGATGTGCGACAGTTCACGATGCGACATACTTTTCCCCGATGCCTCGTCCACGCCGATACGCTGCCCGCTAATGCGGATCTCGCCGCGATCCGGCTGCTCCAGCCAGTTCATACAGCGCAGCAGCGTTGACTTCCCGGAACCGGATGAGCCGAGGATGCTGACCACCGTTCCCTTCTCCACCGTCAGATTGATATCGCGCAGTACCTCAATATTATCGAACTGCTTGGAGACGTTTTTTACGCTTACCGCCGTGGTTTCAGGCATGGGTGACTCCTCTTTTCGCGCCATATAAACTCAGCCGCTTGATCAGCAGCTCCAGCAGAATGCTAATGCCCCAGTACAGCGCAATGGCGACAATAAAAGCATTAAACGGAATAAACCAGGTGGCCTGCACGCTATTTGCCGCCGCGGTGATCTCCTGCACCGTGATAATGCACAAGAAGGCAGTGTCTTTCAGGCAGATAATCAGTTGATTACCCAACAGCGGCAGCGCGGAAGAAAAAATATTGGGCAGAATAATCCGCCGGAAAACGTTGTAGCGGGAAAATCCCTGGGCTACAGCCGCTTCAACATACCCCGCAGAAAATATCCGCCGCTGGCTGCGTAAAATCTCAAAGAAATACGCCCCGTGATAAATAATCAGCGCCAGCATTCCCGCCGTCCAGGCTTCCATGCTGATGCCAACCTGCGGCAATCCGTAATAAAGGAGATAGGCAAGAATTAAAAATGGCACCGCGCGCATCAGGCTGACAAAAGCAATAATCAGACGGTTAACGACCTTGTATTGGTATTCCTGGATATAGGTCAACAGTACGCCAATCAGCAACCCTGCCAGCGCCGCGACAATAAAAAGCTCCAGCGTTGCCAGCAGGCCGTTGATAAAACTCTCGCGTGCTGACCAGATAATCGCCCATTGATTCATAATTCCTCCCGAAATTATCGCGCCAGACGTTTGGCTTTACGCTCTGCCATTCCCTGAAGCTTCAGCAGCAGGCCAATAATGATGATATACAGCAGCGCCGCCGCCAGGATCGGTGACAGCGGCTCATAGGTAACGGAGGAAATACGATTGGTGACGCGGGTTAAATCCACCACGCCAATCACCGCAATCGCCGGGCTGCCTTTAATCAAAAACGACATCTCGTTTACCAGCGCGGGCAGGCTTTCGATCCACATTTGCGGCAGCATAATGTAGCGGAATCTGGCCCACGGGCGCATCCCGACCGACTCCGCCGCCTCGCGCTGCCCACGCGGAAAATTACGAAATGCGTTGCGCCAGATTTCAGCATTAAAGGCCGAGGTATTGAGGGTTAGCGCCACGATTGCCGCCACGGTTTTATCCAGATTGATGCCAACCGTTGGCAGCGAAAGAAACAGAAAAAGCACCAGCGTAACCAGCGGCGTGGCGCGCGCCAGGCTGATATACACTACCAGCAACTGATCGATAACCGGCAGCTTCATCATGCGGATAAAGGCAATGACCAGGCCAATAACCACGCCAGACGCGATAGCCACACAGGAGATCCAGAGGGTCGTCCATGCGCCTTCAATTAATAACTGCCATGCCATTGAATCCATGTTGCCCTCCTTTTTATTGCGTTTTTATTGCGTTGCGGGTATTACAGACCGGCGAATTTGTGGAACTGTTCCGCATTGGTGATCGGCTCTGTCGGCAGATCGTCATAGGTTTCGCCAAACCATTTTTTCTGTAGCTCCGCCAGCTTGCCGGTTTCACGCAGGTGATTAATAAATTTCGTCATATACGCCAGCAGCTCCGGCGAATTTTTGGGGATCGGCCAGGCCATATATCCGGCCCCGGAAACCGGCAGACCTTTGGCGAAGACTTTTGGTTTCGCTTTCACCA
Organism: Superficieibacter sp.; assembly: GCF_032071645.1. NCBI lineage: Bacteria > Pseudomonadati > Pseudomonadota > Gammaproteobacteria > Enterobacterales > Enterobacteriaceae > Superficieibacter > Superficieibacter sp. The sequence goes on from NZ_DAMAPU010000004.1 coordinate 177,568, forward strand.
GGTCGTTTACCGAAATCACCACGTTAATCACGTAATCGACGCGTTTATTCGCCAGGTCCGCATACGCTTCGGGATACGACGGATATTCCACTACCGGCCCCAGCTTGCCACCGGTTTTCTCCAGCATCGCCTTCAGTTCCGGCAGACGCGCCAGCAGCGCGCTACCCGCCTGAACGCCAACTTTTTTCCCGCTAAGTGCGGCAATGGTATTTAACGAGTCATCGCCAGCGCGCTTCACAAAATAATGCTGGGCGGAAGCCCACGGCGGGGTGAAATTAAATACGTTAAGGCGTTCATCAGTAATGACTGCGCCGGTCAGCGCCATATCATATTGCCCGGTAGAAACCGAGGCTAATAATCCGGTCCACGGCAGAATGCTCTGATCGACATTAAATTTGGCGTATTTGCGTAACTCCTCCAGCATATCCTTGTTAAAGCCGTCGGTTTTGCCGTTAGTCATAAAATTGAACGGCGCGTAATCATCCTCGGTCGCCACTTTCAGGGTGCCGGATTTTTCAATCGCCGGTAAATCTGCTGCCATCGCGTGACAGGAAAACGCCATCGTCACCGCGGCTGCCAGATAATATGCGCCAACTAATTTTCTCATTTTGCCACCCTCACGTGTTGTACCTGGATTATTCATTCCGGGAACGCTGAAGCCACCGCAAAATATCTCTGCAAGATATATGCCGACTTAAAGCGTCATCCGTAAACGTTGAAGTCGTTTTTACTGTAGGGAGCGTTTTGCGCATTTGAATAGAGCCAGTTTGCCCGCCTCGCTGTGTCAGTCTGTGCGGGGATGGTATGAATATTGCTGCATGACTACAGGCAGATTTCAGAGGAGAGCAGCATGATCCGACACCTGATGCATGTGGATTTCGACCCACAGCGCGGTCTGCAGGAGCAGGTCCGGGAATCGCTGATTAGCGCGATATTAAGCGGCCTGTTTCCTGCCAATACCCCGCTTCCCTCCTGCCGCCAGCTGGCAGGCCAGCTTCACGTCTCACGTAATACCACGGCCCTGGTGTTTGAAAGCCTGGTCAGTGAAGGGTATCTGGTCAGCCGTCCGCGCAGCGGCTATTACCTCAACCCGGATTACCATCCCTCCTGTCAGACGGTGGTGCCAGGCGCACCGCAGAGTGATGAGAATGCACCATGCTGGAGCACGCGGATGAAAATTGCGCCCAGCCAGCAGGAGTCGATCCTCAAACCCGCTGGCTGGATGCACTACCGCTACCCGTTTATTTACGGTCAGCCCGATACGCGCCAGTTTCCGCTGGCGACCTGGCGCTCCGCCTCCCGCTGGCTGTATGGCGGCGTGCGCGAGCCGGACTGGGTGGTGGATCATATCGATCAGGATGTGCCGATGCTGATTGAGCAGATCCGCACGCGGGTGTTGCCGAAGCGGGGGATTGCCGCCGCGCCGGATGAAATTCTCATCACCCTTGGTTCGCAGAATGCGCTTTACCTGCTGACCCGCCTGCTGATGAATCGCGAGACCCGCGTGGCGGTGGAAGATCCGGGTTTCCGCGAGGCGATTAATACCTTTCTGCTGAGCGAAACGGCGGTGATACCGCATCCGGTTGACGGCGAAGGCATCGTGCTCGACGACAGCGTTTGTGATTATTACTACGTGACGCCCGGCCACCAGGTGCCGACCGGGGTCACGATGAGCCGCGCGCGCCGTCAGCAGTTACTGACCCACGCTGCGCGCCATGATGCGGTGATTATCGAAGATGATTACGATTCCGAAAGCAATTTTATGCTTAATCCGCAGCCTGCGCTGAAGGCCAGCGATCGCAGCGGGCGGGTGGTTTATATCAGCAGCCTGTCAAAAGCGCTGTCGCCAGGGCTGCGGCTGGGTTTTATGGTCGCCGATCCCGATCTGATTGATGAAGCCCGCGCGCTGCGCCGTCTGATGTATCGTCATCCGCCAACGAATATTCAGTATCAGATGGCGCATTTTCTCGCCCAGGGACATTACGAAACCCATTTACGCCGCTATCACGACGATTCGGCCCGCCGCTGGGATCGTCTGCACGACGCCCTGCGCAGCGCGTTACCGGAATGCCATATGATGCCAGGGAGCGAGCACGCCAACGCCTTCTGGCTGCGCACGCCGGAGCATATCAGCACCCGGCAACTGACGTGGCGCGCGGCACATGCGGGGGTGCTGATTGAGCCGGGAGCGCGTCACTTTCTCGGCGACACGCCGCCGGATCACTTCTTCAGGATGGGGTTTCACGCGATTGACCCACAGGCGATTGCGCCCGGCGTCGAGGTGCTGAAAGGGCAGTTGATGCGAATGGGGTAGCGGGTTTTCCTGGGTGGGGGAATGTCTGTCCCACGCCCCCACCGACGTTCACCGGACGCGCCTCCCGCTACACTACCCGCGCATACTCCAGAATCACCTGCAACAGCACGTTTGCGCCTGCGGTAACGTGTTCCGGCGAAGCGTATTCGATCTCGTTATGACTAATCCCATCTTTACAGGGAATAAAAATCATCCCGGTCGGGGCGAGGTAGCTGACGTATACCGCATCGTGCCCGGCCCCGGAAACAATCGGGCGCGAGGGGTAGCCAAGCTGCGCCGCCGCCCGGCTGATTGCCGCCTGGCAGTCGGGATGAAACGGCGCGGCGGGATAATGACTGACCTCTTCCAGCGCAATGGACATTCCCGTTTTCCGGCTGACGCTGTCAATATACGCCCGCAGCGCAACGTCCATCTCCGTGACCGCTTCATCGCTGATGTTGCGCATATCCACCGAGAATTTGACCTCGCCAGGCACCACGTTGCGGCTGTTAGGATGCACCTGAACCATCCCCACCGTGCCGCGCCCCTGCTCGCTGCGCTGCGCAATGGCCACCACTTCCTGCATAATCCGCGCGGCGACCTGCATGGCATCCTGGCGCAGATGCATCGGCGTTGGCCCGGCGTGCGACTCCTGCCCGGTGACGATACAGTCATACCAGCGGATGCCCAGCACGCCCTGCACCACGCCGATGATTTTGTCCTCATCTTCCAGAATCGGCCCCTGTTCAATATGCGCCTCAAAATACGCGCCAATGGGATGATCGCCCGGCGTCTGGCTGCCGATATAGCCGATCTTCTCCAGCTCCTCATGCACCGTTTTGCCGTCGGCATCGGTGGCGGCGTAGATAGTTTCCAGCGGAAAGACGCCCGCAAAGACGCCGGACCCCATCATCACCGGGACAAAGCGCGATCCTTCTTCATTGGTCCAGAACACCACTTCGACCGGCGCTTCGGTTTCAATGTTGAGATCGTTAAGGGTGCGGATCACTTCCAGACCCGCCAGCACGCCGTAGTTGCCGTCGAATTTTCCGCCGGTGGGCTGGGTATCAATATGACTGCCGGTGACGATCGGCGGCAGTGACGGGTTACGTCCTTCGCGGCGCATAAAGACGTTGCCGATTTTATCGACGGTGACGGACAGCCCTTCGTCTTTCGCCCAGCCGATCACCCGATCCCGTCCCTGACGATCTAAATCGGTCAGCGTCAGCCGACAGCAGCCGCCTTTCGGCGTCGCGCCAATGGTCGCCAGTTCCATCAGCGATCCCCATAAACGGTCGCCATTGATGCGTGAAGCGTGAATGTCGGCGGCCAGGGCGCTTAAAATGTCACTCATAAAGATCCTCCTGCATAAAGTTGCGTCGCCAGCGAGACCAGCAGGCGGTCGCTGCCGCGCGGGCCAAGTAATGAGATACCCAGCGGAACACCGTCGATCGTGGCGACAGGCAGCGTGACCTGCGGGCGCTTTGTCAGTACCGACAGCAGCAGCAGATCGTGGGAAACGCGCCGCGTGGTTTCGATTTCTTCCGGCGTTGCGCTGAGTCGCGGCGCAACGTCGGTGACGGTGGGCATCACCAGAATGGCGTCGCCCAACTGCTCGTCCCACCAGCGGGTAAATTGCTCGCGTACCTGGCAGGCATAGTCAAACTGCTCTGCGCTGACCGCCTTGCCCCATAAAAAGCGCTCGCCGACATCCGGCCCCAGTTGCAGGCCGTAGCGTTCGATGGTTGCGCCCTGAGATTGCCAGGCCTCGTAGCCCTGAATCTGGCGGAACGCGAGGTAGATGGTGTCGATATCCGGCAGGGTCGCCGTCAGTTCGCGCATCTCGCCAAAGCCTGCGATGACTGCCGCCAGCGCCTGCTGGCTGTGGGCGGGCAGTCGTTCGAACAGTCCAGGGTGCCAGGCCAGCCGCACGGTGGCGGGCGCAGGGCGATCTTCTCCCAGCAGGCAATCGGCGACGGCGTTGAACACATCCGGCGTGCGGGCAAAAAATCCACAGGTATCCATGGTCGCGCACAGCGGCTGACAGCCTGCCAGCGAAATGCGGCCGTGCGTCGGACGCAGGCCAAACAGTCCGCAATAGCTGGCGGGGGTGCGCACCGAGCCGCCTGTGTCGGTGCCGAGGGCAAAATCGCACAGCCCGTTAGACACCGCCGACGCCGAGCCGGAGGACGAGCCGCCCGGAATACGGTCGTGGGCCGCGCCGTTACGCGGCGTGCCGTAGTGGATATTGTGCCCGCTCATTGAGTAGGCCAGTTCGCTGGTGTGCGTTTTGCCGATAAAGCGCGCGCCGCTATCCAACAGGGTTTGTACCACTGGCGCATGGCGGGTTTTGATACCGGAAAGCGCCAGCATATGTGGATTGCCGCCGCCGGTGGGGTAGCCCGCAACGTCAAAGAGATCCTTCACGGCAAAGCTCAGACCGGAAAGCGGCCCGCTGGCGGCGTGTTGCACCGGCGCGGCGGGGTAAGGCATAAAAGCGCGAACGTCATCCTGCATGGGTTTTCTCCTCGGGATCAGGCGGTGGCAAAGTGTTGGGTGGCGGTCGCCGACAGTTCGCGCCAGCGGTGGCAGCTCACGTTATGCCGCTCGCCCGCCTGCTCGATAATCGGCTGCTGCTGCGTGCAGACGGGCTGCGCATGCGGACAACGATCGGCAAAGGCGCAGCCCGGCGGCAGGCGGGAAAGATCTGGCGGCGAACCGGGGATGCAGCGCAGGGCATCGCCCTTCTTCAGACCCTCTTTCGGGCGGCTGCCCAGCAATACGCGGGTGTAAGGGTGACGCGGATGCCGGAGGATCTCTTCAATGGGTGCTTCCTCAACGATGCGTCCGGCGTACATCACCGCGACCCGGTCGGCGATTTCCACCGCCGCGCCGATGTCGTGGGTGACAAAAATAATCGACAGGCCGCGCTGTTTTTGCTGCTCGCGCAGCAGGATTAAAATCTGGATCTGGACCGTCGCGTCCAGCGCGGTGGTCGGCTCGTCTGCCAGCAGCAGTTGGGGATTACAGGAGAGCGCCAGCGCAATCATCGCCCGCTGGCGCATCCCGCCGGACATCTCATGCGGAAAAGCATCCAGCCGCCGTTCCGGGCTGGGAATGCGTACCTGACGCAACGCTTCCAGCGCCCTCTCCCGCGCGGCCTGGCGTGATAATCCTTCGTGACGGCGCAGCCCTTCACAAATTTGTTGCCCGACGGTGTACACCGGGTCGAACGCCAGCAGCGGCTCCTGAAAAATCATCGCGCAGCGCGCGCCGCGATAGCGCCGTAGCTGTGCGGCGTTCATGTCCAGCACGGATTCCTCACCCACCTGCACCGTCCCGGAAAGCACGGCGCTTTTCGGCGGATGCAGGCGCATCAGCGCGCGCAGCGTGACGCTTTTACCGGAGCCGGACTCGCCGATCAGCGCCATCACCTCGCCTTTTTTTACGTCGAACGAGACGCCGTTGACGGCATTGACCGTCTGCCCGTCGCGGCGAAATTCCACCTGGAGATCGCGAATATGTACATAAGGTTCAGGCAACATGGCTCACCTCCTGGACGCTAATGTCGCGGTGCCAGGCGGAGCCGGGCTGGGCCATCAGGCAGGCGCTCTGGTGTCCCTGGCCGACCGTTTCCAGCCGGGGATGTACCTGTGAGCAGACCGCTTTTGCATGAGGGCAACGGGTATGAAACCGACAGCCGGAAGGCGGCGAAATCGGGCTGGGCGGATCGCCGGAGAGCGGCGACACCAGCGTGCGGCTGGACGGGTCCATCGACGGCATGGAGCTTAGCAACGCGCGAGTATAAGGATGCGCCGAGGCGGTAAAAAGCTGCTCCGCCGGTCCCACTTCCACCACCTCACCGAGATACATCACCAGAATGCGGTCCGACAGCCAGCGCACCACATGCAGGTCGTGGCTGATAAATACGTAGGTCAGATCCAGCGTGCGTTTGAGATCCTGCAACAGTTGCAGCACCTGCGCTTCAACCGATTTATCCAGCGCCGAAACCGCTTCGTCGAGGATCACCAGCCGTGGCTTCATCGCCAGCGCGCGGGCGATGTTGACCCGCTGGCGCTGCCCGCCGGAAAGCGCATGCGGATAGCGATGGGCGAAGCGTCCCGGCTCCAGGCCGACATGCGCCAGCAGATAGCGCGCGTACTCGCTGGCCTCTTTCTGGCTGACGCCGTGAACCCGCTGACCGAAGGCGATGCTCTCTTCCATCGTCATGCGTGGATTCAGCGAAGCGTAGCTGTCCTGAAAGACCATCTGCACCTGACGGCGAAAAGACTTCATCGGCAGGCGCGACGAGCCAACTTCCAGCCCGTCAAAAATCAGCTCGCCGCTGTCCTGATTAAGCAGTTGCATCAGCAGGCGCGCGGTGGTGGATTTGCCGCAGCCGGACTCGCCGACCACGCCCAGCGTTTCGCCTTTAATCACCTCAAAGCTGACGTCATCTACCGCCCGCACCACGTCGCGTCCCTTACGCGTGCCTGAATGAAAGTGTTTCACCAGATGATCCACCTTCAGCAGCGGCTGCGCCGGTCCGCCGATATCGACATTCACAAAAGGTTGCATCGCTTACTCCTTAATCGCCATTGCGGCGCGCAGGCGGTCCGCCAGAATATTGAAGGAAATAGAGGTGATAAAAATCATCACCCCCGGCAGCGCGGCGACCCACGGCTGGGTATAAATCGCCGTGCGCAGCGTGTTAAGCATCAGCCCCCATTCCGGCTCCGGCGGACGCACGCCAAGCCCGAGAAATGACAGGCCAGAGGCGAGGATCATGCACACCGAAATCAGGCCGGTAGAGAAGACAAAAATCGGCCCCAGCACGTTGCCCAGCACCTGCACGCGGATAATGGTCAGCGGGCTGGCACCGGTGGCGCGCGCGGCCTCAATGTAGTCCATATGCCGCACCTGGGCGGTGACGCTTTCGGCAATCCGCGCCACCTGCGGCACAAAAACCAGCGTCAGCGACAGCAGCGCATTGCCGATGCCCGCCCCCATCGCGCCGGAAAGCGCAATCGCCAGCAGCACCGACGGAAAGGCGTAAAACACATCGATGGTCCGCATGATGAGGGTATTGGTTTTTCCCCCGGCATAACCGGCGATGACGCCAATCGCCCCGCCGATAAAAAACGCCAGCACCACCGGCACGATGCCCATAAACAGCGACAGGCGCGTGCCGAGAATGAGCCGCGAGAGCATATCGCGCCCCAGTTCGTCTGAGCCGAGCGGAAAGCCTTCGCTGCCAGGCGCTTTCAGGCGCATAAACATGGAGGTCTGGTACGGATCTTTGGTGATGAGCCACGGGCCAAACAGTGCCAGCATCAGCAGCAGAAAAATAATGCCGCCGACCACCACGCCCGTCGGGTCGCGCAGCAGGCGCATCAGCACGCCATACCAGTAGCCGTGTGTCGCCGCGAACGGTGCGGCAGCCGGGGCCAGTTTCGGCGTTACGGTGTCCACCATAATCAGCTCCTTTTAATACGCGGATCGAGTGAGGTCTGGAGGATATCCACCAGCAGATTGAGCAGGACAAAAAACAGCGCCAGCACCCAGATCGTGCCCTGGAGCAGCGGTAAATCGCGCTGGAAGATAGCGGTGTTGAGCAGCATCCCGGTGCCGGGCCACGAGAAGACCGTTTCCACCAGAATCGAGCCGCCCATCAGGTAACCGACCTGTAGCCCCATCACCGCCAGCGCGGTAGGCGCAGCATTTTTAACGACGTGCAGGAAGATGCGCGATTCGTTCAGGCCGCGCGCGCGCAGGCCCACAATAAATTCCTGGCTTAAAATATCCGCCACCTGCGAGCGCACCGTGCGGGCGATAATCCCGGTCGGGATCACCGATAGCGTGATGGCGGGCAGCAGCATAAATTGCAGGTGCTCCCAGTCCCACTGCCAGCCGCTCTCGCCAATCGGCCCGCCGCCGGTCGCGGGCAGGAGGGCCAGCTTGACGCAGAACACGATCACCAGCAGCATCCCCAGCCAGTAATGCGGAACGCTGACGCCAAAGACCGACAGCACCGACGCCAGGCGGTCAATCACGCTGTTACGAAAATAGCCCGCTACAAAGCCAAACAAACTGCCAAGCACAAAGCCCGTCAGCGTTGCCAGTAGCGCCAGGCGCAGCGAGTAGCTGACCGCGTTCATCACCTCATCAATGACCGGTCTGCCGGTAGCGACAGAGAGTCCGAGATCGCCATGCAGCGCCCGCCACAGCCAGTGGGCAAACTGCATCGGCAGCGGTTTATCAAAACCGTAGGCCTGCATCAGCGTCTGGCGCAGCGCTTCGGACGCATCCGGCGGCATGACCGATACCAGCGGATCGCCCGGCGCTATCTGCACCAGCAAAAAGCAGATAATGGCAACCCCCAGCATGGTCGGAACGGCAAGTAAAACGCGATAAAAGAGCGTGCTGATCATGGGATCTCCTCGTAACGGTTACTCTTTTTTACTGACCAGGCTTAAGTCAATAAACCAGCTTTGCGGCTGAACCACGCCGGTGACGGCGGGAGAGATGGCGCGCGGGCCGACGTCATGCGCCACGTACAGGAACGGCACCTGGTCCACCATGGCGGCGTGCAGTTCGCTGGCGGCTTTATCCAGCTCGGCGGGCGTGAAGGCATGTTTAACCGCCGTCGCCAGCTTTTCGGTTTCCGGCGTCGAGAAATAGCCCCAGTTGGTCGCCACCGGTGGGAAGGCTTTTTCCGTCGCAAAGCGCAGCATCCCGAAGTAAGGATCGTTAACCGCCGCGCTGACGTTGATTGCATCCACGCCCTTCGCCGCCGGATCTTTCGCCCCCAGACGCCAGTTGGTGAACAGGGTGTTCCACTCGGTCACTTTGATATCGACATTAAAGAAGCAGCTTTTCAGGCTCTGCTGGATGTATTCGTTCATCGGCAGCGGCTGCATCTGCCCGGAGCCGGACGCGGAGGTGGCGACCGTTACGTGCAAAGGCTTACTGTTGCTGAAGCCCGCCTCGGTCATGAGTTTGCGGGCGGTATCGGGATCGTATTTGATCTGGAAGGTCGGCTTGCCGTGCCAGGGGTTATCCGCCTCGTAAATCCCCGTCGCTTCGGTCATATAGCCGCCAAGATAGCTTTTCAGTTCGGCGCGGTTGAGGCACAGGTTAGCCGCTTTGCGCACGCGGATATCTTTCCATGGCGATCCTTCGAGGAAGGAGAACTGCCACGGCCAGATGTGCGGCTGGGTATTCGCGTAGATTTTATAGCCCTGGGCTTTGATCTGATCGACCGCATCCGGCGCGGGCGCTTCGATCCAGTCCACCTGTTTCGATAACAGCGCGGCGGTGCGGGCATTGGCCTCCGGCAGCGGGATCAGCACGACCTTATCCACGCGCGGGATGCGATCTTTATTCCAGTAGTCCGGGTTTTTGGCAAGAATGAGCTGCTGGCGCGGCACCAGCTTTTCAACTTTAAACGGTCCGCTGCCCACCGCATGGGCGGCAAATTCCGTCCACGCCTGCTTGCTGCGGGCGGCGGTATCGCCGGTTGAGGCCGGAACCGCGTCGTAGATTTTCTGCCACGCGCCAGGCGAGACAATAAACAGGTTAGTGACGTTATAAGGAAGAAGCGCGTCCGGCTCTGAGGTGGTGAGCACGACGGTATGGTCGTCGATTTTCTCCGCGCCAGTGAGGGTCGGCATTCGCGAGAGGGTGTTGCCAATTTGCCCCGGTGCATACTGCGGGGCATTTTTATCCAGCACTTTGCCGACGTTCCAGACAATCGCATCGGCGTTAACTTCAGTGCCGTCATGGAATTTCACCCCAGGACGCAGGGTAAAGATCCAGCGGGTCTGATTCTGCGGATCGACGTGCCATTCCGTCGCCAGGCCCGGCACCAGCCCGCTGGGCTTTTCGCCCTGCGACAGGTCCCATTGAACCAGGGAGTCATAAATGGGAATACCGGTAAAGCGGTTGCCCTCATACCCCTGGTCAGGCTGACCGAAAGTCAGGGGAATATCGGCGGCGGTCATGGCGATACGCAGCGTTGACGCCTGCACAGCACCTGAAAGCGTTATCGCCCCGATTACCGCAGCAAGATAACGTTTACGCATGGAGAAACGGTTCATCAGCATCACATTTTCCCTGTTAAATAAGTGGCGTAATTAACAGGCAAGATGCGTACCAGTTCGTCTATTGGCGAAATTAACTGTGAACCAGCCGATAAAATCAGAATTAATTATCGTAGCGGAGAAATACCAGTCCGATATATTGTATATGCTTATCGAAGGAAATTTTCCTGCACCGGGGATGGGAATTATGTTGCGGGAATGCACCATTGATAACGTCAGGGTTATTGTTGCGGCAAGGGATTATTTAAATATGAAGAGTGTTATTAATATCTTTAATGATGACGGCAGAGATATAAGGCGAAAGTTTTTTTAGCCAGTAGCCAATGTTAATACGCCTGTTCAGCATATTGACTGTTAATTTCTGCACGGGGATATTCACTACATAATTAATTATCACTTTAACCCTGCGGCAATCTTTCCCAACGCGACGCTCGCTACGCCGTTATCCCGTTGAAAAATCCGCCTGTCCGAAAATGCATTTTCTGCGAGCTTTCTCGCGAAAAACGCCCCTGCTTTGTTGCCCTCTCTCGCGTCCTTCTATACTTAACGAAACACATTAATATGAGGCGATTTATGCCCTTACCTGATTTTCATACCTCCGATCCTTTTACCCTCGGCATTGAACTGGAGCTACAGGTGGTGAATCCGCCGGGCTACGATCTCAGCCAGGATTCTTCCACGCTGATCGATGCCGTGAAGGCCGGGGTGACCTCCGGCGAAGTCAAACACGACATTACCGAAAGTATGCTGGAGATTGCGACGGGCGTGTGTCGTGATATCCACCAGGCGGCGTCGCAGTTCTCAGCGATGCAGCAAATTATTCTGCGCGCGGCGGAAAAGCACCACCTGCAAATCTGCGGCGGTGGCACGCATCCGTTTCAGACCTGGCAGCGTCAGGAAGTGTGTAAAAGCGAGCGCTACAAACAGACGCTGGAATATTACGGCTATCTGGTCCAGCAGGCGACGGTGTTTGGGCAGCATGTGCATGTGGGTTGCCAGAACGGTGACGATGCGATTTATCTCCTGCACGGCCTGTCGCGCTTTGTGCCGCACTTTATCGCCCTGAATGCCGCCTCGCCTTATCTTCAGGGGGCAGACAGCCGCTTTGCCTGCTCGCGGCTGAATATTTTTTCTGCCTTTCCCGACAACGGCCCGATGCCGTGGGTGAGCAACTGGCAGGCGTTTGAAGGGCTGTTTCGCCGTCTGAGCCATACCAGCATGATCGAGAGCATCAAAGATTTGCACTGGGACGTGCGCCCCAGTCCGCATTTTGGCACGGTGGAAGTGCGGGTAATGGATACGCCGCTGACGCTCGCCCATGCGGTTAATACCGCCGGATTTATTCAGGCGATTGCCCACTGGCTGCTGGCGGAGCGTCCATTTAAGCACCAGGAGCGGGACTACCTGCTGTATAAATTTAACCGTTTTCAGGCGTGCCGCTACGGGCTGGAAGGCGTGCTGACGGATGTGCATACCGGCGAGCAGCGCAGTATTGCCGAAGATATCACCAGCCTGCTGGACACACTGATGCCCTATGCGGACAAACTGGGTGGCGGGAGTGCGCTGGAAGACATTGCCCTGACGCTGAAATCGGGCAAGAGCGAGGCGCAGCAAATGCGCGATTTTATCGCCGACGGCGGTTCGCTGATTGGACTGGTGCAAAAGCATACTGAAATCTGGGCGGCATAGTAGCCGCCTCACGCGTCAGGCTTTACAATGCGCCATCCGCTTTTTAACAGAAGATTAACGCTGCATGAAACATCCGCTCGAATCCCTGATGAGCGCCGGCGGCATTTTGCTGCTGGCGTTTCTCTCCTGCCTGCTGCTTCCCGCGCCATCGCTCGGGCTGGTACTGGCGAAAAAACTGATGACCACTTTTCATCTGACGGATCTGAATCAGCTATATACCCTGCTGTTTTGCCTGTGGTTTCTGGCGCTTGGCGTTATTGAGTATCTGATTATCCGCTTCGTCTGGCGTCGCTGGTTTGCGCACACGGTTTAGGCCAGTGAAGTCGCGCATTCCGGCCACCAGCGCTTCGCACCAGGCCGCATAGTCGTGACCGCTGGACCACGGATGGAAGCTCGCCCGGTAGCCTTTGTCATGCAGTACCCGCGCAAAATCCTCGGTGTTGCGGAAAATCCCGCCGTCCGGTCCCTGGCTTTCAAAACGTCCGGCCTGAAGCCAGAAGCGAATCGGATAGCGCGGCGACTGCTGATACTGGCGGGTCAGCCAGCCTGCGTCCTTTCCTTTCGGCGACCACCAGTACGAACCGGAAAGACTCAGCACATTGCCAAACAGACGCGGATAACGCAGCGCCACCCACGACGACGCAAGGCCGCCATAGCTGGAGCCTGCCAGCACCGTTTTCTGGCGCTGAACCGGGATGCCCTTCTGCTGTAGCCACGGCACCAGCTCATGCGCCATAAAATCGGCAAATGCCGGATTCGGCGGCAGCTCCTGACCACGACGAGCGTGATCGAGACTGTCGATAAAAACAATATTCACCGGCGGCACGATGTGGCGGGCGATTAAATCGTCCATCACGCTGGCAAAGCGGTATTCATCCTGATAAACCTGACCATCAAACAGCAGCAGCGTCCAGCGGGCGGGCTGCGCCACGCGCGGACGGTAGAGAATAATGTCGCGACGGTTATTGAGGATCTGGCTGTAAAGCGTTTCTCTGCTGAGCACCCCGTGGCGCACCGGCCGGGCCATGCGCTGCGGCGTACAGTAGCGGGCTGGCCCCAGCGCCAGCAAAGAGTAGCGATTAAAGCGATCGGCCTGACGGGTGTTCATGGTCGCGGGATTCAGCGGATCGGCCTGGGCGCTGACCAGAATCGCCCGCCGCTGGTCGCGCGGCGTGCCCTGTACCTGCGGCACGTCAGGAGCCAGCTTGTACTGCATCAGCGTATCGGCGGGCACCACATAACTGCGAAACCAGACGTCTGACCGACCGAGGCGAAACAGCGGGTCGTGATCGCCTGCGGGCGAACCCAGAATAAAGACGTTGTTACGCGCCCCGCGCCACAGGAACGTGACCCGCTTGTGTGTGGCATCCACCGGCTCCACCAGCGGCGTTCCCTGCTGCTGCCGGTCGTGCCAGAAGGCGTCGGTGGTGCCACCGCGCGCCAGTTCCCGCGCCAGCTTTTGCAGCAGCGGGCTGACCGGCGCAAGCATCTGGGTACGCGGCAGCGACGACGTTTCTTTAATGCGCCAGCGAAAATGCCAGCGCGCGCCCTCTTCGCCGTGCAGCACCAGCGAGGAAGGCTGATTCACGGGAAGCGAAAACAGTAGCGTCTGTTCGCCATCCACTGGCCCGGCCTCCAGCAGCGAGCGCAGGCGGCGGTTTTGCCGATCGAGCAGCCGCGCATCCGTCACCCCGCTGAGGGTGGCGGAAACATAATTCTCGCCCAGCGCCGGTAGCTCAAAACAGACTTCGCCGCTGGCATCAAATTTACCCTGCTGTTCACCCTGTACGGACATCGCCTCACAGCCTGCCGCCAGCGCAGGCGTTGCACTCAGACCAATCAGCAAACCACTCCATGCCATTTTCATTCGTAAAACTTTCCCGCTGAAATTTGTCACAACGCTAATGCAAATGATAATAATTTGCAATATTATCTACGCCGTTTATGGTTACGCATCCGGCTATACATTTTTTGTATACGGGGTGTTTTTTAAAAACATCATTCACGGGGTTTTACTAAAAAAATGTTCAAAAATAATAAGATAATGCATCTCTGGTTAATGAGTATAGCGACCACGGCCATCAGCCATCAGGCGCTGGCTGCGGAAGAGACGATGGTAGTCACCCAGGGCAACAGTGAAGATCCCACTGCACCGCTGAAAGGCATGGTCGCCACCAAAACGCTGTCAGCGACCAAAACCTCGGCGGAGCTGGTGAAGACGCCGCAGTCGATTTCCGTCGTCACCCGCGATCAAATGAACGCCCTCGACGTGACCTCGGTTTCCGAAGCGTTGCGTTACAGCGCCGGGGCGTTTACCGAATATCGCGGTTCTTCCAACCGTAACGATGAAGTTTTCGTGCGCGGCTTCAGCTACGTGCCGAAATTTCTCGACGGCCTGAGCTACGGGGCGACCGCCTCGTCGCAAACCGGCACCGTCGATCCCTGGCTGCTGGAGCGCGTCGAACTGGTGCGCGGCCCGGCATCGGTGCTGTTTGGTCAGGTCAACCCTGGCGGTCTTATCAGCATGACCAGCAAACGCCCCACCAGTGAGGCGATCCATGAAGTGCAGTTCCGCACCGGTAATCACGATCTGGCGGAAGGCGCGTTTGATTTTGGCGGCCCGCTGAGCGATGACGGACGCGTGCTGTATCGCCTGAACGGGATTGCCCGCACCCAGCATAATCAGGTCGATGACTATAAAGAAACGCGGATGGCGATTGCCCCGGCGATCACCTGGTTCCCCAACGATCAGACGCGCTTCACCCTGCTGACCAGCTACCAGAAAGATCCCGATGCGGGTTATCGTAACTTCCTGCCGTATTACGGCACGGTAGTGGATGTTGGCGGGCGGTATATTCCGCATGATTTTAACGTCAGCGATCCGAACTACGATCAGTCATGGCGCGAACAAACGATGATCGGCTACGAGTTCGAACATCAGTTTAACGATGCTCTCACCTTCCGCCAGAACGCCCGCTACGCCACCATCAAGCAGAAATACCGCTATCTGGTGTACGCCACCAGCCCGGCAAACAGCTCCCTGCTGACCCGTCGCGCCCAGCGTGAGGATCGCAAGACCGACGAGTTCGGCCTGGATAACCAGCTTGAAGCGCACGCCACCACCGGCGCGCTCGATCACACCCTGCTTGGCGGATTTGATTACAAGTCCAGCCGCGATAATCAGTTCCTCGCGCGCGGGGCAGGTGCACAGTACAACCTCGACTGGCGAAATCCGGTTTACGGGGTAAATGTTGATGAAAGCACCTTCAGCACGATGACCGACGAGCAGCAAAATCTCGATCAGATGGGCGTTTATTTGCAGGATCAGATGAGCTGGAACAACTGGGAGCTGCTGCTTTCCGGGCGCTATGACTGGTCCGAAGTGCGCACCACCGATTTTACGGCGGCGGAGAAAATCCAGCAGAACGACAATAAGTTCACCTGGCGCAGCGGGCTGCTTTACGCTTTCGACTTTGGCCTGTCACCGTACGTGAGCTACAGCACGTCGTTTGAGCCAAATCTGCAAACTAACCGTGCGCCGGGCACCGCGCCGTTTGCGCCGACCACCGGCAAGCAGGTGGAAGCGGGTCTGAAATATCAACCGGTACAAAATACGCTGATGAGCGTGGCGCTGTACGACCTGCGCCAGAACAATGTGCCGACCTATAACAGCGCGCTGGGCTGGTTTGAAAATGCGGGCGAAGTGCGTTCGAAAGGCGTTGAGACGGAGATCCACTCCACCCTGTGGCAGGATACGGTCAACCTGATCGGCTCGTACACCTATACCGATGCGGAAGTTGCCAGCACCACGGTTGTCGGAACCCAGGGGAAAACCCCGGCCCGCATCCCGACGCATATGGCCTCGGCGTTTGCCAGCTACACCTTCCCTGGCGGCCCGCTGAAAAGCTTAACCGCAGGCGTGGGGATGCGCTATATCGGCACCAGCTATGGCGATGCGAAAAACACCTTCAAAGTACCGTCGGTGGATTTGTATGACGCGATGGTGAGCTACGAACTGGGTGAACTGAACAGCAGCCTGAAAGGTGCGACCGTCAAGTTCAACGTCAATAACGTGGCGGACACCAAATACGTAGCCTCATGCGCCAGCGATAGCGCGTGCTTCTATGGTATTGGCCGCACGATGACCGCTACGCTGGGCTATTCCTGGTAACAAAAAGGGCCGCGCGCCTTAGTGCGCGCGGCTGTGATTTTCTTTACGGTAGGCTCCCGGCGGCTGGTTGAAGGTCCGGGTGAAAACGCGGGTAAAGGTCTGCTGCGACTCGTAACCGTATTTCAGGCAGATGTCATACACCCGCTGGTCGGTATCGCGCAGATCGCGCGCTGCCAGCAGGAGCTTCCTTTCCCGGATATAGCGCCCCAGACTCTCCCCTTTGTACTGTAAAAACAGGCGCTGCAAATGCCATTTGGAATAACCCGCGTGACGGGCGATTTCTTCAATGCGCAGCGGCTGATGCAGATTGTCATCTATCCACTCGACGATGGTGTCGATAACCTGAGCGGAAATAGTCATATGGCTCCCCCCTCTGTTGCGAAAATGGTGGCTTATTCCCACCAGGCACTAAATTGATGCGAATGGTCGCTAATATTCACCGTCTCCCCTAACTGAGGCGTCAACAGGCGATAGTTTTTATCCCGACTGGCCTGTGCCAGCCGTTTGTACGGGTCGTCCCAGGTATGTTTTGCCAGCACAAAGCGCCCGGAATGACCGGGCAGAATGGCGCGGGCGTTGAGATCTTCTGCAGCCTTCGCGGTCTGTTCCGGCATCATGTGAATGTATTTCCAGTCCTCGTCGTACTGACCATTTTCCATAATCGCTAAATCGACCGCGCCGAACTGCTCGCCAATGGCTTTGAAATGCGGGCCATAACCGGAGTCGCCGCTGTAGTAAATTTTCTGCGCTGGCGTGACGAACATAAAGCTGCCCCACAGCGTCTGGTTACGCTTCAGGCCGCGCCCGGAAAAATGCCTGGCGGGCAGAACGTGAACGGTAAGCTGCTCATCAATCGTCAGCGCGCGGTTCCAGTCCGCTTCAGTAATAATGTCCGGGTTCATGCCCCAGTAGCGCAGATGCGATCCCACGCCCAGCGGCGTAATAACGCGATGAATTTTGGGCATCAGCCCTTTGATGGTGGCGTAATCCAGATGGTCGTAGTGATCGTGAGAAATAATCAGCAGGTCGATCTCCGGCATGGCCTCGGCCGTCCACGGATAATCGCCGTCAAACGCTTTATTCAGAAACGAAAAAGGGGCGGCGTAGGGGCTGAAAACCGGGTCGATCAGAATGCGTTTTCCGCCCAGTTGCAGATACCAGGACGAGTGGCCCAGCCAGACGGTGACATCCCGATCTCGCGGGATGGCCGCCAGATCGGTTTTCACCAGCGGCAGCGGCTGTGCCGGTCTGGCGTTTTCCCGCCGGGTCACCAGAAACTCCCACCACGCGGCCAGCATATTTTTCTTGCCGGTAAACCCCGGCGTCGGGAGCTGATTGTGAAACTGTCCGTCGCGATAGTGCGGCGATTTTTCGACTTCCGTCAGCCCTCTCCCCTGGGGAGCCTGACCAAATCCGGCATTCAACACAAACGGTAAACTTGCTGCGCAGGCGATCAACATAACGGCAACCACACTTATTATTAGAGGCTTCATATCCTGACCAGAAACACGCCCTTTCCGTAGAGGCAGTGCGATGAGACTTGATTATGAGTGAGTAAGCACTCATTATAGAAAGAGACCGAATGCCGTCAAGACGTTTTTCGTTTTTTGACATTCGCCGTTGAAGTGCCGCTAAGGGCATGTTTCAATCAGGGTTTTCCAGACATAAGGTAAAGTGCAGTGGCTCGTCCGAAGAGTGAAGATAAGAAAAAAGCGTTACTGGAGGCGGCAACGCTGGCGTTTGCTCAGTCCGGTATCACGGCGTCAACCGCAACGATTGCCCGCAGTGCGGGGGTTGCCGAAGGAACGCTGTTCCGCTATTTCGCCACTAAAGACGACCTGCTTAACGCGCTGTATCTGCACCTCAAACAGCAGCTTTGTCGCGCGATGCTGGCCAATCGCGATCCGGCGGTGGTCGACCCGAAAAAAATCACCTTCCACATCTGGACTAACTACATCGACTGGGGCGTGCGTAATCCGCTCGGCAACTGTACCGTGCGCCAGCTGGCGGTAAGTGAAAAAATCACCAACGAAACCAAACAGCAGGTGAAAGATATGTTCCCGGAGATGCAGACGCTGTGCCGTAACTCCGTGCTGCCGATCTTCAAAACGGAAGCGTTTAACGCCTTCGGCGACGCCTGTTTTCTGGCGCTGGCGGAGACGACGATGGCGTTCGCCGCCCGCGAACCCGCGCGAGCCAGCGAGTTTAATGCCGTTGGTTTTGAAACCATGTGGCGCGCGCTGAACACCGATAAACCCTGATCCGTTTGTCGCTCAAAACGATAATACTTATCTGTTTTTGCCGCTTTATTTATTTCTGCCGGTAGCGCTACTCTGTTGCCCGGCAAACGCACCCGCGCGGTGCGCGTTAAAAAAACATCAGGAGTCGTTATGGATATTGTTTCAGTTGCCTTAAAGCGTTATTCCACCAAAGCCTTTGATTCAGGCAAAAAGCTGACCGCTGAACAGGCAGAAAATCTGAAGACGCTGCTGCGCTATAGCCCGTCGAGCACCAACTCCCAGCCGTGGCATTTTATTGTTGCCAGCACGGAAGAAGGTAAAGCCCGCGTCGCGAAATCTGCCGCAGGCACCTACAGCTTTAACGAGCGTAAAATTCTCGACGCTTCGCACGTCGTGGTTTTCTGCGCTAAAACCGCGATGGATGATGCCTGGCTGGAGCGGGTGATCGATCAGGAAGAAACCGATGGCCGCTTCGCCACGCCGGAAGCCAAAGCCGCTAACCACAAAGGCCGTACCTACTTCGCCGATCTGCATCGTGTTGATTTAAAAGACGATCATCACTGGATGGCGAAACAGGTTTACCTGAACGTCGGCAACTTCCTGCTCGGCATTGCCGCCATGGGCCTTGATGCCGTGCCGATCGAAGGTTTCGACGCGGCGATCCTCGACGCCGAGTTTGGCCTGACTGAACAAGGCTATACCAGCCTGGTCATTGTGCCGGTAGGCCAGCACAGCGCGGAAGATTTCAACGCCGCCCTGCCGAAATCACGCCTGCCGTTCAGCACCACGCTGACCGAGTGCTGATCAGTCTGCGCGCGGCTGCTCTGCCAGCCGCGCCAGCGCATGTTCTCCTGCCTCATCAACCGGCAAATAGACCAGCATCCGCCAGCCGTTGCGCGGTGCGGAGTACCAGTACATCTGTTGCAGACTGAACTCGCCGACCAGCGGATGGCGGAAGCTTTTAAGCTGGTTTTCCACGCCGCGCACGTCGTTGCGCTGGTGCCACAGTGCTTCAAACTCTGAAGAGGCAGCGATAAAGCGCGCCAGTTTATCTTCCCATACCGCATCGCCGCGATGTTCTGCCATCGCTGCGCGAAAATAAGAGACAAACGTCGGCAACGCGTTCGGGTTATTCAGGCGGCTGCGCCAGGTGGGATTGGTCAGATACTGGTAGATGCAGTTGCGATCCGCGTCCGGCAGAGTGGCAAAATCAATTCCCATCAGGCGGCAGAAGCTGTCATTCCACGCCACGATGTCAAAATTAGGTTTTTGAATACTGGCGGGCTGCGGCATCAGGCTATCGAGCATCCGGCGGGTGCCCGCGCTGACGCCCTCACACTGCGGTAGCTGGAGATTTTCCTGCGGCACGAGTCCGGCGAGTACAAACAGATGGCGGGTTTCCAGCGGCGAGCATTGCAGCGCGGCGGCAACCGCATTCAGCACCGACGCGGAAGGATTCACCTCTCTGCCCTGCTCCAGCCAGGTGTACCAGGTGACGCCGACATCCGCCAGCATCGCCACTTCTTCACGCCGTAGTCCCGGCGTGCGCCGTCTTCCGCTGCGCGGCAGGCCAAGTCTGTTCGGATCCAGGCTTTCTCGCCGCGCCCGCAGAAACGCGCCAAGCTGCTTGCGCGTGTCAGTGCGCGCCTGCACCGGCGCTTCGCTTATCAGGCTCATTTTTACTCCTGCTTTTATCCAGCATGGTAGTGCCAGTACCCGTATAACCAGGAACTGGTACCCGTTTAACGCATGACTCATGCTACGTCCATCCCATGAATGACGCAACGGAGTAACGCATGAAGTCGTCTGCTGTTTCACCCGGCCGGATGGCCCTGATTTTATTACTCACCGGCCAGATGCTGCCGCTGATTGACACCTCAATCACCAACGTAGCGCTGGACTCCATCACCCGGTCTCTGCACGCCAGCGCGACCCAGCTTGAACTGATCGTCGCCCTGTATGGCGTGGCGTTTGCCGTCTGTCTGGCGATGGGCAGCAAACTGGGCGACAACTACGGTCGCCGCCGTCTGTTTATGTGGGGCATCGTCGCTTTTGGCGCAGCCTCGCTGCTTTGCGGCATCGCAGGCTCCATTGATATGCTGCTCGGTGCCCGCATTTTGCAGGGCGCGGGCGCAGCGCTGATTGTGCCGCAGATCCTTGCCACGCTGCACGTCACGCTTACAGGCCGCGCTCACGCCAGAGCCATCAGTCTGTACGGCGGGATCGGCGGCATTGCTTTTATCGTCGGGCAGATGGGCGGCGGCTGGCTGGTGTCGGCGGATATCGCCGGGCTGGGCTGGCGCAACGCGTTTTTTATTAACGTCCCGATCTGCCTGCTGGTGCTGGCCTTAGCCCCGCGCTACGTCCCGGAAACGCGGCGTGAGAAGCCATCGGCTATCGACTGGCAGGGCACCTTTATCCTCGCGGCGATCCTCTGCTGCCTGCTTTTCCCGATGGCGCTGGGGCCGGAACTGCACTGGCCGTGGTTTCTTAAGCTGGCGCTGCTGGCGACGATCCCGCTGGGACTGTGGATGCGCGTCAGCGCGCAGCGTCAGGCGAATCCGCTTTTACCGCCGCGCCTGCTGCGCCTGCCCAGCATCCGTTTCGGGATGGTGATTGCGCTGCTGTTCTTCAGCGCGTGGTCTGGCTTTATGTTCTGCATGGCGCTGACGATGCAAAAAGGGCTGGGAATGGCACCGTGGCAATCCGGCAACAGTTTTATTGCGCTGGGGCTGGCCTATTTTGTTTCCGCGCTGTATGCCCCGCGCCTGATTGCCCGCTACAGCATGGGACGCATTTTGCTGACCGGTCTGACGATACAAATCATCGGCCTGCTGGCGCTGATGTTCACCTTCTGGCGATATGCCCATGAGACGACGACGCTGATGCTGGTTCCCGCCACCGCGATCGTGGGTTATGGTCAGGCGCTGATTGTGAACAGCTTTTATCGCATTGGTATGCAGGATATCAGCGCCTGCGATGCCGGAGCCGGAAGCGCCATTCTCAGCACCTTGCAACAGGCCTCGCTGGGTCTCGGCCCCGCTATGCCAGGAGCCGTTTTTCTGACGCTAACGCGCCATGCGCACGGTCATCACACCCAGGCAATGGTCGGTTTTCTCGGTGTGGAAGTGGTGATGATGCTGTTGCTAAGCCTCACGGCGCTGTTTTATCGCCAGCGGCTGTTCAGCATGCCGCCATGCGGCTGCGTGGCGGTGAAAGGGTGATGCCTGATGAAATTGGGGAGGCTGACTTTCCGCCTCCTGACCTCAGCATGGTGGGCCATTTTTTAATAGTTGCATGGCGATAATATCGGGATTAACCTATTTGCAAAGTTTGGCATATTGGTTAATGGTCATGGTAGACAAATGGACGCCACACACTGATTTAGCAGTGGTTCAGGAAATGGTACGGCAAGGGAAACGTCGGGTAACCACTACCGCGTATAACGGTGCGGCCGCATTGGGGTTTAGTAGTCGTAATGAAATGTTTGAGGTGATTTTAGCCTTAACACCTTCAGATTTTTACAAGAG
Organism: Superficieibacter sp.; assembly: GCF_032071645.1. Lineage (NCBI taxonomy): Bacteria > Pseudomonadati > Pseudomonadota > Gammaproteobacteria > Enterobacterales > Enterobacteriaceae > Superficieibacter > Superficieibacter sp. The sequence continues at coordinate 199,593 of NZ_DAMAPU010000004.1, forward strand.
CATGGAAGCTGAAAAAGACCCTGGATATTGGCAAGAAGTCTACAAACCAGTCTATCTGTGTCAGGATATCTATCTGAAATTTATAGTAAAAGATGACGTTGTAATCGTCTCGTTTAAGGAGAGGTAATGATGAAATGTCCTGGTTGTGGCGGCGCAGTATTGCAGCACGATACGCGCGATATCGAATACGAATACAAAGGCCGTAAAACCATCATTGAAGCGATTACCGGCGATTATTGCGGCGTATGTGGTGAAGCCGTGTTAGATGATGAAGCCGGTGATAAATACATGGCGGCCATTACGGCTTTTAACCGTGAAGTTAACGCACAAGAAACCGATCCGGCCTTCATCGCATCGACGCGTAAACGTTTAAAAATGAGCCAGCAGGAAGCTGCGGTGGCTTTTGGGGGTGGGGCGAATGCTTTTAGCCGTTATGAAACGGGCCGCATCGCACCGCCGCGCGCCTTAGTGGCGCTCTTTGAACTTTTCAACGCATATCCTGACACCGTTGAGAAATTTAAAGAATTGCAGCACAGAAAGCGGCATCCCGCTTAACAGAACTGCCGGGCGTTGAGCAGCAAGCTCCCGCAGACAAGAAAACATCTTAAGTCATCGGCACTCGCCGCCTACCAATTATAAGGATGCGAAAGTAACGCTTTCGTATCCTTTCTTTTTTTACCTGCTATAAATCAATAAATTATAAGGATTTAACTTAAGCTCACCCACCACGTGCTCATTCCCAACCAGGAGCATTCTTATCTCACATGTAAAAAAATATGTCTTAATATGTCGCTACGCTGGAGCTTCTCCATTATTTAATTCCTCTGAAACAGGATGTTTTCTATGGTTCATCTTAAACCTGCGATTTTACTCTCTGCCTTGTTCCTGGCTGCCTGCGGTGGCGGCGGTGGCGGTGGTCATCACGACAATGATAATGCGACCACCACTCCGAGTCAGCCGGACACCGGTACCACCACGCCCGCGCCGGAGCAGCCGCAATCGCCGCCGGAAAGCAAGGCCACGCTGGGCAGCATTTCCGGTGTGACCTACACCACGCCGGATGGCATCGAATATCAGATGCGCCGCAGCGGGATCACCTTTGGCGGGACCTGGACCGAAAGCCTGGTCAAAGCCGACGGCACGCCCGTCTCCAGCACCTCCTGGTGCTGCGGTCCGATGAGCTACACCCAGTTCGGAAGCTGGACTTCCACCGAAAAAGGCGAGCACGGCGTGTTTTACAGCGGCGAAGCCACCGCTGCCGCCAACGTGCCGACGCAGGGGACCGCGACCTATGCAGGTTCCGGGATGCGTGACGGAGTACGCACCGACGCCAGCTTTAACGTCGATTTCGCCGCCAAAACCATTGATGGCAATATCACCGGCAACAATGAGTTTGGCCCGGCAGTCGCCATGCAGGGCAAACTGGTTGACGGCGGTTTTAACGGCAACGCGCAGTCAGCTGGGGAAAACGGCACTTTTGTTGGACATTTCAACGGCCCGGCCGCAGAAGAGTTGGGCGGCGTCGCTGAATTTGCCGACACCAGCAAAAGCGCGGCGTTTGGCGCGACAAAACAGTAATATTTTACCGGTCAGCCTCGCTGGCCGGTTTTCCTGATGATGGTAATTTCCGCTATGTTTGCCCCGCGCCTTTGCTTCCTGCTGTTGCTGCCTGCCGTCGCGACTGCGGCTCCTGACGATAATACGCTGATCCCGGCCGCGCCCAATTTCGACCGCCTGACGCCCGCATCCCGCGCCATTGATGGTTCCGCCAGGATGATGCGCGTTAATAATGCGCAGCTTGCAAACCAGCCGGAACTGACCAAAGCGCTGCTGGATCAGGCGGTGCGCGACGAAGCCTGGCCTGCGGTTAAAACGTTACTGCCGGTGTATACGCGCGCGCCCGCAGCGGATGCAGTGCTGATCCATTACGCCAAAGCCGGGCTGGCGCGTAGCGAAGGACATTATGGCGATGCCATTGGTCATTATCGCGCCATTTTAAGCGAGCATCCTGATTACGCCGCCGTGCGGCTCGATCTGGCCCGCGCGCTGTATGAAGACCGCCAGTTCGACGCGGCGGAATATCATTTTCAGCGCGTTCAGGGAATGGCCCCGCCGCCCGCCGTGGCGGAAAGTGTTCAGCGATATCTTCAGCGTATTCAGTCACAGGATCGCCTGAGCGGGAATATCAGCGTCAGCTATCTTAATGACAGCAACGTGAATAATGCCTCAAACGATAAATATATTCGCGTTGGCGATAAACTGTTTATTCGCAATAAAGACGCTTACCCGCAGCGCGGGGAAGGTGTCTGGTTTAACGGCGCGCTGCAACAGGATGTGCCACTTCAGGATCGGCATTCGCTGCGCTTTCTCGGTACGGTAACGGGGAAAAGCTACTGGAATAATCACCGCTTTGACGATATTACCAGCCGCCTGTATGCCGGATATCGCTGGCAGGATTTCCGTCAGCAGTTTTCGCTGCTGCCCTTTTATGAAAAGCGTTGGTACGGAACAGAGGCATATTCCGCCGGACCGGGCGTGCGCATGGAGTATAGCTATTTACTTTCTCCGTCATGGCAAATCAGCCAGGTCGTGGAATATCAAAAAATGCATTACGACAATGCGCTGTATGATTATTTAGCGGGCGATAACCGCTATATTTCCACCACCCTTTCGCACGTGGTGAATGCCCGGCTCTCCGTATTTATGGGTGGCGATATCGCCTGGCAAAATACCACGACCACCAGCGAAACCAACCGCCGCTACAGCCTGCGCAGCGGGCTGGAAACCGATCTGCCGTATGGTCTTTCAGCGGGCGTGATGGGCGCGCTCGCCAAACGGCATTACGACGACGATAACGATATCTTCGGCGTGCGCCGCCAGGACGATGAGCGTATGGGGATGCTGTCGCTGTGGCATCGCGATCTGCATTTTATGTCGGTGATGCCGAAAATTAACCTCGTCTATAAGAAGGTCAACAGCAATATCGATTTTTACGACTATACCCAGCGTAATGTCTGGCTGACCTTTGATAAACGTTTTTAAGCGCTGGCGCGGGAAATAAAATGCCACGCCATCATAATGCGTTCCGGGCGCGAGTCCGGGTTGTCGATTTTATTCAGCAGCAGCCCAACCGCCTTGCGACCAATCTCCCGCGACGGCTGCTCGATAGTGGTGAGCTGCGGGGAGATCATTTCCGCCAGATCGGTTCCGTCAAAGCCCACCACCGCAATATCTTCCGGCACGTTTAGCCCGGCCTGTTCAATAGCGCGAATGGCCCCTGCCGCGAGGGTGTCGGAGACGGCAAAAATCGCATCCGGGCGCGGCTGCGCCGCCAGCAGTTTTTCCATCGCCGCTTTCCCCGCCGCCGCACTTAGCTCGCTGGCATACTCCACCGCCTGATACGCCAGACCACGGGTATGCACCACGCTTTTATATCCGCGCTCGCGCAGGCGGGCGTATTTATAACTCAGATCGTGGTTGATCAGCGCCACCCGCTGTCGCCCGCTGTCGGCGAGATACGACACCACATGCTGGGCCGCGTCCACATCGTTGATCCCAACGCAGGAAACCGCCCCGCTGTCGGCATATTCGGCGCACTGCACCCACGGCGCGTCGCCAATCAGCGTGCCGAGTTCCGGCAGTCTGGAGAAGGCATCCATGGTGATAATGCCATCGACGATTTTACCGGACAGCAGCTTCAGGCCGGAGCGCGAGCGCTCGATGTCCGAGCCGGAATTGCACAGCAGAATACGGTAGCCGTTTTTCTCTGCTTCTTCTTCAATGCCCTTCACCACGGCGGCGCAAAACGGGTTGGCAATGTTGGAGACCATCACCAGGATCATTGAGCTGCGCGCAGTACGAAGCTGACGCGCCAGCAGATTCGGCTGGTAGTTACTTTCCGCAATCGCCGCCAGCACGCGCTCGCGGTTTTGCGGTTTGACGGTATCACTGTTATTGAGCACGCGTGATACCGTCGCCACCGAGACCCCGGCAAGCTGGGCAATTTTTTGAATGGACATCGTGACGACAAATCCTGCGGTTGGCGTTAAGAGTTGCAGGCTATCACAAAACGGATGCCCGGCGAACCGGGCAATCGCTTACGACTCAACGCGCACCCAGCGCTGCTCAAGGTGGCTTTTCATAATGGCATCAATAATATGCATTACGTTTGCGCCATCGTGGAATGACGCGAATGACGGATTTTCCGGCATGTGACCGTCCTGCACCGCCTGATAAAACTGCGCCATCATGTTTTTAAAGGCGTCGGGCCAGCCTTCGATATGCCCGCCGGGAAAATGGGCGCTGGCAGCGACATCGTCGTTCATCAGGCGGGGATCGTCGCTTAACAGCTGATTAGGGCGCAGGCGCTCGCCGATCCATAACTGCTGGGGCGTTTCCTGATCCCATGCCAGCGAGCGTTCGCTGCCGTTGATTTCAAAGCTCAGCCGGTTTTTCCGCCCGGCGCTGACCTGCGAAACGAGGAAACTGCCTTTGCTGCCGTCGGCAAAGCGGATCAGTACCGAACCGAGATCTTCGGTGGAAACCGGGCGCGCCACATTGCCCGCCTTACGCGTTGGCCAGACGATCGACAGATCCGCCATCACCTCGCTAATCCGCTGGCCGGTCACGAACTGGACGGTGTCGCACCAGTGCGAGCCGATATCCGCTACCGTCCGCGAGCGTCCGCCCAGCGCGGCATCCACCCGCCAGTTGTCGTCGGTTTCCAGCAGCATCCAGTCCTGCAAATAGCTGCCGTGCGCGGCAAACAGCCGTCCGACGCTGCCCGCGCGCAGCATACTCGCCGCCTGCTGAACCATCGCAAACTGGCGATAAACAAAGCTGACGCCGTGAACTACCCCCGTCTGCTCCGCCAGTTGCACCAGCTCGCGTGCCTCTTCGCCGGTCATGCACAGCGGTTTTTCCGAGAACACATGCTTGCCCGCCAGAAGGATTTGCCGGTTAACGTCGGCATGCAGGTGATTCGGCGTGCAGTTATGCACCACCTGCAACCCCGGATGCGCCAGCAGATCCTCAACGCAGCCGTAAGCGTGCGGCACGTGCAACGCCCGCGCTTTTTGCTGCGCCCCCTCCAGCGAGCTGTCGGCGAGTGCCACCACCTGCACATTCCCCAGCCGCCGCAGGGCTTCAAGGTGTGCCGGACCGATAAACCCGCTGCCGATGATGCCGACCTGGATCATTGCCGTACCCCGCTACCCGCGGCGAAATCATCAAACGCCCGCGCCGAGACCGGGATGATATGGCGGCGGATAAATTCGCTGCCTTCGCGCGCCCCGGTTTCGCCCTCTTTCAGGCAGCATTCCCATTCCAGCACCGCCCAGCCCGGATAGTCATACTGGGCCAGCTTACTGAAAATGGTGTTGAAATCGACCTGACCGTCACCCGGCGAACGGAAGCGTCCGGCGCGGTCGATCCACGGCTGGTAGCCACCGTAAACGCCGCTGCGCCCGTTGCTGCGAAACTCCGCGTCCTTGACGTGAAACGCTTTAATGCGCGAATGATAGATGTCGAGCCAGGCCAGATAATCAATGTGCTGCAACAGCAGATGGCTGGGATCGTAGAGCATATTGCAGCGCGGATGGTTATCCACCTTGTGCAGAAAGCGCTCGAAAGTCGCGCCGTCGTGCAGGTCCTCGCCCGGATGGATTTCATAGCACAGATCCACACCGTGTTGATCGAAGGTGTCGAGGAGGGGACGCCAGCGCCGCGCCAGTTCGTCAAAGGCATCTTCCAGCAGCGCCGCATTGTGCGGTGGCCAGGGGTAAAAATAGGGCCACGCCAGCGCGCCGGAAAAGGTGGCGTGGGCGGTGAGTCCCAGCCGGGAAGAGGCCGCCGCCGCCTGGCGGAGAGTTTGCGCTGCCCACGCCTGACGCGCGCCTGCGTTGCCGCGCAGGTGAGCGGGCGCGAAACCGTCAAACGCGGCATCATACGCCGGGTGTACGGCAATCAGTTGCCCTTCCAGATGCGTCGACAGCTCGCTAATCACCAGCCCGTGCTCTGCCAGCATGCCGCGAATTTCATCGCAGTAGGTCTGACTTTCCGCCGCGCGCGGCAGATCGAAAATCGCTTTGTTGTGACAGGGGATCTGTAACGCCTGATAGCCCAGTCCCGCCGCCCATGCCGCCAGCCCCTCGAGACAGTTAAACGGCGGCTGGTCGCTGATGAACTGCGATAAAAACAGCCCCGGCCCTTTGATGGTTCTCATACGCCCTCCTCTTTTTCATCGCGATAGTGGAAAGAGAAAAGGAAAATCAGGGCAATAACGGCGGCGGCAATCGCCGGGATCCACCAGAACGTGACCCACGCCTGCGGCACGGTTTGCCCGGCCACCAGACGGTTGTACAACGCCCCGGAAATCTGCGAGCCGAGCAGCATCCCGATCCCGTAAGTGAACATCACAATCATGCTCTGGGCCTGGCCTTTGACCTTCTCCCCCGCCACCCGATCGGTATAAATAAAGCCGACAACGAAGAAGAAATCGTAACAAACGCCGTGCAGCAAAATCCCGAGATACAGCAGGATGCGCCCCTCTTCGCTGACGCCCAGCGCAAACATCGCATAGCGCACGAACCAGGCGAACATGCCGATCAGCAGCATGTATTTCACCCCCAGCCGCCGGAACAGCAGCGGGATCACCAGCATGAAAAAGATTTCCGACATCTGACCGAAGGACATCGCGGTGCTGACATCGCCCACGCCCGCGTCCGCCAGATACGACGCGGTATAGGCATAATAGGTGCCGAGCGGCACGGAAATCAGCGTGGCGCATAAAGAGAAGATAAAGAAGTGGCGCGTTTTCAGCAGGGCAAAGGCATCGGCGCAGAACAGATCGCGCACTTTTACCGGCAGCCCTTTCGCCGGGGCTGGCGTATGCGGCAGGGTCAGACTGTAGAGCGCGAGGATCACCGAGCAAATCGCCGCCAGAGTAAAGATGCCGGTGGTGTCTGAAATGCCGGTCACGCCGATGAAGATCCCGGCAATAATCCAGCCGATGGTGCCGAACACGCGCACGACCGGGAAGGTTTTGTCGATGTTCGCCAGGCTATGGAAGGCAATATTATTGGTCAGCGCCAGGGTTGGCATGTAGCACAGCGTATAGCCGAAAAGCAGACCAATCAGCAGCGCGCCGTTTTGCGCCACCAGCGCCTGCGGCACAAACCAGAGGATCGCCGCACCGAGCAGGTGCATGACCGCCATTACCTTTTGCGAGGCGAAGAAGCGGTCCACCAGCATTCCCAGCACGAACGGCGAGAGAATAGAGGCAATCGGTCCCGCCGAGAACGCATCGCCAATCAGTAGCGACATGTTGTGCTGGGTCATTACCAGCCCCAGCGTAACCGACCAGCTTCCCCAGATGAAAAACTGTAAAAACATCATTAATGACAGACGGGGCACAAGAAGCCGATGCTGCACGCCTCCCCTGCCGTGGGTTTCAGTTGTCGTAACCATTTTCGCCTCACCTTTAAAAAGTAATCGATTACAAATCATCTCAATTGAAAAGTAATCGATTACAAAATAAAGATCCTGCGTCAGACGACAGATCCGCGAGTTGGCTCACAATAAAACGCAGGGGAGATATTGTCCCGCTGTCAGCCAGCGGGACAGGGAAGATCAGGCCGCTTTACGACGCAGACATTTAAAGGCGATGAACAGGAAAACGATCCAGACGGGAAGCAAAATGGCCGACAGGCGCATTTCGTCCATCGTACACATCAGCCCCAGCACCATCATCAGAAAGGCAATGCACAGGTAATTACTGCCCGGCGACAGCAGCGCCTTAAACTTCGGCAGCCGCCCTTTGCGCCGCATTGCCGCGCGAAACTTCAGGTGCGCCAGGCAAATCATGATCCAGTTCAGCAGCAGCGTTGCCACCACCAGCGCCATCAGCAGGCCGAAGGCTTTTTGCGGCAGCAGGTAGTTGATCAGCACCACCAGCGAGGTGATCGCGCCCGACAGCAGCAGCGAGTTCACCGGCACCCCGCGATGGCTGATGCGGGTGAGAAACTTCGGCGCGTTGCCCTGCACCGACAGGCCAAACAGCATCCGGCTGTTCGAGTAAACGCCGCTGTTATACACCGACAGCGAGGCCACCAGAATGACAAAGTTCAGCGCCGAGGCCACCAGGTCGCTGTTCAGCTCGTGGAAAATCATCACAAACGGGCTGCTGTTGGATTTAATTTCCATCCACGGATAGAGCGCCAGTAACACCACCAGCGAGCCGATGTAAAACAGCAGGATGCGGTAGACCACCTGATTGACTGCTTTCGGGATCGACTTTTCCGGGTCGCGCGCTTCGGCAGCGGTAATGCCAATCAGCTCCAGCCCGCCGAAGGAGAACATAATGACCGCCAGCGACAGGATCAGCCCGTGCCAGCCGGTTGCCAGGAAGCCGCCGTGGGCCCACAGATTGTCAATCGTTGCTCGCTCGCCGCCGTGACCGGAAACCAGCATCCAGATACCGAAGCCGATCATCCCGATAATGGCGAGCACTTTGATCAACGCAAACCAGAACTCGGTTTCACCGTACAGACGCACATTCACCAGATTGACCGCGTTGATGATAATGAAGAACACGGCGGCCCAGATCCACGTCGGCACGTCCGGTAGCCAGTACTGCATATAGATGCCTGCCGCCGTCAGTTCCGCCATGCCGACCAGCACGAACATCACCCAGTAGTTCCAGCCGGAAAGAAATCCGGCGAACGGTCCCCAGTATTTGTAGGCGAAATGGGCAAACGAACCGGAAACCGGTTCTTCAACCACCATTTCACCGAGCTGGCGCATGATCAGGAAAGCGATGATCCCGGCAATCGCGTAGCCCAGCACCACCGCCGGGCCTGCCATCTGGATCGCCGGACCAATACCGAGGAATAAGCCGGTACCAATGGCCCCGCCGAGCGCGATTAACTGGATATGTCGGTTTTGTAAACCCCGGTGTAATGTCGGACTGCTGTCCGCAGAGACATCCGCAGAATGACTGGATGCCAGCGACGCGTTTTTCACGTCTAACCCCTGTGTTGTTTTAGTAAGGGGCACCTTTTAACACTTATGCACGCCAGACATCAAGTCGCGTGGAAGGTGCGGGCGTCCCTGCCCGCCTTACGAGGATCAGAAGTCGTAGCTCATGGAGACTTTCAGCGTACGCGGCTGGCCCTGGAAGACGTAAGTACCGTTGTCTTCCACGCTCGCCCAGTATTTCTCATTGGTGACGTTATCGACGCCGACGCGGACCACCATATCATTCTGCTGCTGATTCAGGTGCATACGGTAGCGGACGCCCAGATCCAGCGTGGTGTAGTCGTCGAGTTTTTTGGTGTTTGCCGCATTCGCGTACTGCGAACCAGAATGGTTCACTTTGGCGGTGGCGGTCAGACCGTCAACCGGTTTGATGTCATATTCCGCGCCGAGCACCATGTAGAAGCGCGCCACGCCGATAGCATCTTTACCCTGATTGGTCCCGTCTTTGGTTTTGGTCATTTCCGGGTCCAGCCAGACGCTGCTGCCGTTCAGACGCAGGCCCAGCATCGGCTCACCGAAGACGTTCAGTTCAACGCCACGGTTACGCTGTTCGCCATCCAGCGCGTAGATCCCGGTCACGCTGTCCTGGATTGCCGACGGTTTTTTAATTTCAAACAGCGCCAGCGAGCCGCCCACGCGGTCGTAATCCACTTTTACGCCCACTTCATTTTGTTTCGAGTGCGCGATCCCGGTGCTTTTACCGTAGTTGGTGGCCGTTCTTGGCGCAACGCTGCCCGGCTGTAATGCTTCGGTGTGGTTGGCATACAGGGAAACTTCTTCCAGCAGTTTGTAAACCACGCCGTAAGTCGGCATCCAGCGACTTTCGGTATAGCGGCTGGAGGTGTCTTCCGCACCGTCTGCGTTGCTGTAGTTACGCACCACCACTTTCTGATGACGCGCGCCAGCGGTGAACAGCAACTGGTCATCCAGCACGCCGAGGGTATCGCTTAACAGCCAGCCCTGCTCGCGGGTGCGGGTGGTGGTCAGCGGATCGGAATAGTTGCCGCCAAAGAAGGCGTTAGCGGGGATCGGTACATCCTGCGGATTATAAATATTGGTGGTCGGGTTTACCGACGACATCCGCCATGCGGTTTTATCCTGTTCGATTTGTGCGGAATAGCCGACGTTGACTTTGTGCGACACAAAACCGGTATCAAAGTCGCCGCGAATGCCACCCATGCCGCTGTAAGCGTCGCTGATGCGGTTGGTATCCAGACGACCGACCGAGACATCACCGTTCTTATTGAGCACTTTTGGCGCGCTGTAGACCCCGGTTTCGTGCGCGTGCTGCATTCCGAGCGCGGCGTAAGCGGTCCAGTTATCGGTCAGATCGTATTCACTTTTCGCCATCCCGAATTCGTTTTCGATATCGCTGAAGGCCCACTTCTGGCTGAAGCTTTTGGTGGTGTCCGGCACGGACGGGATAAAATCGACGCCGCTGATGTTCAGGCCGGTTTCACCGCCGTGGAAGGTCTTTTTCTGATAGCCGAAATCCAGTGAGGAACGCAGACGGTCGCCACGGTAGTCCAGCCCGATAGCGGCAAGCGTGGTGCGGTGCTTATCATCTTCAACGGCGGTTTCGCCTTCACGATGCACCAGGTTCACGCGCGCGCCAAACTGATTGTTATCGCCAAAACGACGACCTAGATCCAGCGTGCCGCCGACCTGAGAAGCGGAAGTGTAATCAACGCCCACGGTGGCGTTCGGGGTATCTTCCGCACGTTTCGGCTCAAGGTTGATCATCCCGCCGACGCCGCTGGACGCCGCGCCGTTAACCAGCGAGTTCGCGCCTTTAAAGACTTCAACGCGCTCCAGCATTTGGGTATCCATCACCTGACGCGGCACCACGCCCGGCAGGCCGCCGAAGGTCATGTCATCGCCGTAAAGGTTGAAGCCGCGAATGCGGTACGTTTCCGCAAAGTTGCCGTAACCCTGCACTGCCTGCACGCCCGCGTCATTGCGGGTCACGTCGGAGATGGTTTTCGCCTGCTGATCCTGTACCAGTTTCGAGGTGAAGCCGATGACGTTAAACGGAACGTCCATCGCTTTCTGCTCGCCCAGCATCCCCAGGCGGCCACCGTGGGCAATCTGCCCGTCCAGATAAGCAGGCACCAGATCGTTGCCACCAGCTTTGAAGTCGTCTTTCGGCGCAGCCTGCACCACAAGCGTCTCTTCTTTATTGTTTTTCGTTGTGTCCGTCGCTGCCGCGAAGACGGTATGGGTTGCAGCACCCACGGCCAGCGCAAGCAGGGTCTTGCGCAGCGGGAATGAGGAGTGTTTGGTGTTGTGCATAATCAATCCGGAGATTAAAAGTGAAAAAAAGGCCCGTTTCCGGGCCGGATCGTTATTTATTCAAATCAATACGGACAACGCTATCAGGTCCGCTGGTTGAATGGTCTTTGTTGAACTTCTGCTTCACCGTTACGTACAGCGTCTGTCCGTCAGCAGAGAGCGCGAGGCTGTTTGGATTCGGCGGCAGATCCCAGGCTTGTTTCACGGCGTAGGTGGTGCCATTGAGGCTCAGCACCTTGCCGGTATCGCGTTGGGAGATATAGATTTCGTTGCGTCTGGCGTTGTATTTCACCGACAGGGAATCACCAACATCCAGCTGTTTAATCACGTTGCCGCTGTGGATATCCAGCACCAGAGTCGTTTTCGCTTTTGAGTTGTCGGTGACGAACAGGCGTCCGGTTTCACTGTCTTCAGCGATATTGAGCAGCAGCGCCGGTTTATCGCCCAGCGGTTTCCAGCGCTGTTCGATGCGGTTGTTGCGCGGGTTGATCACCAGGATCTCGCCACCGCCGTTGGCGGCGTACAGCCGGTCGGTTTTTTCCGAGTAGTGCAGGCCAGTCATCCATTTGCCGGTATTTTTGATGCGCGTTTTCAGCTTCAGCGTTTTCGCATCCAGCACCCAGATGATGGCCGGATCGGCCACTGCACCAATGTAAAGGGTGTTATTGTGCAGCAGGATTTGGCGTGCGCCGTAAGGGAAACCTTCAGGATTACGTTCCGGGAACAGCACGCGATTTTTCACTTTGCCATCCGCGACGTTAATGGCGCTGACACCGCCGTCGAGCGAGTTGGTGACGTACAGCGTTTGTCCATCATCGGACATCGCCAGGGCGAAGTTTTTCAGATCGGTATGGCTGGCACCGATCGTTTTCAGGGTGCGCGGATCGAGCTTATAGATCACCCCGCCCTGCACATCTTTGAAGCCTTCGGAGCTGGCGACGTACAGCGCGTCACCTTTCGGGCTTAACGCCACTTCATACAGGCCATCCGCCAGATCGCGTTTTTGTACGTTTTCAGGCTGCGCAGCGGCAGTCGTTTTCGGGCTTTCAGCGGCGGGTTTGATAGCAGAGGTATGTTGGGCCGTACAGCCGCCCAGCGCTACCGTCATCAGCAGCGCCAGCGCAGAGATTTTCATTTTCATCAGGAGAAATCCTTCACCTTCAAAATAAGCAGAAAAGTGGAGGCTACCCCGGATTATGGTTGTGAATTCCGGTATGTCGTGACGCGCGCTCCACCATGTGCCTCAGTGTTTCCCTGTGAAACGAGTTCACTGCGTAGCAGGAAGATCCTTGTCGCGCCTGCGAATAACAAAGAGAATGAGAACTATACTCATTCCCTATGCATTTTCAACTGAATTGTTTCCGGGTTTAACGGGGTGTAATGAAATGCATGAGATAGTGTGAATGGGAGAAACGCAGGCCCGGCGAGGGGAATTCGCCGGGCGGGGAAGAGCTTACTTGCCGCCTTCGGCAATTACCGTCAGCTTGCTGTCAGTCGCCTTCTCTTCCTGGAGAGTTTCATCCAGCAATTTCGCGGCTTCTTTATAGCCCAGCTTGAGAGCCAGCGTTTTCAGCGTCCCGTAGGAGGCAATTTCATAGTGTTCCACTTTTTGTGCCGCACCGATCAGCCCGGCATCGCGTACCTCACCCGCTTCCACGGATTCAATAATTTCCTGCGCTTCTTCAGCCAGACCTTCCAGCGCGTGACACTTCATACGTTTGATGCGCACGCCTTCAGTCACTTCCACCAGTTGATCGATACGCTCAATCTGTCCACGGGTTTCTTCGAGGTGCGCTTCAAACGCGGCGACGAGTTTCGGCGAGGTGGCGGCTCTGGCCATTTTGGGCAGGGCGCGGGTAATTTGCTTCTCGGCGCTGTAAATATCTGATAATTCATGAATGAATAGATCGTTAAGATTTTTGACCGCTGGCATTATTATTACCTCGTCGTTGAATTTTATGATAAAGCGGCGCAGAAGAGATATTCAGGAAAGCGCCGCTTAATAACAAATTACAGTGAATAAATCATTTCAGCATTACCGTTAGCAGACTTCCTGACGTCCTGAATTGATTAATGCGCTGAAGAAAATATCAGGAGGAAGAACGTCCGCCGCTATGGCTATTTTTCCCGCCTTTTTTACCAGCTTCAGAGGCACGCTGGGGATCGTTTTTGAAGTTACCGCCGCTGGCCTGACCGCCTTTGCGCCCCGCTTCCGCTGCACGGTTTTTGTCTGCTGCGAAATTACCGGAACCGCCACGATGCTGAGTCATATCAATCACCTCATTACCTGTTCTGGGTTTAAACATTTGGGCAGCGCCCTTGTAAGCAGATTTAATATTAGTTGCTGCGGTCAGCTTCGCAAGTCCAATAAAACCAAACGAGTCGGAGCAATCTTATATTTTTACCCAGTTTGTAATCTATAGAAATAACGAAGCGGCACAAGGCTAAATATTGCAAAATATATTTTCAGCACTAAGGCGTGCATGATGAATTTACTCAAGAAACCCGCGTTGCCGCTTCGCTACAGGCGGCCTGTCCCGCGACGCTTTTCCGCTGCTGCGCCGGAGGTGCCTGTTGCGAAAAGATCCGCCAAAAAGTAGTAATATTTCAAATGCCTGGTATATTTTGGGTAACTACAGCAAGTTCAGGAAGTTCTTATGAGATTCAAGGGTCTGACCAAAGGTTTTTTTATACTGATACTGATTATTGTCACCTGGGCGTTTTTCGACGTGCTCGCCCCCTACTACTCGGCGATTTTATGGGCGGCGATACTGGCGATCATTTTTCATCCACTTAAAAATATTTTACGCACTAAACTCGGCGACCGAAATATTCTGTCGTCATTCCTTACGCTGGTGATTATATGCCTGATCGTCTTTACACCGCTGACCATTATTCTCTCGTCATTAGCCTTTGAAATAAATCTGGTTTATGGCAAGTTGCAGCAGCATAACACCCAGTTCCCGGTGGTCATTGCCAGTCTGTTTGAACACCTTCCGTCGTGGGCGCGGCATTTTCTTGCCGAGCACGATCTCGATAACGCCACTCAGATCCAGCAAAAACTTTCCGGCGTGGCGCTTAAGGGCGGGCAATATTTAGCGGGCAGCGCGTTCTTAATTGGCAAAGGTACGTTCGGCTTCACCATCAGCTTCGGCATTATGCTGTATCTGCTTTTCTTCCTGCTGAAAGACGGCCCTTACCTGGTTCGCCTGACGCTGGAAGCGCTGCCGCTGTCGAAATATATGAAGCATCACCTGTTCGCTAAATTTGCTGCCGTGTCGCGGGCGACGGTGAAAGGCACGGTGGTAGTGGCGATTGTGCAGGGCGTGCTCGGTGGGCTGGCATTCTATATTGCGGGCATCGACGGCAGCATTCTGTGGGGCGCGCTGATGGCGTTTCTGTCACTGGTTCCGGCGGTCGGTGCGGCAATTATCTGGGTTCCGGCGACCCTCTATTTGTTCGCCACCGGTCAGCTCTGGCAGGGTTTCTTTATGATTGGCTTCTTCGTGGTGATTGTCGGTCTGGCAGACAACATCCTGCGCCCGATTCTGGTCGGTAAAGATACCAAAATGCCGGATTACCTGATCCTTATCACCACGCTTGGCGGGCTGGAAGTTTACGGCATCAACGGCTTTGTGATCGGCCCGTTGATTGCCGCGCTGTTTATCGCCTGCTGGAATCTGCTTTCCGGGCGCGATCATCCGGGTAACGCCGATGAAATCGACGAAATCGTGATTGAAGAAGGGTTAAATCACCCGGACGGGGAAGAAAAATAGTCAGCTAATCAGCCCGGTGCGCCGGGCTTTTTTATGCGCTGACGTTGGCTAAATCAGCCCTTCGCGTGGCGAGGCTCCACCAGCATGAATTCCTCAAAAACCAGTTCCATCTCTTCGCTAAAACAGCCAGCGCGTTCAAAAAATTCCTGATGCGCCTGCCGCCAGTAGCCCAGGCTTTTATCGCCCTCGCCTTCGCGCGCGGCCTGTTCCGGCGACACCTCGTTAAAGCGGATCAGCGTCAGGCGGGTGGTTCTGATCACGCAGGCAGGCTCCCCCCGACCATCCAGCACAATATGAAAATCACCGACCCCAGCCATTCCGTCGGGTAACTGATAAGCCTCATAAGAGGAACAGGACGCGGTTTTATGACCGGCAATGACCAGTTGCGCCAGTTCATCCGCCATTTCAGCGGAATCACCAAACGCCCAAACGTGCGCCTGCGGATAACGTTGTTGGAGTTCTGTCAGAGTGGAGATCACCAGGTAAGTCCTTTTGACGAATTCAGAAGCAAATGACATTAGCACAAATGTGGGGCAGGAATAACGGCTACGTCAGCCTTAAAAAGATAATTAAAACCTTAGATAACAGGTTTGACGTCAGAAAACCGGCGCAGACTGCATCGCTGATGAAACTGACTCAATGCTTCTATATAAGTGAAAAGTGCTGCTTCAGTTGCCTTGATGTTCACAGGACACAGGCAACTGTTTTTTTGAGGAATGATTATAAAAAACCGAACCAGCACCATCCGGTTTTAAATCAACATTTAGCAGATTGAACCAATATTCTACAGATTGCGGTCTCATTGAAACGCAAAACCCCTAATCGTTGGATGTCCAACTTTCAGGGTTCACTTCATGAAGGCAGTTTGTATGAATTGGCTGAAGTAAGATGATTAGGTATTACCTCAGAACAGCCTTTCCAACGCTTTCATGTTCTGTCAACGTCGGGCAAAGTTCCCCGCAGGCGTTTGCGATTTTCTGACAGGCTGATTCCAGCAGGGCATCATCCAGCGCATAAGCCAGACGCAGATACCCCGGTGTACCAAACGCCGTTCCGGGTAGAGTGGCAACATGAGCTTCGGTTAACAGGTAATCGGCAACCGCAATGTCGTCCCTGAGCTGAACACCCGTGGGGGTTGATTTACCGATAAGGCCGGAACAATTTGCGAAGATATAAAACGCGGCCTGCGGTGCCGTAGCGCTTAACCCATCGACCTGGTCTATCATCGCCATCACCCGATCGCGGCGCCTGACGAGGGTAGCCAGCCACTGCGGCAGAAAATCGGCGGGTTGGGTCAGCGCGGCAACACCCGCCGCCTGCGCGAGTGAGCAAGGGTTGGAGGTGCTTTGTGACTGAAGCGTGGTCATTGCGGAAATTAACCATTCAGGCCCGGCGGCATAGCCTAAACGCCAGCCGGTCATGGAAAAACCTTTTGAGAACCCGTTCACCGTCAGGATACGCTCCCGCAGCGCTGGGGCAGCCTGAGCCAGGGTACAGAAAAGTGCGCCGTCGTATCGCAGCGTCTCATAAATATCGTCCGCCAGAATCAGTACCTGTGGTGCGGCCAGTAGTATTTCTGCCAGCGCCTGCAGCTCCTCGCGACTGTACAGCGCACCCGTTGGGTTGGATGGCGAGTTGAGAATAAGCCAGCGGGTACGCGGAGTAATGGCTGCGGCCAGGGATTGCGGTGTGAGTTTCCAGCCTGCTTGTTCCTGAGTTGCCACGATGACGGATTCACCATCCGCCAGTGCCACCATATCGGGATAAGAAACCCAGTAAGGTGCGGGAATAATGGCTTCCAGGCCGCTGCTCAGCGTGGCCTGTAGTGCATTAAAGATCAGTTGCTTAGCTCCCGTGCCGGCAATAACCTCCTGGGCGGTGAAATGCAGGTCGTTGTCGTGGCTGAATTTATTAATAATGGCGGCTTTTAGGGCGACGGTGCCGCCGACCGCAGTGTACTTTGTTTCATCCTGACGGATAGCATCAATACCCGCCTGGCCAATCGCCGCAGGCGTAGCAAAGTCCAGCTCACCGAGGCCAAGACTGATAATGTCGATTCCCTGCTGCTGCAGGGCGCGGACCCGGTCGGCGATAGCGGCCGTCGGCGACGGGCGAACTCGCCGCATACGCGGCGCGAGAAATTGTGCTGACATAGTGCTCTCTTTGGTTAGACGCCGCATGCAATCGAGCGGCGTATTCGTTTGTCTCAGGGGATTCATGCCGGTAGCGTGACGCCGCTGCGCGCATCGGCGGCAAGTCGCAGAAGCTCCGCCTGAGTTTCGGCAATCACCTCGGGGGTGATATCGATCAGCGGTGAACGTACATGTCCGCCGTTAAAGCCGCGCAGATTCATCGCTGCCTTCACCAGTTGCGGCTGGCCATGGCGACGCGCGAGGGCACGGAAGCCGTACCACAGGCGGTGCAACTCTCTGGCGGCGATGGCATCGCCTCGCTCCAGCGCCCGGAAACTGGCCAGTACCAGTTCAGGCAGCGCACCGCTGTTGGTGGTGCTGATCCCATCAAAACCGCACATCATTGGGCCTAAAAACGCCAGATCTGAGGCGCAGAACAGACGCAGACGGCCGGACAACCGATTGGCAATTTGGTCAATAACGGTTGGATTCAGGTCGCCCTGCTTGATGCCCACGACCTCCGGGATATCCGCCAGCTGCTCCAGAAGCACAGGGGGAAGAGTAATGCCAATACCCGGCGCGTTGTAGACCAGAATCCCGGTCTTAGATAACGGTGCCATTTCCCGGAAGAAGCTCACGATTTGCGCGTCGGTGACTTCCGAAACAAAAGGCGGCGTGACCATCGGCAGGCCACCGAGGTCGCCTGCCAGCGCGGTCAGTTCGCGAACTACCCGCGCATCTGAACCTGCGCTACACAGCATCACCGGAACGCGATCGCCGACCACCTGCATCACATGGCGGAAAATTGACGCTCGCTCTTCAGGGTTCAGCGCAGGGAATTCGCCATAGGTTCCGCCAATCAGGATGCCGTCATAGCCGAGGCCAATGACGCGCTCAATATTGGCGGTCAGTCCGGCGTAATCAATCTCACCCTGTGCGGTAAAAGGGGTCACGGTGATATTGAAAATTCCGCGCAGTCTTTCACGGCATTCAATCCTGTCTTTCATCTCTTTCTCTCCTTTACAGGTCACACCACGGCGGCATGACGATGGTTTTGTTTTTCATGACCGACGGCTGCCTGTCGATGGTGCAAATGTGCACAATGAGTGAGCATTATTTGTTCATTCATGTGGCAACGGCTCACAGATGAGCCAACTGGCTAAGCGGGCGAATGACGACACCAGCGGCGGTCAGACGTTCGCGCAGCGCGCGCGCGATGGCCACGCCCTGCGGGTTATCGCCGTGAACGCAAATGGTGTGAACGGGCATCGGGATTTTGACGCCGCTAATGGTACGAATTGCTTGTTCTTCAATCATTTGCAGCGCACGGCTGGCAGCACGTTCGGGGTCGTGAATGATGGCATCCGGGAGATGGCGCGCCAGGGTGAGTCCGTTTTCACCGTAGCTGCGGTCGGCGAACACTTCGCAGGCGACGCGCAGCCCGGCTTTGCGCGCCGCGCGTTCTGTCGCATTACGCGGCGTGGTGACCAGCACGAGTTGGCGGTCCACGGCGAGAATGGCGCTGACGATGGCCTCAGATAAAGCATCGTCGGTGAAGGCCTGGGTAGCCATCGCGCCGTGTAGCTTGACGTGAGTCATTGCGTGGCCGCAGACCCGCGCCACGGTCTGCATGGCACCCAGTTGATACACCACCATTTTGCCGATGTCTGCCGGGCAGTCGCCGATAATGGAGCGCCTGCCGAAGCCCCACAGGTCAAGGAACCCTGGATGGGCACCGACGTCCAGCCCGCGCGCTCTGGCGTGGGCGATGGTGCGGTGCATCACCAGCGCATCCCCGGCGTGAAAACCGCAGGCGACGTTGGCTGAAGTCACCAGATCCAGCATGGCTTCATCGTCGCCAACGCTGAATTGACCAAAACTTTCACCCAGATCTGAATTCAGGTCCACTTCTTGCATGATTGCTCCTCGATACACTTGGTATACCAAATGCATGCAATGAGAATGCCAAAGGGTAAAAGCCATCATGACACCGCAGGCGAATGCGCCGATAAGCGAATGTTTAACCAGGAGAGAGTGAGCAGATGAAACCATCAATTAAAGCAGGCTGTCTGACATTGGGCCTGTTGACCATGAGCTATAGCCTGTCCGCCAGCGCGGATGAGCTCTATTTTGCCAGTTGGGGCGGAGCCTATCAGGACGCGATCCGCGAAGCCTGGCTGAAACCCTTTAATAAAGAAACCGGTATTGATGTCGTGGAAGATACCGATCCGCAGGTCAGCAAACTGAAAGCCATGCAGGATACTAATACCGTGTCATGGGACGTGGTGACGGAAAATAGCTCGCGCCTGGCCCGCGGCATTAAGCTGGGGGTATTTGAAAAGATCACCCCGGAAATGGTGAATCAACAGCATGTGATCCCCGGCGCGCGCAACGATTACGGCGTTCCCTCAGAGATTTTCTCCACCCTGATAGGCTTCTCTGGCAAGGCCTTCCCGGATGGCAAACCGCAGCCGAAAACCTTTGCTGATTTTTGGGATGTGAAGAAATTCCCCGGTAAACGCACCCTGCAGGACGAACCAGCCACAGTTATCGAAGCCGCGCTCATTGCCGACGGTGTCAAGCCGGAAGATGTCTATAAAACGCTCAGTACCCCGGAAGGGGTCGACCGGGCGATGGACCAGATTAAGAAAATCAAACCTTACGTAGCGAAATGGTGGAAGAGCGGCGCGGAACCGGTGCAGGCGCTCTCCAGCGGTGAAGTAGTGATGGCTTTGGGCTGGAACGGTCGCTTCCAGTCGGGCATTGACTCCGGCGTACCGATCAAAATGTCCTGGGATGACTCCGTCGCTCAGGTCGGTTATTTCGCGCTGGTCAAAGGGGCGCACAACCGGGACGCGGCGCTGAAGCTGCTCAACTATATTATTTCGCCGCAGCATCAGGCGGAGTTCAGTAAGTACATCGCCTATGGCCCGACCACCAGTGAGGCGATGCAGTATATCGATAAAGCGCGTCAGGAACGTTTGCCGTCCACCCCGGAACGGTTGCAGCACACCCTGTTTATGGATGCCGGATGGTGGGACAAAAATGGCCCGGCCATCATTGAGCGCTACAACCAGGTGCGGGCGCAATAAAGACGTGCGAAACATAAGTTTATTCAGTGAGTAACTGGATGGACGGGGTATCTCCGACGGTGCCTCGTCCAGAACGGAGTGTGTTATGGTGGCAACGATATTGACCGACAACCTTACCCCATCCCGGCGGATCCGATGGCCCGGGCTGTCCCTCGTGGCGACGCTACCGTTGCTGCTTTTTTTACTGCTGTTTTTTGTCTGGCCGATTGCCGGACTGCTTAAACAAGGTTTCCTGGTGCAGGGGAACTTTAGCCTCGAAAACTATCTCCACCTGTGGGATACCCCTATTTATCGCATTGTGCTGGAAAACACCTTTGTTATCGCGGTGGCGGTGACGGTCGGCTGCATTGTGATGAGCTACCCGCTGGCCTGGCTGATGGCCTCGGTGCGACCGGCGATGGCGAAGCTGCTTTTCTTCGCCGTTCTGCTACCGTTCTGGTCCAGCGCCCTGGTGCGCACCTCGGCGTGGATCGCGCTGCTGCAGCAAAACGGCCCACTTAATAATCTGTTGATGACCCTGCAAATCACTTCGCAGCCGGTGGCATTTCTCTATAACTTTACCGGCGTGCTTATTGGCATGGTTCATGTTCTGATGCCCTTCGTCGTGCTGCCGCTTTACGCCTCATTCCGTTCCCTGGACAGCTCATTGCTGCAGGCGGCGCAAAGTTTAGGCGCAGATTCGCTAAGCGTATTTACCCGCATCATCCTGCCGCTGACGCGTCCTGGCGTTGTTGCTGGCGCGGTCATCGTATTTATGAACGCAGTCGGTTACTACATCACGCCGTCGCTGATGGGCGGACCGGCACAGCGCATGGTTGCGGAGCTTATTTCGCACAATATTACCGACGAGCTGAACTGGGGCATCGCCGCCGCGCTGGCCTGCGTATTGCTGATCACCACGCTGGTCGCGCTATGGCTGTTTAATCGCCTGTTTGGCCTTGATAAGTTGATGGGAGGGTCCAGCGGTAAAGGCAGCCAGTCGGTTGTCGTGACGCAGCGCAGCGGCGGCGGTCGTATCAGCGCAGGTGCAGGCGTGCTGGTGGCGCTATTTCTTATCCTGCCGATTGTTGTCGTCATCCCGATGAGCTTCGGCACCGCCAGCTTCCCTACTTTCCCTCCTGCTGAATACGGCGTGCGCTGGTATGTTAACTTTTTTACCGACCGTAAATGGATGCTGGCGCTGGGCGAGAGCGTGCGGATTGGGCTGATCGTCACCATTCTGTCGATGGTGCTGGGAGCGACCGCCGCGATGGGGATCCATAAACTTCGTTCGCCGCGCAAAAGCTGGTTAGAGACGCTGTTTATCATTCCCATGTCGGTGCCCGCCATTATTACTGCGGTCTCGCTTTATTATCTGTGCGGACCTTTAGGATTAATCAACAATTCGGTGGCGCTGATCCTCGGCCATACCGTTCTGGCCACCCCTTATACCTTTATTACGTTACGTGCGGCGCTCAAAGGATTCGATCCCAGCCTTGAGCTGGCGGCCTATAGCCTCGGAGCCAGTCCCTGGCAGATGTTCCGCCGGGTTATGTTGCCGATTCTGCTCCCCGGCATGATCGGCGGAGCGGTGTTTGCTTTCGTAACCTCATTTGACGACGTTGTGATGTCGCTATTCCTTACCACTATCCGTAATCGAACCCTGCCAAAACTCATGTATGAAGGACTGGCATTCGATTTTGACCCGACGGTGATTTCGGCTTCCTGCGTACTGATCGCGGCGACGGCGGGGATCCTGATTTTGCAGAGCCTGATAAAACGTAATGGAGGCAAACATGCGTCAAATGCAGGGTAAAGATGTCAATCTTAACGCCATTCGCAAAACCTACGGTTCAACGGTAGCGCTGCCGCACATCGATCTTCAGGTGGCACGCGGCGAGTTCTGTACGCTGCTGGGCGCTTCCGGCTCTGGAAAAACGACGCTGCTGAAAGTGATTGCCGGGTTTGAGCGCCCTGATGGCGGCAGCGTACAGATTGCCGGTAAGGACGTGACTCGCGAACCCATTTCTGACCGCAATATCGGCATGGTATTCCAGAACTATGCCCTTTTCCCGCATATGTCGGTATTTGAGAACGTCGCCTTTCCATTGCGTATGCGCCGCCTGGCGAAGGTTGATATTGAACGGCGGGTCGGTGAGGCGCTGGCGCTGGTGAGTCTGGAAACGTTTCGCAAACGCCTGCCCGGAGAGCTCTCTGGCGGTCAGCAACAGCGCGCCGCATTGGCCAGGGCGCTGGTCTTCAATCCGGATATTTTGCTGATGGATGAACCGCTTGGCGCACTGGATAAAAATTTGCGCCAGTCGATTCAGATCCAGATTAAACAACTGCATCAGGAGCTGGGGCTGACGGTGGTGTTTGTCACCCACGATCAGGAAGAAGCGATGAATCTCTCCGATCGGATAATCATTATGGATAAGGGGGAGATTGTTGGTGATGGTTCTCCGCAGACCCTTTATCGTCAGCCAGATAGCCGTTTTGTCGCCGGTTTTCTCGGCGAGTGTAATTTCATCCCCGGCGAGCACGACGGAATGCTGGGCATTCGGCCCGAGCATATGCTGGTTGGCCGCGCCAGCGAGAAGGCGTCCAGGCGCTACAAGGGCAACATTATGATGGCGACCTTTTGCGGCCTGCACTGGAAGTTATTGATTGAGTATCAGGGGCAGATGGTAGTGGCTTACGCGCCGGTCGATCTACCGCCCGAAGAGCGTATTTCCGGTCAGATGATCAGCTTTGGCTTTCAGCCGGAACTGGCGATGTCTTTCAGGGAGTCTGCGTGAACGGCTATCCACGTTTAATCGCCGTGGGCGAACAGGCGCTATTAGTTGAATTCGGCGATAGCATCGACGACCAGTTGAATGCCCGGGTGCTGGCGCTTGCGGCTGCGCTGAACGGTACGACCGGTGTGAGCGAAATTATTCCCACCTATCGCTCTCTGACCGTTGTGTTTGACCCCTTAATGCTCACCTGTAGCGAGCTTTGCGGGCGGGTAACTCTCTTGATGAACCAGCCCCCAGCGATGCATTCAGTGCGCCGCCGCTGGCGTGTGCCGGTGTGCTATGGCGGCGATTATGGCGAAGATTTGTCTGCGCTGGCGCAGGGGCACGGCCTAAGCCAGGAGCAGGTGATTGATTTACACAGTACCGCGCGCTATCGGGTTTACATGGTGGGCTTTATGCCGGGATTCGCCTATCTCGGCGGCCTGCCAGAAATGTTGCATACCCCGCGTCGTGCGTCGCCGCGTGCGATGACGCCCGCTTCCAGTATCAATATCGGCGGCCAGCAGACGGCAATCAGCTCGGTGGCGGGTCCCAGCGGCTGGCACCTTATTGGCCGCACCCCCTGGCGTACATTTGATGCGCTGCGGCAAAGGCCATTTTTGTTTCAGGCCGGGGATGAAGTTTGCTTTATGCCCATCACTGCGCATGAGTTTTCTCGCCTCGACGACGAGTGCCGGGCAGCGGATTGGTACCCAGAGCCGGAGATGGCGTGATGCGCTGGCTGGAAGTGATTTCTCCAGGATTATTGACCACCGTGCAGGATAAGGGACGCTGTGGTTTTGCCCATATGGGCGTACCGGCATCCGGGCCCATGGACATGATTGCGTTTCGATTAGCGAATGCCGTCGTTGGCAACGGACCGGAGTGCGCGGCCCTGGAATTAACGGCGCTGGGTGGGCGATACCGGGTAATGGGGGGTGAATGCATCGTGTGTCTCGGCGGTGCGGTCGAAGCGCAGGCGGAGGGTCGGGTGCTGGAACCCTGGGTCGGTCACCGGCTGGCCCAGGGCAGTGAACTGGTTGTTGGACGCATACAGCGCGGGCTGCGCGCCTATCTCACTTTCGCTGGCGGTATCGCTACGCAACCTGTCCTAGGCAGCCGTGCCACGCTGAGCAGGGCATCGCTGGGCGGCCTGAATGGGCGGGCGCTGGCAAAAGGCGATCGCTTGCCGCTGGCGGAACAAACCGATATCGGACGCCGCCGCTGTTTGCACGCGCATCTGACAACGTTGTACACCAGCGGCCCGCTATCCGTGGTGATGGGGCCGCAGCAGGAGGCCTTCACCGAAGCTTCGCTACTCACGTTTTTACAGGGTCGCTATCGGGTTAGCGCCCATGCGGACCGAATGGGATACCGGATGGTGGGGCCTGCGCTGGCGCATGTGTACGGGGCCGATATGGTTTCCGATGCGGTGGTGCCCGGGAGCATTCAGATTCCCGGTAATGGTCAGCCGATTATTGCGCTGCACGATCGTCAGACCACCGGAGGGTATCCCAAAATCGCCACCTTAATTGGGGCGGATCTGCCGCGCGTTGGGCAACTGAGGCCGGGGCAGAGCGTGGCGTTTCGTGCGGTCACCGTACCGGAAGGCGTTGCACGCTGGCAGCGTTTGCAAAAGGGCATCGCTGCCTGTTTACAGCATATTCAATCAACGGAAGTGAGCTGGCTATGAGTGAAACACAGACTGATGTAGACAATATTTTCCTCAATCCGGGCAGCGAGGATCTCACAGAAGCGACCTATCGGCAGCTACTGGAAATGATCCAGCAGGGACGGATCCCCACCAACATGCCGTTGCAGGAGCGAGCGCTGGCGGCTGCGCTGGGGGTGTCGCGCACGCCGCTGCGTGAAGCCTTCAGCCGTCTGGTCGGCGGCGGCTTCGCCATCCGGGGCGGACGCGGGCAGCTCATCGTGAAAGAGCCCACGCTCCGCGAGTATCTGGAGATCCTGCAACTGCGCATTCTGCTTGAGGGGGAAGCGGCGTTCGCCGCCGCAACCCGTATGCCGACGGTACAGGCGCAATCGGTGATTAGCGCACTGACCGCCCATCGACAGGCGCGGGATTTTTCCGCCTCTGAGAACCATCGTATCGATAACCTGGTTCACCAGACCATTGCTGCCCACTGCGGTAACGCCATGCTTGAGAGCATGATTTTTGATTTACGCATTAAAGCGCGCACCTTTGACCAGAACAGCACCGTCGCTCGCTTCGAGCCCGGCTGCCAGGAGCATATCGCGCTGATGGAACGCATTCACGTCGGTGATGCGTCGGGGGCCAGAGAAGCGATGGTCTTTCATCTGACCCAGGCGCGGGCCGGTATCGTAGCCCGATTTACGGCAATCTGAGTAGGGAAGAAAGGTAATGAGCAAACTGAACGAACAAGCAAACGGCGTATACATTATTTCCGCCACGCCGTTTACTGACCACGGCGAGCTGGATTTAGCCAGCGCGGACAGCCTGATCGACTTCTATCTCGAAAAAGGCGTTAGCGGGATCACCATCCTCGGCATGATGGGCGAGGCGCATAAGCTTACCGAAGAGGAAGCGTTAAGCTTCATGCAACGGGTACTGGCGCGGGTAAACGGACAAGTACCGGTGGTGGTCGGCGTCAGTCATGCTTCCCATCGTCATGTAGAACGTCTGGCGAAAACGGCGATGGATAACGGCGCTGCGGGGGTCATGCTGGCACCGGGCCCGAATCTGGCAACCGACCCGCAGGTGGAAAACTACTATTTAAGCGTGGCGCAATTGCTTGGCAACGAGGTGCCCATTTGTTTACAGGACTTCCCGCAATCGACCAGGGTTCACACCTCCGTTCCGGTCATGCTGCGCTTAATTGAGGCGCTGCCGCAAATCGTGATGCTTAAGCACGAAGATTTGCCGGGAATGCGCAAACTTAGCCAGCTCCGCAGTCAGAGCGAGGCTCTCGGGCTGCGCCGTATCAGCGTGCTGGTGGGTAATGGCGGGCTCTTTTTGCCGCAGGAGCTGGCGCGCGGGGCTGACGGGGCGATGACCGGCTTTGCCTGGCCGGAAATGCTGGTACAGGTGTGCCAGGCCTATGCCGAGGGTAACCCGGGCCACGGCGAAGATATTTTCGATTGCTACCTGCCGTTGCTGCGCCATGAGTTTCAGTACGGCATTGGGCTGGGGCTGCGCAAAGAGGCGCTGCGTCGGCGCGGGGCGATAAAAAGCGCCGCCGTCCGCCAGCCGGGGCCGGTTCTCGACCGCATCGACCTACAGGAACTGAGCGGGCTGATGGCTCGCCTGGAACGTAAACTGGCAGATAAGGGGCTGAACTAATGGATTTTATGATTAGCGGAAAAACGGCGCTGGTGTGCGGTGCGGGAAGCGGCTTAGGTCGCGCTATAGCCCAGGTACTGGCCGCTGAAGGCGTGAAGGTCGCGGTAACCGGGCGCAATAAAGAAAAGCTGGCGGAAACGGTGGCGCTCATTACGCAGGCCGGAGGGGAAGCCCGGGCCTGGCAGCTGGATCTGGCAAATCCGCAGACCTTTGATGTGGTACTTGGCGAGATCCGTCAGCGCTTCGGTACGATCACTATTCTGGTGAATAACTCTGGCGGTCCCGCCCCTTCCACCGCCTCTGGCGTTAATGCGGAGATCTGGCAACAGCAGTTTAGCGCAATGGTCAGTTCGCTGATTCAGTTAACCGATAAGGTGCTTCCCGATATGCATGCGGAGGGATGGGGGCGCATTATTACCAGTACCTCTTCCGGCGTGGTCGCGCCAATTGCCCGGCTGGGGGTGTCCAATACGCTGCGTATGGCGCTGTTGGGCTGGTCGAAAACACTGGCCGCGGAAGTCGCCCCCAGCGGAATTACAGCGAACGTGCTGGTGCCGGGGCGCATTGCCACCGAGCGCGTTGGTCAGCTTGACGCCGCGCGCGCCGGGCGTGAAGGCGTCAGCGTTGAGACGGTACGTAGCAACAGCCAGCAGACGATCCCGGTCGGGCGCTATGGCCGCCCGGATGAGTATGGTGCTGCGGCAGCCTTCCTTGCCAGTCAGCAGGCGTCGTTCATCACCGGCAGCGTGTTGCGGGTTGACGGCGGCATGATCCCCTCTCTTTAACGTGGAGAAGTCGATGAATGAGGCTATACGCAGTAAGGCGCTGGTGATTCGTAACGTGCTGCTGTTTGATGGCGGTGGCGAGCCGCCGGTACCCGCGGATGTGGCGATTGCTGGCGAATATATTACGGCCACAGGCTCACCGGGCTCGCTGGCCGGGGAGCATATCATTGAGGGGCACGGTCTGGCGCTGGCGCCGGGGTTTATTGATGTTCATACCCATGACGACCGGGCGCTGTTAATGCCGGGGATGATGACCGCGAAGCTGTCCCAGGGCGTGACGACGGTGATTACCGGCAACTGCGGCCTGAGCCTGGCCCCTGCACGGATGGCGAACGTTCCCGCGCCACTGGATCTGATAGCGACGCCTGAATGGCTGCGCTTCCCCCATTTTTCCGACTATCTGGCGGAGCTGACCAGTAGCGGTATTGCCGTCAACGCCGCCTGTATGGTGGGGCATACGACGCTGCGGGCCAGCGTGATGGGGGATTCTCTGGACCGTAGCGCCAGTGAGGACGAGTGTTCCCGGATGCGGGATCTGCTTGAAGAGTCTCTTGCCGCCGGTGCGTTTGGTTTCTCGACCGGGACTTTTTATCCGCCCGCACGGGCTGCCACTATTGATGAGATTGTTGCGGTGGCTGAGCCCCTGGCGCGCTATGGGGCATTCTACGCGACCCATATGCGTAACGAGGCTGAAGCAGTGCTGGACTCACTTGATGAAACCTATGAGATTGGTCGTCGGTTGGGGGTGAGAGTATTGATCTCTCACCATAAATTAGCCGGCGTGAAAAACCATGGCCGTTCGTGGGAAACGCTCGCCAGTATTAAGGCCGCCCGCGCTCGCCAGCCGGTATCGCTGGATTGTTACCCCTATAACGCCTCATCCACAACCTTAAACCCGGCATTTATCGCAAGAGCGGCAAAGGTGCTGGTGAGCTGGTCGACGCCGTATCCACAGCTTGCCGGACGGCTGCTGGCGGAGATTGCGGCCGAATGGGACGTTAGCGATGAAGAGGCGGCACAGCGGCTAATGCCCGCCGGGGCTATCTATTTCATGATGGATGAGGACGATGTCCAGCGTATTCTGGCTTTCCCGCCGACGATGATCGGCTCTGACGGCATGCCGCACGATAACCATCCGCACCCGCGCTTATGGAGTACTTTCCCCCGCGTGCTGGGTCATTACAGTCGTGAACTGGCGCTGTTCCCGCTGCACACGGCGGTCAATAAGATGAGCGGCCTTCCCGCTACTGAGCTGGGTATCGACCGTCGCGGGCGGATTGCCGCCGGGTATTATGCCGACATGGTCCTGTTTAACCCGCAGACGGTACAGGACAGCGCCACTTTTGCGCAGCCGTGTACCCGGGCTGAAGGTATTGAGAAGGTATGGGTCAATGGCCACCTGGCCTGGGATGATGGTGAAATTCGCCATCAATCAGCCGGGCAGGTCATTCACCGGTAAACGGGAACAAATTTGGGGGCATCGACTTTATTGAACCCAGGAATGCCCCCAATGATGCCCCCATTATGGTGTGGATTTTAATCGACGTGAGTAGACCCTGAGAGAGTAAAATTTATGGCTACAGAGCGTGTTTACTGGGTTGGAGAGACTTTAGTGGAACTGAAAATGGTACGCCCTACAGGATTCGAACCTGTGACCCACGACTTAGAAGGTCGTTGCTCTATCCAACTGAGCTAAGGGCGCATTGAGGAAGGTGAAACGCGTGGAATTATACGGTCAACGCCTGCTGAGTCAATGGCTTTGCAACCGGATGGTCGGTAAATAAGCGCTTTCACCCCTGCGGTCCGGTGAAAAGTGACGAATATCAAAAACGATACCTGACAGCACGCCGCGCTTCTGACAAAATATAACCATCCCCCTTATGTTTTCTGACAGATGGAATCCTCTCTCTGATGGCAGCAAAGATTATTGATGGTAAAACGATTGCGCAGCAGGTGCGCTCTGAAGTTGCGGAAAAAGTGAAGGCGCGTCTGGCGGCTGGATTTCGCGCTCCGGGGCTTGCCGTGGTGCTGGTCGGCAGCAACCCTGCCTCGCAAATTTACGTTGGCAGCAAGCGCAAAGCGTGTGAAGAGGTCGGATTCATTTCCCGCTCTTATGATTTACCCGCCACCACCAGCGAAGCTGAACTGCTGGAACTGATTGATAAGCTCAATGACGACACCACTATCGACGGCATTCTGGTGCAGCTTCCCCTGCCTGCCGGAATCGATAACGTAAAAGTGCTTGAGCGCATCCGGCCGGATAAAGACGTTGACGGCTTCCATCCCTATAACGTTGGTCGTCTGTGCCAGCGCGCGCCGCGTCTGCGCCCCTGCACCCCGCGCGGGATCGTCACTTTGCTTGAACGTTACAATATTGATACCTACGGTCTGAACGCGGTTGTCATTGGCGCGTCCAATATTGTCGGCCGCCCGATGAGCATGGAACTGCTGCTTGCAGGCTGCACTACCACCGTAACGCACCGCTTTACTCGCAATCTGCGCCATCACGTTGAAAATGCCGATCTGCTGATTGTTGCCGTGGGTAAACCCGGTTTTATTCCCGGCGAATGGATCAAAGAAGGCGCGATTGTTATCGATGTCGGCATTAACCGGCTGGAAAATGGAAAAGTGGTGGGTGACGTGGTGTTTGAAGACGCTGCCGCCCGCGCCTCTTTCATCACCCCGGTTCCGGGCGGCGTGGGGCCAATGACGGTCGCCACGCTTATCGAAAACACGCTCCAGGCGTGCGAAGAATATCATGATATTGAGGGCGCTTAAGATGGCGACATTTTCTTTAGGTAAACATCCCCACGTTGAACTGTGCGATCTGCTGAAGCTGGAAGGCTGGAGCGAAAGCGGCGCGCAGGCGAAAATCTTTATCGCCGAAGGCCAGGTGACGGTGGATGGTCAGGTTGAAACCCGCAAGCGCTGCAAAATCGTGGCCGGTCAGACCGTGGCATTTGATGGACAAAAAATCACCGTTACCGCCTGATCCCCTCCCCCTTTAGCCCTTAGCAATAAGGGCTAATTTTCGATCAACTTCAAAGAATCAGAATTTTGTCTGACCGGCAGTGAAATTTCAGTTGCCAGCAATCCGGCGATCTCCCACGATAAGTAGAACGTTCTACTAAAACGTTATACTTAAAATAAAATAAGACGGCGCGTTACAGTGCCAACACCGGGGGAAGTCAGCATGAGTCTGATATCAGGGTTTGTAAAATCGCTTTCAAAGCTATCGATGATTGGCCGCGCGTTAATGCTGCCGATTTCACTCCTTCCGGCGGCAGGCTTACTGCTGGCGTTCGGGGATAAGTTCCACTTACCGCTAATGATGAACGCGGGCGGGGTTATTTTTGATAACCTGCCGATGCTGTTCGCCATTGGCTCTGCCGTCGGGCTGGCGTCGGAATCTGGTATTGCCGCGCTGTCGGCGGCGGTGTCGGTTTTCGTTACTAACATCACCATCAGCACGATGCTGTCCATCACGCCGGAAATGGCCTCGCAGGGCGGCAAATACGCGATGGTGGTCGGTATTCCAACGCTGCAAATGGGCGTTTTTGGCGGCCTGATCTGCGGTATTCTGGCGGCGTGGTGTTATAACAAATTCCACACCCTGCAACTGCCGGAGTTCCTCGGCTTTTTCTCCGGTAAGCGTTTTGTCGCGATTGCTACCGCGTTTTTGTCATTCATCATGGGTCTGCTGCTTCCTTACGTCTGGCAGCATATTCAGGCCGGGATTGACGCGCTGTCGGTGATTGTTAATGGTGATAACCAGGCAGCCTCGACCTTTATTTTTGGTCTGGTCGAGCGCGCGCTGATCCCACTGGGTCTGCACCACATCTGGTATCCGTCGTTCTGGTACTCGTTCGGCGATTACACCACCCAGGCCGGACAGGTGATCCACGGCGACCAGACTATCTGGTTCAAAATGCTGGAAGAAGGCGTTAAATCGTTCAGCAGCGACAGCTACCAGAACGCTGGCAAGTTTATGCAGGGCGAGTTCCCGCTGATGCTGTTTGCTCTGCCTGCGGCCTGTCTGGCGATGTATCAGGAAGCGCACACCCGCAACAAAAAAATCGCGGCGGGTATTCTGTTCTCGGCGGGCTTAACCTGTTTCCTGACCGGGATCACCGAGCCGGTTGAATTTACCTTTATCTTCGTGGCACCGGTACTGTACGTGTTTAACGCGATCATGGCGGGACTGTCGTATATGTGCATGTATCTTCTCCATGCGCATATCGCAAAATCCTTCTCCGCCGGGCTTATCGACTACATCTCGTTTGGTATACTGCCGTCGTTTAACGGCTACCAGACCAACTTCCTCAACGCGATTATTGTTGGGGTGCCAATGGCGGCGATTTACTATTTCACATTCCGTTTTGTGATCCGCCGCTTCGACGTGAAAACGCCGGGCCGCACCGACATTACCGCTGATGCCAGCGATAAAACCGATGAAGAGCTGGCGACAGAGATTATCGGGCTTATCGGCGGTGCGCAGAATATTCAGTCCGTCGGTGCATGTATTACTCGTCTGCGTCTTGAAGTGGCGAAGGGCGATGCGGTAGATAAAGACGGGCTTAACGGTATCGGCGCGCGCGGCGTGGTATATGTAGGGGACCGGGGCGTGCAGATTATTTTCGGTGCCCGCGCCCAGTTTATCGCACAAACCATGACGACGCAGTTAGGCCGATAGCCCTACACTCGTCACACCGTCTCCCGCCTGCGCGGGAGACACTTTTATTCAGGGAGCGGAATTGAAGAAAGTCAGCATTATTGATGTCGCACGCGAGGCAGGCGTTTCGGTCTCCACCGTGTCGCTGGTCCTGCGTCAAAAGGGAAAGATTTCCAGCGCGACTATCGAGAAAGTTCATCTTGCCATCAATAAGCTGGGCTACATTCACAACGTGGCAGCCGCTAATCTGCGCGCAAATCGCTCTAATCTGATCGGCCTGATCCTGCGTGACTTCAGCGACAGTTACTCCATCAAAGTGATGGCGAGCATTGTTCAGGAGCTGGAAAAACAGGGATATATGGTATTCCTCGGCCAGCCGCTCAATGAGAATGACCATCTTGAACGCTGCCTGCTCTCCTTCAAGCAGCAGGGCGTCGCGGGAGTGATTTATCTCTCGTCCGATACCACTTCCGCCAAACTTCCCGCGCAAATCCGCCACTGTCCGCTGCCGTTAGTCGTCGTCTCACAGTCGCTGCTTGAGGAAGAGTGCAATCTGGTGATGCGCGATAACCGCCAGGCCGCCAGCCTCGCCACCCGCTATCTGATTGAGCGCGGGCACCGCAGCATTGCCTACGTCGGCGGCAAAGAGAATGATTTGATCCGCCAGCAACGGCTGTCAGGCTTTCGCAGCGCCCTGACCCAGAACGGGATGGTGTATCGGGAAGAGTCCAGCGCCGCCTGTAGCGAAGATACCCGCGCGGTCAGCAACGCCACGCGGCATCTGCTGGAAAAAAATAACACCATTACCGCCCTGCTGTGCCATTCCCCGGATGCCATTATCGGCTCCATCAGCGGCATTCATCAGGTGGGGCGCACCATTGGTAAAGATGTGTTCCTGACCCAGCAGGTCGCCCTGCTCGGCTTTGAAGATATGCTGCACGTCAACCTGACCTCGCCGTCGTTTACCTACGTTTCTTCCGCCAGTGAAGAGTCCGGACGTCAGGCCGCCGCGCTGATAATCCGCAAAATCAATCAGCCAGAGTTGCTGAATCAGCGCATTACCCTGTCCGGGCAACTGGTGATACGCGAATCGGCGTGATGGACGGTGTACTGAATAACCGCACGACGTATAACGGAAAGTAATTTTTAAAAGGATTTCCCATTATGCCAACGATTGTCACTCACGCAGCCATCCCGCTCTGCCTCGGCGCAGGGCTGGGGTTACGCATTATTCCGCCGCGCCTGCTGTTTGCGGGCGTAGTCCTCGCCATGCTACCGGATGCGGACGTACTGGCATTTAAGTTTGGCGTCGCCTATGGCAACGCGTTCGGCCATCGCGGATTTACCCATTCGCTGCTGTTTGCTTTTGTGATACCGATTTTGTGCGTGCTGGCGGGCCGACGATGGTTTAAAGCCGGTCTTGTTCGCTGCTGGCTATTTTTGACCGTTTCGCTGCTATCGCACAGCCTGCTGGATTCCGTGACCACCGGCGGGAAAGGTGTCGGCTGGCTGTGGCCGTGGTCGGATGAACGCTTTTTTGCACCGTGGCAGGTGATCAAGGTCGCGCCGTTTGCGCTCTCACGCTACGCCACGCCGTACGGGCAGCAGGTGATTATTTCGGAATTGCTGTGGGTGTGGCTGCCGGGCGCAGTACTGGCGGGATTATTGTGGTGGTGGCGCAGAGGATGATGTAAAAAGGCCCGGCGAAAAGCCGGGCCTGACACATTTATTTCCGTCGCCAGGTCGTACCCTGCGAGCCATCTTCCAGTACGATCCCCATCTCGTTCAGCCGGTCGCGTGCTGCATCCGCCGCCGACCAATCTTTGGCTTTGCGTGCGTCCAGACGCTGCTGGATCAACGCTTCAATCTCCGCCACTTCGCTGTCGTCGGCCTGCGCGCCGCTTTGCAGAAACATTTCCGGCTCCTGCTCCAGCAGCCCCAGAATGTGAGACAGTTTACGCAGGTGCGAGGCCAGGGCGTTTGCCGCCTGCCCTTCTTCCGTTTTCAGGCGGTTAACTTCACGCGCCATATCAAACAGCACCGAGTAGGCTTCCGGGGTGTTGAAGTCATCGTTCATCGCCTCAACAAAACGGGCTTCGAAGGCTTCGCCGCCCGCCGCTGCGACCGACGCATCCGTCCCGCGCAGCGCGGTATACAGACGTTCCAGCGCTGAGCGCGCCTGCTTCAGATTCTCTTCGCTGTAGTTAAGCTGGCTGCGATAGTGACCGGACATCAGGAAGTAGCGCACGGTTTCCGCGTCATAATATTTCAGCACGTCGCGCACGGTAAAAAAGTTGCCCAGCGATTTGGACATCTTTTCGCGGTCAACCATCACCATGCCGGAGTGCATCCAGTAGTTCACATACTCGCCATCATGCGCACAGGTGGACTGGGCGATTTCATTTTCATGGTGCGGGAACATCAGATCCGAACCGCCGCCGTGAATATCAAAATGTGAACCCAACTGCTTGCAGTTCATCGCCGAGCACTCGATGTGCCAGCCCGGACGCCCCTCGCCCCACGGCGAAGACCAGCTCGGCTCGCCCGGTCGGGACATCTTCCACAGCACGAAATCCATCGGGTTACGCTTCACGTCAACGACTTCAACGCGCGCGCCTGCCTGGAGCTGATCCAGATCCTGCCGCGATAGTTTGCCGTAGTCGGCATCAGTTTCTACCGAAAACATCACGTCGCCGTTATCGGCAACATAAGCGTGACCGCGCTGGATCAGGCGTTCGGTAAGTTCAATGATTTCATGGATGTGCTGGGTGGCGCGCGGCTCGCTGTCCGGGCGCAGGATATTCAGCGCATCGAAATCGGTGTGCATCTCTTTCACCATCCGGTCAACCAGCGCCACGAAGTTCTCGCCGTTCTCGTTGGCACGCTTAATGATTTTGTCGTCAATATCGGTGATATTGCGCACATATTTCAGCTTATAGCCGAGAAACCGCAGGTAACGCGCGACAACGTCGAAAGCCACAAAAGTGCGACCATGACCGATATGGCAGAGATCGTAAACGGTGATACCACACACGTACATGCCGACTTCCCCGGCATGAATAGGTTTAAATTCCTCTTTTTGGCGCGTCAGAGTATTAAAAATTTTCAACATCGATGATTCCATGTGGTAGACGTGTGTGGATTGTAAAGTCCGTATAATAACCATAATTTGCAGACGAAGCAGCACACTTTGCGGGATGATCGAACCTCCTGCTTATGCTATAACATGCGCTTATCTGTGACCCGCTGTCGGGTTGAAGTGCCACTATAACGGAACAGGATACAAAAATGGTTACATTCCACACTAATCACGGCGATATCGTAATCAAAACTTTTGACGATAAAGCGCCTGAAACAGTTAAAAACTTCCTGGATTACTGTCGCGAAGGTTTTTATAACAACACCATTTTCCACCGTGTAATCAACGGCTTCATGATTCAGGGCGGCGGTTTTGAACCGGGTATGCGTCAGAAAGAGACCAAAGAAGCGATCAAAAACGAAGCGAACAACGGTCTGAAAAACACCCGTGGTACGCTGGCAATGGCCCGTACTCAGGCACCGCACTCTGCAACCGCACAGTTTTTCATCAACGTCGCCGATAACGACTTCCTGAACTTCTCCGGCGAAAGCCTTCAGGGCTGGGGCTACTGCGTATTTGCTGAAGTCGTTGAAGGTATGGACGTTGTTGAAAAAATCAAAGGCGTGTCTACGGGTCGCAGCGGTATGCATCAGGACGTTCCTAAAGAAGACGTTATCATTACCAGCGTGACCGTCAGCGAATAAGCGTGACGACACTCTTTATTGCAGATCTTCACCTCTGCACGGAAGAACCGGCGATCGTCGCCGGTTTTCTGCGTTTTTTAGCCGAAGAAGCTCGTCAGGCCGACGCGCTGTACATTCTCGGCGATCTCTTTGAAGCCTGGATTGGCGATGACGATCCGGTTGTGCTGCATCGACAAATCGCGGCGGCAATCAACGCGCTGGTTGATTCCGGCGTCCCCTGTTATTTCATTCACGGCAACCGCGATTTTCTGCTCGGTAAACGTTTTGCCCGTGAAAGCGGCATGATCCTGCTGCCGGAAGAGAAAATCCTCGACCTTTACGGACGCCGGGTGCTGATTATGCACGGCGACACCTTGTGCACCGACGACGCCGGGTATCAGGCGTTTCGCGCCAAAGTCCACCAGCCGTGGCTTCAGCGACTGTTTCTCGCGCTTCCGCTTTTTATCCGCCAGCGTATCGCTGCCAGAATGCGGGCGAACAGCAAAGCGGCGAACAGCACGAAATCGCTGGAAATTATGGACGTGAATCCGCAGGCGGTCGTTGATGCGCTCGAAAAACATCATGTGCAATGGCTGATCCATGGTCATACACACCGCCCCGCCGTGCATGAATGCGTGGCAAACGGACAGCCTGCATTCCGCGTGGTGCTGGGCGCGTGGCACAGCGAGGGATCGATGGTGAAAGTCACGCGGGGCGACGTTGAACTGATTCATTTTCCGTTTTAATGCTGACCTGATACTGCCGAATATCCTCCTACGCAACCGTTTTCCTCCCCGGTTTTCCATGCTATTCTCTGTGGCCTTGTCAGTCGTGTGAAGCACACCCACAGGAGTTTTGAGACGCATGTCTTCCCGCAACAATCCGGCACGTATCGCCATCGTGATGGGGTCCAGAAGTGACTGGGCAACCATGCAGTTCGCCGCCGAAATCCTTGATGCCCTGAATGTCCCGCACCACGTCGAAGTCGTCTCCGCACACCGCACCCCCGATAAAC
Organism: Superficieibacter sp.; assembly: GCF_032071645.1. Classification (NCBI taxonomy): domain Bacteria; kingdom Pseudomonadati; phylum Pseudomonadota; class Gammaproteobacteria; order Enterobacterales; family Enterobacteriaceae; genus Superficieibacter; species Superficieibacter sp. Next base: position 236,233 of record NZ_DAMAPU010000004.1, read on the forward strand.
TGTTCAGCTTCGCCGAAGGCGCGCAGGACAATGGTTTTCAGGTGATTATTGCCGGTGCGGGCGGGGCGGCGCATCTTCCTGGGATGATCGCCGCTAAAACGCTGGTGCCGGTGTTGGGTGTGCCGGTCCAGAGCGCGGCCTTAAGCGGTGTGGATAGCCTGTATTCCATTGTGCAGATGCCGCGCGGTATTCCGGTTGGCACGTTGGCGATTGGCAAAGCGGGCGCGGCGAATGCAGCGCTGCTGGCAGCGCAAATCCTCGCCCAGCATGATGCTGAACTGCTGGCGCGTCTGGTCGAGTGGCGCAAAGCGCAAACCGACGAGGTGCTGGATAACCCGGACCCGCGAGGTGCGGCATGAAGCAGGTCTGCGTACTGGGCAATGGTCAACTGGGGCGGATGCTGCGCCAGGCCGGTGAGCCGCTGGGCATTGCGGTCTGGCCCATCGGACTGGATGCTGAACCGGAAGCGGTGCCCTTTGCCCAAAGCGTCATTACCGCTGAAATTGAGCGTTGGCCGGAAACGCCCCTGACCCGCGAACTGGCGCGTCATCCCGCCTTCGTCAACCGCGACGTTTTTCCGGTGATCGCCGACCGTCTGACGCAGAAACAGCTATTCGATAAGCTGGGGCTGGCTACCGCACCGTGGCAGTTGCTGGCGAGCGCAGACGAGTGGCCTGCGGTGTTTGAACGTCTCGGCGATCTGGCGATCGTCAAGCGCCGGGTGGGAGGCTACGACGGACGCGGGCAGTGGCGCTTGCGCGCGGCGGATACCGCACAGCTTCCGCAGGACTGCTACGGCGAATGTATTGTTGAGCAGGGAATTAACTTCAGCGGTGAAGTATCGCTGGTGGGTGCGCGCGCGCAGGATGGCAGCACGGTGTTTTATCCGCTGACGCATAACCTGCATCAGGACGGGATTTTGCGCACCAGCGTGGCCTTCCCGCAGGCGAATGCCAACCAGCAGGCGCAGGCCGAAACCATGCTTTCGACCATTCTGCACGAACTGAATTATGTCGGCGTGATGGCGATGGAATGTTTTATCACGCCAGGCGGGTTGCTGATAAACGAACTGGCTCCGCGCGTGCATAACAGCGGTCACTGGACGCAAAACGGCGCGTCGATCAGCCAGTTTGAACTGCACCTGCGGGCGATCGTCGGGCTGCCGTTGCCGCAGCCGGTGGTGGACAGCCCGTCGGTAATGGTGAATTTGATCGGCACCGATCTTAACTATGACTGGCTCAAGCTGCCGCTGATCCACCTGCACTGGTATGACAAAGAGGTGCGCGCCGGGCGCAAAGTGGGGCATCTTAATCTGACCGACAGCGACAGGGATCGCCTGAGCGCGACGCTGGAAGCGCTGACCCCGCTGCTGCCACCGGAGTACGCCAGCGGTATTGCCTGGGCGCAGGGTAAGTTAGGGTAATGTGGTCTTTTTATTCTGAGGAAAAGAGGGAATTCCATTCCCGGACTCCCCTCTCCCCTGCCCTCTCCCAAAGGGAGAGGGAGTAGTGCGTACCACGGTTAAAGTTG
>NZ_DAMAPU010000004.1:237862-262378 GCF_032071645.1 Superficieibacter sp.
TATCGTCCCCCTGACGCCCCTCTCCCCGGCCCGCTCCCAAAGGGAGAGGGAGTAGTGCGTACCACGGTTAGAGTTGAGTGGATCACTCAGACTGAGCCGGGTGACAAATCCCATCGCACTATCGGGCGGTTCCCTCTCCTGAAGGAGTTTTACCATCCCTTCCATGCGCCCGCCTTCAGCGTTAAGCCTGGCGTGGCATAAAAAACACTCCGGTAAAGCGGTCACTGACATCGTCGATTTATTCCGTCGGCGCCAGCCGGAAGCGGTTGGATTTCTGCGCGACCTGGACAGAACAGGTGGTTAAAAATCAATAAACTATCGGCAACGACGCGTAGAATGGGCAACTCCGTTTTTTGAGGCATTTTTTATGATCCAGCAATCTCCACTCTGCGCCCTGCTCACTGCCGATACGCCGCTCATTGACGTGCGCGCACCGGTCGAATTTCAGCAGGGCGCGATGCCCGGCGCGCGCAATCTGCCGTTAATGTTTGATGAGGAACGGGCGGCGGTGGGCACCTGCTACAAACGACAGGGGCCGGAGGCGGCATTGGCTCTGGGTCACAAACTGGTGTCCGGGGAGACACGCGCGCGCCGCATTGGGGAGTGGATCGCCGCTTGTCAGCAGGCTCCGCAGGGCTATCTGTGCTGCGCGCGCGGCGGGCAGCGCTCGCATATCGTTCAGCACTGGCTACGCGAACACGGCGTGGAGTACCCGCTGATCCCCGGCGGCTATAAGGCGCTGCGCCAGGCCGCGATGCAGGCGACGGAAGAGCTGGTGCAGCATCCGATCGTTCTTGTCGGCGGCTGTACCGGCAACAACAAGACGCATCTGGTACGCGAGCACGCCTGTGGAGTCGATCTCGAAGGGCTGGCGCACCATCGCGGCTCCTCCTTCGGCCGCACTTTGCAGGCACAGCACAAGCAGGCCACCTTTGAAAATCATCTGGCGGTTGCACTGCTGAAAAAAGCCCGTCCGTCGGTGCGCTGGGTACTGGAAGATGAAGGGCAAACGATCGGCGCAAACCATCTGCCGGAATGCCTGCGCGCGCGAATGGCGCAATCCCCGATCGTGGTGGTGGAAGATCCGTTTGAACTGCGGCTCGAACGCCTGCGGGAAGAGTATTTTTTACGGATGCACCGGGAGTTCACCCAGGCGTTCGGGGAAGAGCAGGGCTGGCAGGAATACCGTGAATACCTGCATCACGGCCTGTTCGCCATCCGTCGCCGTCTCGGTCTGGAACGCTTTGCGCAGTTAACATCGCGGCTGGAGGCGGCCCTCGTCAGTCAGCACGCCAGCGGCAATACCGACGCCCACTTTTCCTGGCTGGTGCCGCTGCTGGAGGAGTATTACGATCCGATGTACCGCTATCAGCTTGAGAAAAAAGCGGAGAAGATTGTGTTTCGCGGAACGGGGATGGAAGTCAGGAGATGGCTGGGAGAAGAATAACGGGGCGATACGCCCCGTAACTGAACTTACCCCTCGTTAATCTCTTTGCGGGCATAGGCCGAGCGAAAATACTGATCCAGGAGTTCACGTGCCTGCGAAGCGTTCATACTGACTGTCTTTTTGCCAACCTGTTTACGTAAATAGCCGGTAACAGAGATTGAAACTCTCCGCTCTTCAACCGAAATATCAACATCGCTGAAGGCGCTACGGGTTGGCGAAAGTTCAGGAGCGGGGCTGCCGTCGCGCCAGTAAAAATAAATGTGAAAAGGTCCCCCGCCTTTTTCGACAACTTCGCAGGCTTCAATATCGGTGAGAAGAACCGGGCGAGTCAGATCCACACTGGTAAGATCTTTTTCGGTCAGGGAAAATAATGCTTTATTTCTGTTACGAAAAGAAACCCAGCCAATAAAACCGCAAACAAGCCCAAAGGCGATCAGCCCCAGCGCAATAGTGATAATACCCGCAGGCACAGGTTTTGAATCGACAAACATTAATCCGACTATCATCAGACCTGTCGCTAAGCTCATAATGCCCAGACCGGCTCCCCACATCCATACGGCAGTTTCCGCACCATAAAATGTCAAGGATTCGGTGGCCTGCTGCGCCTGCTCGACCATTTCCTTGTGATACTGTTCGCGTAACTGATTGACCTCCTGCGCGATTTCCTGCGTCATCGCCACAGATAACGTCTGCTGTGCGGAAAATAACTGAGTGGCGGCCTGGTAATCGCTCTCGTTAACCCGGCGTGAAGCTCTGCTTAGCAGCGTATCATCCAGGGGCACGCCAAGCGCCTCAATGCGCGAACGCGTTACCGGGTGGCTATCCGTCGGATGCTGCGAAACATTTTCCAGGCACGCACTGATGTCGAGCGTGTCAGACTTTTGCGCGACGCGAAACAGGCTGGCGATCCAGTCATCGGTGGGCTGCTTCTCATCGAATAACGTTTCAACATGCCGATCGATAATTTCACTTAGCGCTGAAACGCGCAGCAGGGCAGAAGCCAGAGCCTGCGGCGTGCCGACGCGCGCGCCGGTTTCATCGGCGGCATACTCACGGCTCCGGCTCCAGTGGCTGACCGCTTCATGAAAGCGCGTCAGAAAGCTGCAACCTACGCACAACGCCGGATACAGCACCACCCGGTCAATGTATGACACGCCTGGGGAATGACTCATCAGTTGATTAAGGCTGTTGTACAAGCCCGCATAGAGAGGTGCAAATTTCAGGCTGTACTGCGTATCCATGCCGGTAAAATGCCCCAGTTCGTGTCCAATAACCGAGGCCATTTCCTCTTTATCCATTAACGATGAATAGGTTAATGGGAAATAAAGCGTATTGCCGGTAAGACGCGGGCCATCAACAATTTGCACTGCATTTGCGGTGACATAAAAGCAATCAAAAAAGCCAACGACAATATTATCCGGCACCGTGACCGCGCCGCGCTGCGCCAGTTCTTTCACCCATTGCCACAACTCCGGCGCCTGTGATTGGGTGACATTACTGCCGCGAATCGGGTGATCCTCCGGTTTAAAAAGAGCAAAACATTTTTTTATTGATGCCAGGCTTTTTACCAACATCCAGAGAACGGAGCCAATCGCACATAATACAATTATCAACACCTTAAAACTGCCACCGTTGATTGAAAAGTGCGTGATAAACCATACCACTTCCGAAAGCGCCAGCAAAACAACGCCCAGCCCGCAAAAAACGATCTGGCTAACCATAATAAAAGGGAGGACTCGTTGGCACAGGGTAAAACTGGTAATCAGCATATCCTGCGAAATACGCGATTTCACGCCTCTGGAATGACACAGTACCAGCGCTGCGCCGCTAATGACGATAGCGATCCCCCCTGCCCATATGCTGCTTTGCGCTAATTTACCGCGAAGAATAATGACGGCAGCGTCGACACTGGGATGGAGCCAGGCAGCATCCATGAGATCGCTAACTCTCCAGTACTGCAGCAATCCATAAATAATAATCAACGCAGGGATAACAAAAACCCCATTAATACTTTTCATTTCCATAAGCTAAAAGTCCATTTACACGCTGCTACGCAGCCTAATAACGAATTCTCGTTAAGTGTATTATGAATAATTATTAACTTCCACTTGATTGGCAGAGGACTATTTCTGGATTTTTTAGTGATGGGATGAATATAAAATTTAAATTAAATTCACTTACCGAATATTAAAGGAGAGAAGGAAAATATAAAAACCTAAGAGGTGCGGCCCGATTAACATGGCTAATCAGGCCGCTTTTTACTACCGCCGATCCCGTTTGTCCGCCCGCTGCGCCAACCAGTCGCCCAGCATTTGCACAATTTGCACCAGGATAATCAGCGCCACGACGGTCACGATCATCACTTCCGTCTCGTAGCGGTAATAGCCGTAGCGGATCGCCAGATCCCCTACCCCACCGCCGCCGACAATCCCGGCCATCGCCGAGTAGCCGATTAAACTCACCAGCGTAATCGTCAGGCCGCGCAGCAGTCCGGCGCTGGCTTCCGGCAGCAGGACGGTGCAGATGATGCGCATCGGGCTGGCCCCGAAGGCTTCCGCCGCTTCAATAATGCCTTTGTCCACTTCGCGCAGGGCGCTGTCAACCAGCCGGGCGTAGAAGGCAATCGCAGCAACCGACAGCGGCACCGAGGCGGCAATCGGGCCAATGGTGTTGCCCAGCAGGAACTGGGTCAGCGGCAGCAGCAGTACCAGCAGGATCACAAAGGGCACCGAGCGGATGATATTAACCAGCACCGAGGTGAACAGGTAAACTACGCGGTTTTGCCAGAACAGATGGCGATCGGTGACGAAAATCAGGAAGCCAAGCGGCAGGCCGCCAATAATTGCCAGCACCGTCGAGATGCCGAGCATCTGGAACGTTTCATTAAACGCCAGCGTTAAATCAGGTAATAAATCATCCACGGATCACCTCCACCTGGGCGGTACGATGACGAATATGCTCCACCGCCGCGTCAACGGCTGAGGGATTGCCCGGCGCGGTAAGCTGCACCACCAGAATGCCCAGCGCACGTTCGGCGATGTACTCGATTTTGCCGTGCAGAATATTCACCGCGACGCCAAATTTAACCGCGACCTCAGAAAGTACCGGCTGCTCGGCAGAATCACCGATAAACAGGATCTTCAACAGTTGCCCCGGCAGGTGCTGATGCAGGCGCTCCGGTAGCGTAAGGTTCAGCGTATGCGACACCAGTTGCCGGGTAAACGGATGCTGCGGATGGGCAAAAACATCGAACACCTCGCCCTGCTCCACCACTTTGCCCGCCGACATCACCGCGACCCGGTCACAGATCGTTTTGATCACGTCCATCTCATGGGTGATCAGCACGATGGTGATCCCCATTTGCTGACTGATCTGCTTTAACAGCGTCAGAATGGTGGCGGAGGTTTCCAGATCCAGCGCCGAAGTGGGTTCATCGCACAACAGCACATCCGGGTGATTAGCAATCGCGCGGGCGATGCCGACCCGCTGTTTCTGCCCGCCGCTGAGCTGCACCGGAAAGCGCCCGGCTTTATCCGCCAGGCCGACCAGTTCGAGGATCTCCGCCACGCGCGGGGCGATTTTACTGCGCTCCCAGCCCGCCGCCTTCAGGCTGAAGGCAACGTTCTGCGCCACGGTACGGGTGTGCATCAGGTTAAAATGCTGGAAAATCATGCCAATGCGCTGACGCGCCTTGCGGAGATCGCTGCCTTCCAGCGCGGAAATCTCCACGCCGTTGATTTTAACGTAGCCTGCGCTCGGACGGGTCAACGCATTCAGCGTGCGCAGCAGGGTGCTTTTCCCGGCCCCACTGGTGCCGACAATGCCAAAAATTTCACCGGGCGCGATGCGTAAACTGACCTCATCCACCGCCCTCGTGGGTGATGCGCGGCCAGCGGTGAAATCCACGCAGACCTTTTCTATTTCAATCATGCCAACCTCAGAAATGCACAAAGGGCAGACCAGGCTGCCCTTTTTGATCAACCGGACGCTTACTGTTTTTCAGCCGTCATCCAGCTGGGTTTCTGGAACGCGCTATAGATATTTTTCGGATCATCGATCACCGCACGATAAGCCGGAGATTTCACTACCGTCACAATATCTTTGGCGAACGGTTTGTCCGCATCTTCGCTGCGCACGGCGATGATATTTTTCAGATTCTCGTCGAGCTGTTCCTGCTTGATGGCGCTGGAAAGATCCAGACCCGCCGCTACCGCAAAGTTACCGTTTACCAGCGAGGCGGTGACGCCGTCCAGCGTGCGCGGGAGCTGCGCGGCTTCCAGCGGTTTAAACACCAGTCCTTTCGGGTTGCTGGCGATGTCACGCTCGGAAGCTTTGGTCGGATCGATATTCTCTTTAATGGTGATAAGCCCCAGCGATTGCAGGAATCGCAGGCCGCGCGCGAGGTTGGTGGGATCGTTAGACAGCGTGATCACATCGCCTTTTTTCAGCTCGTCGAGGCTTTTAATTTTACGCGAGTAGAAGCCCATTCCGGCGGTCGGTACGGTAATCAGGTTGCTGAGCTTCAGCCCTTTATCAGCGGTGAATTTATTAAAATAGAGCGTGTGCTGGAAAAGGTTAGCGTCGATGCTGCCGTTCGACAGCGCCATATTCGGCTGCACGTAGTCGCTGAATTCGCGAACCACAACCTTATATCCTTTGTCTTTCAGGGAAGGGGCAATCGCCTGTTTCACCATGTCGCCATACGGCCCCGGCGCAACGCCGAAAACAATGGTGTGCGGGTCGCTGTTAGCGTGAGCAAACTGTAAACCACAGGCCAGCAGTAATGCGCCGGTGGCGATGCGGAGGGATCTCATAACGACTCCTGGATCGAATGTTGTCTTGCCGTGCGCGCGCCGTACAATGCGACGCGCTTCTTTTTCCCCTGGCGAGCAGAGGGGTAATCTAAGATGGCATAATCTGCTAACTGGCGTAATTGAAATTATTTCATGATGTTTTGAAGTATGTCACTGAACGGCGAAGCATTATGGATTAGGGACACGCGCCGGTAAGGAGACCGGCGCGTGTCCCTGTTAGCCGTTGAACTGGCGGAACAGCGCCCGCCCCTTCAGCAACCGCACCCCCAGCCAGCCGCCGCACAGCGACAGCAGCACCGCGCCGCAGAACGGTAGCACCACCCACAGCCGCCAGTCCGGCTCCCACGGGAAGTCGAAAACGCGGGTTTGCAGCACCGCCAGCGCGGTTTCCGCGCCAATAGCGGCCACCGCGCCCGCCACCAGTCCCAGCAGGGCAAACTCACACCACAGCGTGGTGCGCAGCAGGCGCTTTCCGGCTCCCAGGGTGCGATACACCACCAGTTCCTGATGCCGCTGACGCATCCCGACCTGAATCTGCGCCAGCAATAACAGCACGCCGCACAGCGTCACCAGCACCACCATCACCTCCAGCGCCCGGCTGACCTGCTGGAGCACCTGTCCGACCTGTTTGAGGATCGCGCCGATGTCCAGCAGGCTGATGGTCGGAAACGCCCGGTTCAGCTCCGTCAGCATGGCGTTGCCATTGTCCTGGCGGAAACTGGTCAGCCAGCTTTGTGGCTGCCCGTCAAGGGTTCCCGGCGGGAAGATGAAGTAGAAATTGGGCCGCAGGCTTTCCCAATCCACCTTGCGCAGGCTGGTCACTTTTGCGGTGAAATCCTGGGTGTCGCCGGTGAACGTGACGCTATCGCCTAAGCTGATATCCAGCCGCTTCGCCAGCTCCTGCTCCATCGACACCTCGCCTGTCGCTGGCGGCCAGTGTCCGGCGGTAATGGGGTTATGATCCGGCTTGTGACTCTGCCAGGTCAGATTCAGCTCGCGGTTAAGCGCTTCGTCTTTATTTCCTTCCGTCGGCTGACCGTTAATCTGCGTCAGACGGGCGCGCACGACAGGATAAAACGTTGACGGCGTCACCTGATGGCTGGCGAGGAACGCTTTTACCGGCTCCACCTGCTCGCTGGCAATGTTAATCAGGAAATAGTTGGGACTCTCCGGCGGAAGCTGCTGCTGCCAGCGGTCGAGTAAATCCCCGCGCAGCACCAGCAACAGCGCCAGCAGCATAAAGGAGAGTGAAAACGCCGCCAGTTGGCTGAGCGTGGACCACGGCTGGCGCAGCAGGCGATTTACCGCCAGACGCAGCGGCAGCGCGTTAATTGTCAGGCGCTTCAGCACGCTGAGTAGCATCCAGCCCAGCACGCCGCACAGCAGCGCCAGCACCAGCGCCCCGGCGAGCACTGCCCACAGCAATGTGCTGCCGCCCATCAGCCACGCCAGCAGCGCCACCACCACAACCGTGACCACCGGCAGATAAATTTTTAGCGGCCAGACGCTGGCAACCACGTCGCGCCGCAGCACGCGCAGCGGTTGCGTGGCCAGCAGCAGCCGGTACGGGCGCAGGCCCACCAGCAAAGAAATGACCGTCATCGCACCGGTCGCCCACAGCCACGGCCACAGGCTGGCAGCAGGCAGCGCCACCGGAAGCACCGGCTTAAGCAGGATGATTAATACCTGCTCAAACAGCAGCCCCAGCGCCCCGCCGGTGATGACCGCCAGCAGCATCAGCAGCACCCACTGCCCGATGATAAGCTTGCGAAGCTGCGCCCTGCCCGCGCCTAAGGTTTTGAGGATCGCCACCAGATCGTAGCGGCTGCGGCAGTAGTGGCTCATCGCCACCGCCACGGCAGCCACCGCCAGCAGCAGCGTTAATAGCGCCGAAAGCAGCAGGAACTGCTGCGAGCGCTCAAGCGATTTGCCGAGCGCGCCCTCATCCTGCTCCAGCCCGTACCAGCGATGCTCCGGCTTAAGCTGCGGCAGCAGCCACTTTTCATACGCCGCAATCTGTGACGGCGTACCGGCGAATTTGTAACGCCAGCTTACCCGGCTGCCGGGCTGCACCGCCCCGGTCTTCGCCACGTCCGCCACGTTCATCAGCAGACGCGGGGCCATCTGGAAAGGATTGAAACCGGAATCCGGCTCCTGCACCACTTCGCCGGTGATACGCAGCGTAGTGTCGCCCACGTCGATAGAATCGCCGGGCTTCAGCGCCAGCAGCGCCATCAGCCTGGGGGCCAGCAGCGCCGTTCCCGCCGCAGGTTTCAGGCCGGGCGGATCGGTTTGCAGCTCGCCGTACATCGGATAGAGATCGCCAACCGCCTTGACGTTCGCCAGTTGCGGCGTGTCTCGGGCAAAGGTCATGGTGGCGAAGGTGATTTGCTCATCCACTTTCAGCCCCAGCCTGCGGGCCTCGGCGATCCAGGCCGGGGAGACCTCGCGGGAACTGCGCAGCGCCCGGTCGCCCGCCATAAAATCGCGGCTTTGCTGGCTCAAGCCTTTTTCCATTCGATCGCTGATATTGCCCAGCGCCAGCACGCAGGCGACCGCCAGGCTTAGCGCCAGCCAGACGATCAGCAGCGAAGGAGAGCGCCACTCGCGCCAGAACCAACGGGCAATCATGCTTCCTCCTGCAACTGACCGTTAACCAGCCGCAGACGGCGGTCGCAGCGCGCAGCAAGCTGGGGATCGTGAGTGACGAGGATCAGCGTGGTGCCGTGTTCGCGGTTGAGCGAGAACAGCAGGTCGGCAATTTTATCCCCGGTCTGGCGATCCAGATTGCCGGTTGGCTCGTCGGCAAACAGCAGACCAGGGCGGCCGTTAAAGGCTCTGGCCAGCGCCACGCGCTGCTGCTCGCCGCCGGAAAGCTGCGCGGGAAGATGATCGAGACGTTTCCCCAGCCCCAGTTGTTCCAGCAGCGCTTTGGCCTGGACGCGGCTCTGGCGGCTGTTTTCGCCGCGCAGCAGCGAGGGCAGCTCGACGTTTTCCAGCGCGTTGAGCGTCGGGATCAGCATAAAGGACTGAAACACGAAGCCAACGTGCTGCGCGCGGAGCGCCGCCCGCGCCTCTTCGTCCATCTTATGCAGCGGCTGCCCCAGCAGCGACACTTCGCCGCTGCTACCGTCGTCCAGCCCGGCGAGGATCGCCAGCAGCGTTGATTTACCGGACCCGGATTCGCCAATCAGGGCGATGGTCTGGGATGGTTTGACAATAAGCTCAACTCCGGTAAGGATGGATAGTTCATGCTCACCCTGACCGACGGACTTCTTAAGATGATGAACTTCAACAATGTTTTCCGCTGGCATTTGCCGTTCCTGTTTCTTTTTCTGTTAAGCTTCCGCGCTGCCGCAGCAGACACGCTGTTGATTCTGGGTGATAGTCTGAGCGCCGGTTATCGCATGGCGGCAACCAGCGCCTGGCCTGCGCTGCTGAACAAAAAATGGCAGCCGCAAACGTCAGTGGTCAACGCCAGCATTAGCGGCGATACCTCGCAGCAGGGGCTGGCGCGTTTGCCCGCCCTCCTTACACAGCATAAACCACGCTGGGTACTGGTGGAGCTTGGCGGCAACGATGGCCTGCGTGGTTTCCAGCCACAGCAGACCGAAGCGACGCTGCGCAAAATTTTGCAGGACGTCAAAGCCGCAGGCGCACAGCCGCTGCTGATGCAAATTCGCCTGCCCGCTAACTATGGTCGTCGTTATAATGAGACCTTCAGCGCGATTTATCCAAAGCTCGCCGCCGAGTTTGATATTCCTCTGGTGCCGTTTTTTATGGAAGAGGTTTATCTGAAACCACAATGGATGCAGGAAGATGGCATCCATCCCAATCCCGACGCCCAGCCGTTTATTGCGGACTGGATGGCGACGCGACTGGCACCCTTAGTAAATCATGAGTCTTAATCCTTCAGGGGCGCAATCAGGTAAAGTTATGCAAAAATCAGTCTTAATAACAGGATGTTCCAGCGGCATTGGTCTGGAAAGCGCGCTTGAACTCCAGCGGCTGGGGTTTCAGGTGCTTGCTGCCTGCCGCAAGCCGGATGACGTGGCGCTGATGACCAGCCGGGGGCTGACGGGAATTTTACTGGATCTGGATAAGCCACAGAGCGTGGATCGCGCTGCCGATGAGATCATCGCCCTGACCGGCAACCGCCTGTACGGGATTTTCAATAACGCGGGCTACGGCGTTTATGGTGAGCTGACCACCGTCAGCCGCGAACAGTTAGAACAGCAGTTTTCCAGCAACTTTTTTGGCGCGCACCAGCTGACCATGCGCCTGCTGCCCGCGATGATCCCGCACGGCGAAGGGCGCATCGTCATGACGTCATCGGTGATGGGGCTGATCTCCACACCGGGACGCGGAGCCTATGCGGCGAGTAAATACGCGCTGGAAGCCTGGTCAGACGCGCTGCGTATGGAGCTGCGCCATACTGGCATCCGGGTCAGCCTGATCGAGCCTGGCCCCATCCGCACCCGTTTTACCGACAACGTAAACCAGACCCGGCGCGATAAACCGGTAGAAAATCCGGGCATCGCCGCCCGTTTTACCCTCGGTCCAGAAGCCGTGGTCGAAAAAGTGCGCCATGCTTTTACCAGCGCCCATCCGAAAATGCGCTATCCCGTCACGCTGGTGACGCACGCGGTGAGCGTGCTGAAGCGCCTGCTGCCGGGCCGCCTGATGGATAAAATTTTGCAGGGGTGAGTTGAAGCCCACGCGCTGGCCCCCATGTATTAAAAAAATCATTGAAGAGAGTGCTCTATGTCCGTACAGAATATCGTCAATATTAACGAAACGAACCTGCAACAGACGCTGGAACAGTCGATGACCGTGCCGGTGCTGTTCTATTTCTGGTCCGAACGCAGCCAGCACTGTCAGCAACTGACGCCGGTGCTGGAAAGTCTTACCGCGCAGTATAACGGCCAGTTTATTCTGGCAAAACTGGACTGCGACGCGGAGCAGATGATCGCCTCCCAGTTCGGTCTGCGCGCGATCCCGACGGTTTATCTGTTCCAGAACGGTCAGCCGGTTGACGGCTTCCAGGGGCCGCAGCCAGAAGACGCCATTCGTGCCCTGCTGGAAAAAGTCCTGCCGCGCGAAGAAGAACTTAAAGCGCAGCAGGCGATCCAGTTAATTGAAGAAGGGAAACACGCCGAGGCGTTGCCGCTGCTGAAAGAGGCCTGGCAGCTTTCCGCTCAGAACAGCGAAATTGGCCTGCTGCTGGCGGAAACGCAAATCGCGCTCAACCGTTCGGACGATGCCGAAGCGGTGCTGAAAACCATTCCGCTTCAGGATCAGGATACCCGCTATCAGGGGCTGGTCGCGCAGATTGAATTACTGAAACAGGCTGCCGATACCCCGGAGATCCAGCAGCTTCAGCAACAGGTTACGCAGAACCCGGAAGATGCGGCGCTGGCCTCGCAGCTGGCGCTACAGCTACATCAGGTAGGTCGTAATGAAGAGGCGCTGGCGTTACTATTCAGCCATCTGCAAAAAGATCTCGGGGCAGCAGACGGTCAGGCGCGTAAGATGCTTCAGGAGATCCTCGCGGCGCTGGGCACGGGCGATGCACTTGCCAGCCAGTATCGCCGTAAGCTTTATTCGCTGCTCTATTAATTAGTCCGTTTCTGGACTGTTTAGGGACGGCGGATTAACGATAGAGTTGAATGATTCATAACAGGAGGTTAGGTCAATGTTAATTGTTATTCCCGTCGTCATTCTGGTGGCGCTGATTGTTGTCTTCGCGGGCGTCAAAATTGTTCCACAGGGTTATCAATGGACGGTTGAACGTTTTGGTCGCTACACCACCACGCTGCAACCGGGGCTAAGCCTGGTGGTGCCGTTTATGGACCGGATTGGTCGTAAGATCAATATGATGGAGCAGGTGCTTGATATTCCCTCGCAAGAAATTATCTCTAAAGATAACGCCAACGTGTCTATTGACGCGGTGTGCTTTATTCAGGTGATCGACGCGCCAAAAGCCGCGTATGAAGTCAGCAATCTGGAGCTGGCGATCATCAACCTGACCATGACCAACATTCGTACCGTGCTCGGTTCCATGGAGCTGGATGAAATGCTTTCCCAGCGCGACAATATCAATACCCGCCTGCTGCACATCGTTGATGAAGCCACCAACCCGTGGGGCATCAAAATCACCCGTATCGAAATTCGCGACGTGCGCCCGCCAGCGGAGCTGATCGACGCGATGAACGCGCAGATGAAAGCAGAACGTACCAAGCGTGCCTATATTCTCGAAGCGGAAGGGATCCGCCAGGCGCAAATCGTTAAAGCGGAAGGTGAAAAGCAGTCAAAGATCCTGACGGCGGAAGGCGAGCGTCAGTCGGCATTTTTACAGGCTGAAGCGCGTGAACGTTCGGCTGAAGCGGAGGCTCGCGCCACACAGATGGTGTCTGAAGCCATCGCCGCCGGGGATATTCAGGCAGTGAACTACTTTGTGGCGCAGAAATACACCGAAGCGCTGCAAAAAATCGGCTCGGCAAATAACAGCAAAGTGGTGATGATGCCGCTGGATGCCAGCAGCCTGATGGGGTCGATTGCCGGGATCAGCGAACTGATCAAAGACAGCGCCAGCGAGCGGAAACGCTTATGATCGAACTCATTCTGGCGCATCCGCACGTTTTCTGGCTAAGTCTCGGCGGGCTGCTGCTCGCCGCTGAAATGCTTGGCGGCAATGGCTATCTGCTTTGGAGCGGCGTTGCAGCGGTGATTGTCGGACTGGTGGTCTGGGTTCTGCCGTTAGGCTGGGAATGGCAGGGGCTGATGTTTGCCCTGCTGACTCTGCTGGCCGCGTGGTTATGGTGGCGATGGCTGGCGCAGCGCGTGCGCGAGCAGAAACCGGCCGACAGCCAGCTTAATCAGCGCGGCAACCAGTTAATTGGTCGCCGCTTTACGCTGGAGACTACGCTGGTTAGCGGACGCGGGCATATGCGCGTTGGCGACAGTTCATGGATGGTCAGCGCGGATGAAGATCTTGCTGCTGGCACGTCGGTAGAAGTTATCGCCGTAGAAGGCATCACCCTAAAAATCAGGGCATTACCTCCTTTACGCTAACGGTTTAACAGCAGGATGATTTATCCGTTTGCCGTGAGTTAACCTTAACAAACGTTAACTCACGGTCAGCAAAAGGAAAGTGAATGCGCCTGTGGAAAAAAGAAACCACCGTCAGGTTAATTAAACAGACGCCGACGGGGATCATTTTTGCGGTCCGCCACGGCAAAAGATTGCTGCGGGAACAATGCGCCGCCGGGCTTTATACGTTAACCTGGCAGGACACGCCGCTGATCCGCCTGTGGCCGGATGAATGCCCGACCTGTGCGGGCATGGTCTCAGCCGGATTTGATGCAGGCAGCGACGGTGCCGCGCAGTTTCTGTCATCACTCGCCCGCTGGAACGCGCCTTTTGTCGATCTGGCGACCTCTTTCTCGCATCTTGAAGCCCTGTTTACCCTGCTGCCTTCCGGCTATTATTCGCTTGAAGATCGCACGCTTTACCCGTCGGACGGTAACGGGCATTTTTTCTGGGCCGTCCCGCAGCAAAAAACGCGCAACCCCGCGACGGTAAGCACCTGGGATCGGGAGCTGGAATACCACACTGCCGGGCCGCTTTATTTGCTGCCAACGCAGTCGCCAGCGCATTTTAACCCCGCGCGTGCCGACTTCTACCGTGATAAACCAGACATCCGCGCCATCGCCTGGTATTTTACCGATTCCTGGCTTTGCGCGCTGCTCGACGGCCACCACAAAGCCTGCGCGGCGGCGCTGGAGCAGCGTCCGCTGAAAAGTCTGGTGATTGCGCCCGCGTACCGTTTTTATGATCAGCAAAAACGGCTGGAATTTTTCAACGGTCAGTCGCTGAGCGAAGCCGAGCTGATTAAGGGCGTGCCGCCTTTACCCACTCCGCAACGCCTGACTCCGGCGCAAGCTGAGTCATTGCGCAACGCGCAAAGTCAGGACGCTTTCCCCTGGCCTGCACCATTCATGCAAAGCGCTGCCAGCTGGCCGGATATCAGCGCAGCCGGAGCGATTGTTGAAGCAGGCGATCTGAGCGAACAGCGAGTGCGCAGGACGATGGACGACCTGGCGAAGTATGACCACAATGAACTGCGCGCGCTGTTGCAGGCGCTTTACTACACTCAGTCCTCGCTGTTTATGCCCTTCGCCTGCCTCATCGCCGGGCAAAGCGACGCTGATTTACGTTATCAGGCATATTCACTGCTGGCACAGCGCCCCTGCAGGCAGGTGGACGATGTATTTGTCGAGTTTCTGATTGACGACGACGGTTATCGCCCCGATTTCACCCAGCTGGTGGATGACTATTTCCGCCAGCGGGCGCTTAAACCCGATGCTGACAGCAACCCGCCAGATTATTAATAATCGGGCAGTCGGCGCTGTCATCGCCGGGACAGCTTTCCGCCAGCGTCAGCAGTTGCTGGCGCATCTCCTGAAGCTGCACGATATGCTGTTCAATCTCGGCCACTTTTTCCAGCGTGCGCTTTTTCACGTCAGCGCTGTGGCGGGCCGGGTCGTTAAACAGATCCACCAGCTCGCCGCACTCTTCGAGATTAAAGCCCACCAGCCGCGCCTGGCGCAGCAGCGTAAGCTCTTCAATATGCTGCTGGGTGTAGCTGCGATAACCGTTCTCGCTGCGCAGCGGCGGCGTGACCAGCCCCTTCTCTTCGTAAAAGCGAATTGCTTTGCTGGTTAAGCCTGTTCTTTTCGCCACGTCGCTGATATTCATTATTCCCCCTTGACCTTCCCCTTGCGGGAAGGTTTAACCTTATTAAGCATTAGCTAAAGTCGTGACAAAGATCAATCGATCCTGAAGGAGTTTGAATATGTCTCACACAATCGACCTGACGCTGGACGGCCTTTCCTGCGGCCACTGCGTTAAACGGGTGAAGGAAAGTCTTGAGCAGCGCCCTGACGTTGAGCAGGCGGACGTCACCATTACTGAAGCGCACGTGACCGGCAGCGCCAGCGCCGACGCGCTGATTGACACCATCAAACAGGCGGGCTACGGCGCGGAGTTACGCCACCCAAAATCTGAACCGCTGACGGAGTCATCAATCCCGTCGGAAGCGCCGACAGCGGTTTCCCCAGAGCTTCCGGCAGCCCAGCCCGACGATGACAGTCTGCAGTTGCTGTTAAGCGGGATGAGCTGTGCCAGCTGCGTGTCCCGGGTGCAAAACGCGTTGCAGGGCGTACCGGGCGTGACGCAGGCACGGGTCAATCTGGCGGAACGCACGGCACTGGTCATGGGCAGTGCGTCCGCCGCTGAATTAGTCCAGGCGGTAGAGAACGCGGGCTACGGCGCAGAGGCCATTGAAGACGATGTCAAACGCCGCGAGCGCCAGCAGGAAACCGCCGTCGCCACCATGAAACGCTTCCGCTGGCAGGCGATTGTCGCCCTGGCGGTTGGTATTCCGGTGATGATCTGGGGCATGGTGGGTGACAATATGATTGTCACCGACGCCAACCGTAGCCTGTGGCTGGTGACAGGTTTGATTACCCTCGCGGTCATGATTTTTGCCGGGGGACATTTTTATCGCAGCGCGTGGAAAAGCCTGCGTAACCGCACCGCGACGATGGATACGCTGGTCGCGCTCGGCACCGGCGTGGCATGGCTTTATTCAATGAGCGTCAACCTGTGGCCGCAGTGGTTCCCGATGGAAGCACGCCACCTTTATTATGAAGCCAGCGCGATGATTATCGGCCTGATAAACCTTGGCCATATGCTGGAAGCGCGGGCGCGTCAGCGCTCCTCTAAAGCGCTGGAAAAACTGCTCGATCTGACGCCACCCGTCGCCCGCGTAGTGACAGACGAGGGCGAAAAAGAGGTGCCGCTGGCTGACGTTGCGCCAGGGATGATCCTGCGCCTGACCACCGGCGACCGGGTGCCGGTTGACGGTAAAATCACCCACGGCGAGGCCTGGCTCGATGAAGCCATGCTGACCGGGGAGCCGGTGCCGCAGGAAAAAGGCGTCGCGGATGACGTTCACGCGGGCACCGTAGTGCAGGACGGCAGCGTGCTGTTTCAGGCCAGCGCCGTTGGCAGTCAGACAACGCTGGCGCGCATTGTACGCATGGTGCGTCAGGCGCAAAGCAGCAAGCCGCAAATCGGCCAGCTTGCTGACAAGATCTCGGCGGTTTTTGTGCCGGTGGTGGTGGCGATTGCGCTGTTCAGCGCGGCTATCTGGTACTTTTTCGGCCCGGCTCCGCAAATCGTCTATACGCTGGTGATCGCCACGACGGTGTTGATTATTGCCTGCCCGTGCGCGCTGGGTCTCGCCACGCCAATGTCGATTATTGCAGGCGTCGGGCGCGCGGCGGAATTCGGCGTGCTGGTGCGCGATGCCGACGCGCTTCAGCGGGCCAGCACCCTGGATACGCTGGTGTTCGATAAAACCGGCACGCTGACCGAAGGTAAACCGCAGGTGGTCGCGGTAAAAACGGCGGGCGGAATGGATGAAGCGCAGGCGCTACGGCTGGCGGCGGCGCTGGAGCAGGGGTCAAACCACCCGCTGGCCCGCGCGATTATCGAAAAAGCACAGGCCAGCGCGTTGCCGCAGGTGAACGGCTTCCGCACCCTGCGCGGGCAGGGCGTTAGCGGTCAGGTTGAAGGGCACGCGCTGCTGCTGGGCAATCAGGCGCTGCTGAATGAACAATCTGTCGCGACCGGTGAACTGGAAAGCGATTTCCATGCCCTGGCCGCTGAAGGCGCGACGCCGGTGCTGCTGGCCGTTGACGGTCGGGCCGCCGCGCTGTTCGCCATTCGCGATCCGCTACGCAATGACAGCGTGGCGGCGTTGGCGCGTCTGCATCAGGCGGGATACCGGCTGGTCATGCTGACCGGCGATAACGAAACCACCGCACGCGCCATTGCTAAAGAAGCGGGCATTGATGAAGTGATTGCGGGCGTTCTGCCGGACGGCAAAGCCGACGCCATTAAAAAACTCCAGCGCGAAGGTCGCCGGGTGGCGATGGTCGGCGACGGGATTAATGACGCCCCGGCGCTGGCCCAGGCGGAAGTCGGCATTGCAATGGGCGGCGGCAGCGATGTAGCCATTGAAACGGCCGCCATCACCCTGATGCGCCATAGCCTGATGGGTGTGGCAGACGCGCTGGCGATCTCCCGCGCCACGCTGCGTAACATGAAGCAGAATTTGCTGGGCGCGTTTATCTACAACTCGCTGGGGATACCGGTCGCGGCGGGGGTCCTCTGGCCGCTCACCGGGACATTGCTCAACCCGGTGGTCGCGGGCGCGGCGATGGCGCTGTCGTCAATTACGGTGGTCAGCAACGCGAACCGGCTGCTGCGGTTTACGCCGAAGGCATAATGATTACCGGTTTGCACAAGGAGATAACGCGCGCTAGCATGTGATTTTACGCCACCGGAGTTCACATGAGTTTGTTTAACCGACTGAAAATAGTGTGGCGTAAGCTGCGTGGCAATCACTATTCCTGGCCCGCGCTGGATATCTCTCTGCCGGGCAACCGCGAATTTCATCTGGTGGGCAGTATTCATATGGGGACGCAGGATATGTCCCCTCTTCCCGCCCGGCTGCTGCAAAAAATTCAGCAGGCGGACGCGTTAATTGTCGAAGCCAATGTCGCCGACAGCGAAACGCCCTTTCGCGACCTGCCCGTTTTTGCGCCGCTGGAAGAGCGACTGGGCGAGGAGCAGCTTCATGCGCTGGAGAAGCGGGCCAGCGATCTTGGCTTATCGCTTGCGCTTTTCAGCACCCAGCCTTTGTGGCAAATCGCGATGGCGTTGCAGGCGACCCAGGCGCAGCAGCTCGGCCTGCGCCCGGAATACGGCGTTGATTATCAGCTATTGCAGGTGGCGCAGTCTGAACGGATCAGGATTATTGAACTGGAAGGTGCGGCGCGGCAAATTGCACTGCTTTGCGCGCTGCCGGATAACGGCATGGCGCTGCTGGAAGATACCCTTACCCACTGGCACACCAACGCACGGCTATTGCAGATGATGATCGGCTGGTGGCTGGAGCGCCCGCCTGCCAGGCCGGGCGTCACGTTACCGAACACCTTTAGCGAAGGGCTGTATGATGTGCTGATGCATCAGCGTAACCGCGCCTGGCGCGATTTTCTCCACGCGCTGCCAGCCGGACGCTATGTGGTCGCCGTCGGCGCGCTGCATCTGTATGGCGAAGGCAGCCTGCCGGAAATGATGGCGTAAAAAAATGGCCAATATTGCTATTGGCCCGTCAAAGAGGAATTTCATCTTTATTATTATGCCGGAGCGAACTCCGGGTGCTTAAATTGTCGCTCAAAGCATCGTTACTGCCAATACTAATAAGCAAGATTGTACTATTTTTTCGTGCGGTTTCAGGCGTAAGCTTAGGGTATTATTGGCTTGTTGCTTGTAAGGATGACCATGACCCCTGCCGTTAAGCTTCTTGAAAAACAAAAGATTTCCTTTCATATCCACGCCTACGATCACGATCCCAGCGAAACAAACTTTGGCGACGAAGCAGTAAGCAAGCTGGGGCTGGATGCGGACCGGGTATATAAAACGCTGCTGGTTGCGGTAAATGGCGATGCGAAAAATCTGGCGGTCGCGGTAACACCGGTGGCAACCCAGCTGGATTTAAAAAAAGTCGCTAAAGCGCTGGGAGCAAAAAAAGTCGACATGGCCGATCCGCAAATCGCCCAGCGCACAACCGGGTATCTGGTCGGTGGAATCAGCCCGCTGGGACAGAAAAAACGCCTGCCGACGCTGATTGACGCCCCGGCGAAAGATTTCCCTACTATTTTTATTTCCGGCGGCAAACGCGGGCTGGATATTGAACTGGCAGCCAGTGATTTAGCCAAAACGCTGAACGCCACCTTTGCAGAAATTGCCCGCCGGGATTAAGCGGCAGAAAAAGACGATTTAATGTGGCAAGGATCACCCGGACGTTACAGGTCAGGGATATTCCTGACAAATATCAGTAAACGGCGGCGTCCCGTAGCAGGACGCCACCCGCCAGCCTTACTGCCAGCTTACCTCGCCCTTAGGCTCATAGGCGTTAACATCCAGCGGTGAGTTCTGCTGGATAAACTGCTTCAGCACTTCCGCATCAATAAAGCCGGTATTCACATAGCCCGGTTTATCGTCCAGACGCGGATAGCCGTCGCCGCCGGTGGCGTTAAAGCTTAGCGTCGCCACGCGGTATTTTTTCGCCGGATCGACCGCTTCGCCTTTAATTTTGAGATCGCTCAGCTTGCCGTCTTTTGCCACAAAACTGACGTTAGCAAACTGCGGATACGCCCCGGAATCCGGCTTCATCTGCGCGACGGCGGTGAGGTAATCAATCACCTCCTGCCCGCTCAGATCGGCATACACCACCACGTTACCGAATGGCTGTACTTTGAGCACGTTTTTATAGGTGATATCGCCACCCTCAATGGAATCACGAATGCCACCGCCGCTCATCACGCCAAAATCTGCGTTGGTACGGGCGATTTGCGCCGCGAGGATCAGATGCCCCAGGTTGGTCTGTACAAAGCGGACTTTGCTGCGGTCGCCTTCCAGCTTGCCACTGACATTACCAATTTTCACATCCAGCTGCGCTTTGCCTTTGTTCTGGAACGGCGTCAGCATCGACAGCACCTGCGGATTTTCAGCAATTTCCGGGGTATACAGCACGCGTTCACTTTCGCCGTTATCCCAGGTGACTTTCTTCTTCAGGTTGACCGGGATCAACTGATAATTCACCAGCTTCAGCTCACCGTTGCGGAATTCGAAATCGGCGCGGCCAACGTATTTGCCCCACTCATGCGCCTGAACAATCCAGATCCCATTCTGACGATCCGGCGCGCACGGCGTTCCGGGCACATAATCCACCTGCTTTTTATTTTCTGTCGCCATACAAACCGGGTCCTGCGAGTGACCGCCGACAATCATTGCCAGCGATCCGGCGGGCAGACTGCGCGCCATTTCGACATCGCCCGGCGCGTTAGAGCCGTGCTCGCCGTTATCGTAATGCCCCATATGGGTGGCGGCGATAATAAAATCAGGCTTCTCTGTTTCATTCAGTTCCTGAATGACCAGTTTCGCTTCGTCTGCTGGCTTACGAAATTCAATGTCGGTGAAGTATTCCGGGTTGCCGATTTTCGCCGTATCGTCGGTGGTCAGGCCGATGACGGCGATTTTCAGATCCTGGCGTTTAAACAGCGCCCAGGGTTTAAATAAACGCTCGCCGGTGCTTTTTTGATAAATATTGGCGGAAAGGAACGGGAATTTTGCCCATTTTTCCTGCTGGCGCAGGACGTTAAGCGGGTTGTCGAATTCATGGTTGCCCACCGCCATCGCATCGTAGCCGACCAGGTTCATGCCGCGAAAATCTGGCTCGGCGTCCTGCAGGTCAGACTCCGGCACGCCGGTGTTGATGTCGCCGCCGGAAAGCAACAGCACGCTACCGCCTTCCGCCGCCACATCTTTGCGAATACTGTCAACCAGTGTTTTTTGCGCGGCGAGGCCATATTCGCCGTATTCGCTGCGCCAGAAGTGACCGTGGTGATCGTTGGTATGCAGAATAGTGATTTTGTAGGTTTTATCCTGCTCATAAGCCTGTGCTGGCACGCTTGCCAGCGTCCAGGCCGCCAGCATTGCCAGCGCTAAGCCCCGTTTCAAAAACGTCATGTTCCTCTCCCTGACTAAAATATGTAGTGGCGAAATTACCGCTTTATCAAATAGTAGACAACTTTGTTTGCAGAATGCGACTTCCTTCATTTCTTTCTGGCAGGTATCTTAGCGGGATAATAATTACCATCAGATAAACTCCTGCACTGTACAACAGAGAAAAGTGAAACCTATGGCTATCAGTTCTCCATTGCCGGAGGCCTCCGCGCCGCCGCAGAAAAACCGTACCGCATTCCGTATCCTGGGCGCAATCAGCCTTTCCCATTTATTGAATGATATGATCCAGTCGCTGATTCTGGCGATCTACCCGCTTTTGCAGGCTGAATTTTCACTGACCTTCGTGCAAATCGGCCTGATTACCCTGACCTTCCAGCTTGCTTCATCGCTGTTCCAGCCGGTGGTCGGTTACTGGACGGATAAGCATCCGATGCCGTGGTCACTGCCCATCGGCATGTGCTTTACATTGAGTGGGCTGGTGCTGCTGGCGCTGGCGGGGAGCTTTGCGACCGTCCTGCTGGCGGCGGCGCTGGTCGGCACCGGCTCGTCAATTTTCCACCCTGAATCTTCCCGCGTGGCGCGTATGGCGTCCGGCGGACGCCACGGGCTGGCGCAGTCCATATTCCAGGTCGGCGGCAATTTCGGCAGTTCGCTCGGCCCGCTGCTGGCGGCGGTGATTATCGCGCCGTACGGTAAAGGGAACGTGGGCTGGTTTGTGCTGGCCGCGCTGCTGGCGATTGTGGTGCTGGCGCAGGTCAGCCGCTGGTATGCCGGACAGCATCGTGTGAATAAAGGCAAAGTATCAACGCCAGTGATGAATCCGCTGCCGCGCAATAAGATTGTGTTAGCCGTTTCAGTGCTGCTGATCCTGATTTTTTCAAAATACTTCTATATGGCGAGCATTAGCAGCTATTACACCTTTTATCTGATGCAAAAGTTCGGGCTTTCGGTGCAAAACGCGCAAATACACCTGTTCGCGTTCTTGTTTGCCGTCGCGGCTGGAACGGTGATTGGCGGGCCGGTGGGCGATAAAATTGGCCGTAAATATGTGATTTGGGGCTCTATCCTCGGCGTGGCACCTTTTACCCTGCTTTTGCCCTGGGCCAGCCTGTACTGGACGGGGGTTTTAACGGTGATTATTGGTTTTATCCTCGCATCGGCCTTTTCTGCCATTTTGGTTTATGCGCAGGAGCTGTTACCGGGGCGTATCGGTATGGTTTCCGGCCTGTTTTTCGGGTTTGCTTTTGGTATGGGCGGGCTTGGCGCGGCGGTGCTGGGGGTGATTGCCGACCATCACGGTATCGATCTGGTCTATAAAATCTATGCTTTCCTGCCGCTTTTGGGGATGTTAACGATATTCCTGCCTGATAATCGTCACAAAGCGTAATTTTTCGCGGCCAAATTCTTTTTTTGGCCGCTGCCTCCCCCTGTATTTACGCCTCTTACCTGTACGTGAAGCCTGAATTTTTTCGTTCTGTGCTTTTAAGCCGTCAGATCCCGATTTTGTTCAAAATTCAACAATAATTCATCTACAAGATGACTCATTTTGTCATAAACTATTACTCGGGTTTTTGGTTTGTACACCCTAAATAATTCGAGTTGCATGCAGGCGGCAAGCAAGAGAAGCCCCGGGGCTTACTCCAGTCAGTGACTGGGGTGAGTGAGCCCAGCCAACGCACAGGCAACTTGAAGTGTGACGGGTACAGGCCAAAAATGGATCCACACCTGAATGAAAGGAGACGGAATGCATCACGCCACACCGCTTATTACCACCATTGTCGGCGGCCTTGTGCTCGCTTTTATCCTCGGCATGCTTGCCAATAAACTGCGTATTTCTCCACTGGTGGGCTATTTATTAGCGGGCGTTCTGGCGGGGCCGTTTACGCCGGGTTTTGTTGCCGATACCAAGCTGGCACCTGAACTGGCGGAACTCGGCGTGATCCTGCTGATGTTTGGCGTGGGTCTGCATTTCTCTCTTAAGGATTTAATGGCGGTAAAGTCCATCGCCATTCCCGGTGCGATTGCGCAAATAGCGGTCGCTACGCTGCTGGGAATGGGGCTTGCCGCACTGATGGACTGGTCGCTGATGACCGGCATCGTTTTTGGTTTGTGTCTTTCTACCGCCAGTACCGTGGTGCTGCTGCGTGCGCTTGAAGAGCGGCAGCTTATCGACAGCCAGCGCGGGCAAATCGCCATCGGCTGGCTGATTGTTGAAGATCTGGTGATGGTGCTGACGCTGGTGCTGCTGCCTGCGGTGGCGGGCATGATGGAAAAAGGCAACGTCGGGCTGGCATCGCTGTCGCTGGATATGGGGATCACCATCGGCAAGGTGGTGGCGTTTATCGCCATTATGATGCTGGTGGGCCGTCGCCTGGTACCGTGGATCATGGCGCGCAGCGCGGCGACCGGCTCCCGCGAACTGTTTACGCTCTCCGTGCTGGCGCTGGCGCTGGGCATCGCGTTTGGCGCGGTTGAACTGTTTGACGTCTCCTTCGCGCTGGGCGCGTTCTTTGCCGGAATGGTGCTGAACGAGTCAGAGCTAAGCCACCGTGCTGCACACGATACCCTGCCGCTCCGCGACGCCTTCGCGGTGCTGTTTTTCGTGTCGGTCGGGATGTTGTTCGATCCGATGATCCTGCTGGAGCAGCCGCTGGCGGTGGTCGGTACGCTGGCGATTATTATTTTTGGTAAATCGGTAGCGGCATTTTTTCTGGTGCGGATGTTCGGCCACTCGCCGCGTACCGCGCTGACCATCGCCGCCAGCCTGGCGCAAATCGGTGAGTTTGCGTTTATTCTCGCTGGGCTGGGCATGGCGCTGGATCTGCTGCCGCAGACCGGACAAAACCTGGTGCTGGCGGGGGCTATTCTGTCGATTATGCTCAACCCGGTGCTGTTCGCCATTCTTGAGCGTTATCTTGATAAGACCGAAACGCTGGAAGAACAGACGCTGGAAGAAGTGACGGAAGAAGAGAAGCAGATCCCGGTGGATATTTGTAATCACGCCCTGCTGGTCGGCTTTGGTCGCGTCGGCAGCCTGCTCGGCGAGAAGCTGATGGCAGAGGGTATCCCACTGGTGGTAGTGGAAACCTCCCGCACCCGCGTGGATGAACTGCGGGAACGCGGTATTCGCGCGGTGCTGGGCAACGCCGCCAATGAAGAAATTATGAATCTTGCTCATCTGGACTGCGCCCGCTGGCTGCTGCTGACGATTCCGAACGGCTATGAAGCTGGTGAGATCGTGGCGACAGCGCGGGAGAAATGCCCGAATATCGAGATTATCGCCCGCGCGCATTATGACGATGAGGTGGACTACATCACCGAACGCGGCGCGAATCAGGTGGTGATGGGCGAGCGTGAGATTGCTAATACGATGCTGACGCTGCTGGGCAAGCCCCCGCTGGAAGAAGCGGTGACGGGTTAAGCGGGATAAGGGTTTGTGTTTTTATGGGGGCTGGGTGCCGGTTGCTTTCCCGGTACTTACCTTATTTCATCAGCTCCCCCTCACCCCAGCCCTCTCCCTCAAGGGAGAGGGGGCAGTAAGTGCCTCGGGCCAGGTTATTTGAACGACTCGGTCTGCGTAACGATGACATA
>NZ_DAMAPU010000004.1:262478-266307 GCF_032071645.1 Superficieibacter sp.
AGTGCCTCGGGCCAGGTTATTTGAACGACTCGGTCTGCGTAACGATGACATATCCAGTTGCGACACTGAACGGTTCCCTCTCCCTTGAGGGAGAGGGGGCGGTAAGTGCCTCGGGCCAGGTTATTTGAACGACTCGGTCTGCGTAAAGATGACATATCCGGTTGCGACACTGAACGGTTTCCACTCCCTCAAGGGAAAGGGGGCGGTAAGTGCCTCGGGCCAGGTTATTTGAACGACTCGGTCTGCGTAACGATGACATATCCAGTTGCGACACTGAACGGTTCCCTCTCCCTTGAGGGAGAGGGTTAGGGAGAGGGGGCAGTACGATCCCCCGTATCAGCAAAGCACGTCCCCCAGTGTCAGCAAGACTACGTCCTATCGCTCCCAGTACGACTCCTCAAGGCTATCTTCCCGCTCCGGCAGGCCGCGCGTCAGGCGCGGTGAATGCTGATTGAGCACCTGATAACTCACGCGGTTAGCGTATTTACACACCTGCGCCAGCGAAGAGTAAGTCAGCCAGGTGTACTTGTGTTTGCTGGAATTCGGCACGTTGCTGCGGTGATAATCATTGGCGGTGATATCGTGCAACAGCGCTGCCAGTGCGCCGTCTCCCGCGCCGTTAGTGTTCATGATCTTCTCCGGGCCACCCATGTACGGGGCGATATGTGAGAAAATACGCAGCGGGTTAATACAGTCTTTGTGGCGCATCGCCCGACTAAATTCGTACTGGTTGAATTCGGCAATCGCGCCCGGCAGCAGCGGGTGCTGGGTTTTGCGTTTTGCTTCGTCTTCGGTAAAGCCCGCCATGTACAACCCGACCGGACCGGCGGTGCAAAGGACCAGATCTACCCAGTCCAGCGCTTTATCAGAAGCCAGCAGCGGATCGCTTAACCCCGTCAGCGCTTCGGCCTCCTCCTCGTTCATGGCGAGAATCGAAACGTGCTCTTTCAGAAAAGCCTGCCACCACTGCGGGTTATCGGCGATAACGAATTTCGTGCCCAGCGTCAGCACCACCGGCACGTTATGTTTTTTCGCATATTCGATGGCTTTCATCGTCGCTTCCGGCATCGGCTCGCCCGGTTTACAGCGCACCAGATAGGAGGTCAGCACCAGCGCCGAGGCTCCGGCAATCACCGATTCCGGCACGCTTTCGGCGCGGAACTGGTTCATGTGACCGGGGCTGATGGCAAACGTTCGCTCGCCGCTGTCGCTGATCAGGGTGAAGCAGCGCCCAATCGGGCCATCAACGCCCTGCAAATAGTTGAGATCGGTGCGGCTGGAAGTGTTACACAGATAGCGGTAGGCATATCCGCCGATTTCAATGTTGCTGCACATCACGCCCAGCAGTACCGAACGGTCATCCGCCAGCACCGAATAGTTGTGCATCGTATTGCCGATGGTGCCACCTGCAAACTGATGGGTGATAAGGTTATCGCGCATTAATTCCTGATAAACCGCTTCGGCAACCTCGTCGTCAATCACCAGTGAATGCCCGGCGCTCAGCCCATAACGCGCGACAAAATCATCATCCACTTTGGCTTCGATATCGACCAGCGTCTGGTCAATCCCGACAATCCACGAGGTGCCGGTTTCGCTTTCAGGCTGAATTTGCTGAAGCAGCGGATCGCGGGCGTTAACGGGGAAATAGTGTTTAGACTTGCGTTTACCGGGAAATTTCATGGGGCGGATTCTGATGGCAGTGAACAGGCGGAGAATAGTAGCATACTCCCCGCCAGTCGCGCGATCAGCGATACGGAAGGGTAATTTCGTCCATCATGGCGATATGATCGGCTGAATCATTGAGTGCCTGAATGTATTCATACTTTTCGCCGCCCGCTTCCATAAAGAATTCCCGGTTCTGGACCGCAATTTCTTCCAGCGTTTCGAGACAGTCCGCCGCAAAGCCTGGGCACATCACCTGAATATGCTTCACGCCCTTCTCGCCCAGCATTTTTAGCGTCTCGTCGGTATACGGCGTCAGCCACGGCTCGCGCCCGAAACGCGACTGGAAGGTCATCATCACTTTATCAGGATCGATTTCCAGCGCCGACACCAGTTCGCGGGTGGTATCGCGGCAGCGCTGCGGGTAATCATCGCCTTCGTTAGCGTAGCGCTGCGGAATACCGTGATAGGAGAGCAGCAGTAAATCCGGCTCGCCGTGCTGCGCGAAAGAGGCGCGCACGCTGTTTGCCAGCGCGTTGATATAGGTGGAGTCATCGGCATAGTCGCGGATCAGCGTGATCCCCGGCACACGACGGTTTTTCGCCAGAATACGTCCCAGTTCATCCCACACCGCCGCCACCGTCGAGCAGGAATATTGCGGGTACAGCGGCAGAACGACGATATGATCGACATGATTTGCCAGCAGTTCGTCAATCGCGCTGGCAAGCGACGGTTTGCCGTAGCTCATTCCCAGCGCGACGGGAACATCCGGCAGCCGCGCCGCCAGCGCTTTTTGCTGCCGACGGCTGTAGACCATCAGCGGCGAGCCTTCTTCCATCCACACGGACTGATAGAGCTTCGCCACGCGCGGAGAGCGGATCGGCAGGATCACCCCGCGCAGCAGCGGCCACCACAGCACACGCGGCGTATCCACCACGCGTCTGTCGCTTAAAAATTGCCGCAGATAGCGCTTAACAGCACCGGCAGTGGGTGCTTCAGGGGTGCCGAGGTTAGCCAGCAGAATACCAGTTTTGGTCTGACGCATTACCGCCTCTTATCCATTAAAACGGCTGATAATTGTAGCTGAAAAGTGAACGAGGGGAACTAATTGCTGCGAAAGGTGAAATTCACCCGGCTTAAGCCGGGTGAGAAAGGTATTAGCCGAGGATCTTTTCCAGTTCGGCGCGAACCGCGTTGACCGCCTGAGTACCGTCAACTTTGGCGTACTGGGTGTTGCCCGCCTGCGCTTCTTTCTGGTAGTAGCCGATCAGCGGCGCGGTCATCTGATGGTATTCCACCAGGCGCTTACGCACGGTTTCTTCCTGATCGTCTTTACGGGTGGTCAGCTCTTCGCCGGTCACATCGTCTTTACCTTCCACTTTCGGCGGGTTGAATTTGATGTGATAAACGCGGCCAGAAGCGGCGTGAACGCGGCGACCAATAATGCGGTCAACGATCAGTTCGTCAGGCACGTCGAATTCAAGGACGTAATCCACTTTAATGCCCGCCTCTTTCATGGCGTCAGCCTGCGGAATGGTGCGCGGGAAGCCGTCAAGCAGGAAACCGTTACGGCAGTCTTCCTGAGTAATACGCTCTTTGACCAGCGCGATGACCAGTTCGTCAGTAACCAGCTTGCCAGCGTCCATGATTTCTTTCGCCTGCTTGCCCAGCTCGCTGCCGGATTTTACTGCGGCGCGCAGCATGTCACCGGTGGAGATTTGCGGAATGCCATATTTCTCCATGATGAACTGAGCCTGAGTTCCTTTACCTGCGCCGGGAGCGCCAAGCAGAATAATACGCATTACGAAAATCCCCTTAAAGGTTGTCGATATTTTTGAACAAAGCGCTAAAAGATACCACCAGACGGGCAATGGCTCAAGGAAGGCGCTCACGCTGAAACGGTTAATGAGAAGATTATTGTGGAAAAGGCGCAGGGATACCCTCCCCCCGCTGGAATGCCCTCTCCCCAGCCCTCTCCCACAGGGAGAGGGAGTAAAACGTGCCACGGTTGAAGCTGGGTGGCTCGCTTAGCCTGAAAATACGATAACGACGCCAAACGGTTCCCTCACCCACAGGGAGAGGGAGTAAAACGTGCCACGGTTGGGCTGGGTGGTTCGCTTAGCCTGAAAATACGATAACGACGCCGGACTGTTCCCTCTCCCGGCGG
>NZ_DAMAPU010000004.1:266407-450608 GCF_032071645.1 Superficieibacter sp.
GAGAGGGTTAGGGAGAGGGGGAAACCACGGACTCCGAATCTCCTCCCCGGCCGGACAGCTCTCTCACCCGGCGGGAGAGGGAGTAAAACGTGCCACGGTTGAGGCTGGGTGGTTCGCTTAGCCTGAAAATACGATAACGACGCCAAACGGTTCCCTCTCCCGGCGGGAGAGGGTTAGGGAGAGGGGGAAACCACGGACTCCGAATCTCCTCCCCGGCCGGAAAGCTCCCTCTCCCACAGGGAGAGGGAGTAAAACGTGCCACGGTTGAGGCTGGGTGGTTCGTTTAGCCTGAAAATACGATAACGACGCCGGACAGTTCCCTCTCCCGGCGGGAGAGGGTTAGGGAGAGGGGAAACCACGGACTCCGAATCCCCTCCCCTGCCGGGGAGGGGATTCGATGTGATTACGACACCAGCAGTTGGTTCATCCGACGGATAAACAGGTTCGGATCTTCCAGCGTGCCGCGCTCGGCAAACAGCGCCTGATCCAACAGCAGTTCCACCCACTCTTTGAACTGGCCTTCGTCCTCGGTGTCCGCCGTGCGTTTCACCAGCACGTGATCCGGGTTCAGTTCAAAGATGTATTTCACTTCCGGCACTGCCTGACCCGCTGCGGCAAACAGTTTTGCCATCTGGGTGCTCATTTCGTCGTTGTCGGTGGTGACGATGGCTGGCGTGTCGGTCAGACGGTGGGTCAAACGCACCTCTTTCACGCGCTCGCCCAACAGGTTTTTGACGCGTTCAACGAACGGCGTCAGCGCTTTTTCCGCTTCTTTAACGCTTTCGTCAACTTCGTCGGCCAGCTTGTCCAGCGATTCGTCCGCTTTCGACACTGACTGGAACGTTTTACCGTCGAACTCGGTCAGGTAGTTCATCATCCACTCGTCAATGCGCTCGGAAAGCAGCAGCACTTCGATGCCTTTCTTACGCAGCAGCTCCAGATGCGGGCTGCTTTTCGCCGCCGCGTAGCTGTCGGCGGTGATGTAGTAGATCTTCTCCTGCCCTTCTTTCATGCGTGAGACGTAATCGGCAAGCGACACGGTTTGCTCGGAAGAGTCGGTATGGGTGGAGGCAAAACGCAGCAGTTTGGCGATCGCTTCCTGATTGCCGTGATCTTCCGCCGGGCCTTCTTTCAGCACCAGACCAAACTGTTTCCAGAAAGTCTGGTATTTTTCACCGTCGTCTTTCGCCAGTTTTTCCAGCATTTGCAGAACGCGTTTGGTCAGCGCGCTGCGCAGGTTACGGGTGACGGTGCTGTCCTGAAGGATTTCACGGGAGACGTTCAGCGGCAGATCGCTGGAGTCTATCAGGCCGCGCACGAAGCGCAGGTAGTTCGGCATAAACTGTTCGGCGTCGTCCATGATGAAAACGCGCTGCACGTACAGTTTCAGACCGTGCTTGTGATCGCGATTCCACATGTCCCACGGTGCCTGCGACGGGATATACAGCAGGCTGGTGTACTCCTGCTTCCCTTCCACGCGGTTGTGGCTCCAGGTCAGCGGATCGGTGAAGTCGTGGGCAATGTGCTTGTAGAACTCGGTGTACTCTTCGTCTTTTATTTCAGCACGGTTACGAGTCCACAGCGCCTGTGCTTTGTTGATTTTTTCCCAGGAGACAACGGTTTCCCCGTCCTGCTCTTCCTGTTTTTCAATCTCAACCGGCAGCGCGATATGGTCGGAGTATTTGCTGATGATCGAACGCACGCGCCAGTCGTCGAGGAACTCGTCTTCGCCTTCACGCAGGTGCAGCGTGATTTCTGTGCCGCGATCCGCCTTGTTGATATCGGCAACGGTGTATTCACCTTCGCCAGCGGATTCCCAGAACACGCCGTTTTCAGCCGCATCGCCCGCCGCGCGGGTGCGCACGGTCACTTTGTCTGCCACGATAAAGGCAGAGTAGAAGCCCACCCCAAACTGGCCGATTAACTGGCTGTCTTTCGCCTGATCGGACCCCATTGATTCGAGGAATGATTTGGTACCGGATTTGGCGATGGTGCCCAGGTGATCGATGACATCGTCACGGTTCATCCCCACGCCGTTGTCGGCGATGGTCAGGGTGCGCTGCTCTTTGTTGAAGGAGACGCGCACGCGCAGTTCGCCGTCGCCTTCATACAGATCCGGGTTCGACAGCGCGCGAAAACGCAGCTTGTCCGCCGCATCCGAGGCGTTGGAGATCAGCTCACGCAGAAAGATTTCTTTGTTGGAATAGAGAGAGTGGATCATCAGATGCAGAAGCTGTTTTACTTCTGACTGGAAGCCGCGAGTTTCTTGTCCTTTCATGTCGAAAATACCTCAATGCCAATTACAAGGTAAAAAAGCGTTGAGAGGGAAATGGGGATAGCGGAGAGGTATTTCAAGCGGGAGCAAAAATTTCTGCTCCCGTTTGGTTAAAAACGAATCTTGTGACGCCCGGCGAGCGAGTGCGACAGCGTGGTGCCATCGACCATTTCCAGCTCGCCGCCTACCGGCACGCCGTGGGCAATGCGACTGGCTTCAACCCCATATTGCCCGCAAAGTTCGGCGATGTAGTTGGCGGTGGCTTCACCTTCCACCGTCGGGTTGGTGGCGAGGATCACCTCTTTGAGCTGCTCGCTTTCCAGACGCTGCTCCAGTCGGTCAAGGCCGATATCACCCGGACCGATACCGTCCAGCGGCGAGAGGTGGCCCATCAGCACGAAGTAGCGCCCGGAAAACTGACCGGTCTGCTCAATGGCGTAGATGTCCGCCGGACTCTCCACCACGCAGATTTGACCGTTTTCCCGCCGACGCGGATTCGCGCAGATGTTGCAGACTTCCTGCTCGGTGAAGGTGCGGCAATCGGCGCAGTGGCCAATTTCCGACATCGCCTTCGTCAGCGACTGTGCGAGGCGCATTCCGCCGCTGCGATCCCGCTGCAACAGCGTAAACGCCATGCGCTGCGCCGACTTCGGGCCGACGCCCGGCAGGCAGCGCAGGGCTTCCATAAGCTGAGTTAACAGCGGGCTGGTTTGCATCAGAACGGCATCTTCATACCCGGCGGCAACTGCATACCGGAGGAAACCGAGGCCATTTTCTCTTTCTGGGTTTCATCAATACGGCGCGCCGCATCGTTGAACGCCGCCGCGACCAGATCTTCAAGCATATCTTTGTCGTCTTCCAGCAGGCTTGGGTCGATCTCCACGCGACGGCAGTTATGCGCACCGTTGATGGTCACTTTCACCAGACCCGCGCCGGATTCGCCGGTGACTTCCAGCTGCGCGATCTCTTCCTGCATTTTCTGCATTTTTTCCTGCATCTGCTGGGCCTGTTTCATCAGGTTACCCAGACCGCCTTTACCAAACATAGGCTTCTCTCTCATTGAGGGTGGACGACCGCACGCCGGGCGCGCGATCAAATGGGGCGAATACTCTCTTCATCCAGATCCGCATCAAAGAAACGACGCAGCGTCTGGATGTTGTTATCCGCATTAATAGCCTCACGCGCCTGCGCGAGTTTTTCTTCATAGATCGCCTGCCGCCACTCCAGCGGCGTGCGAATCGCCGGATTATCATCTTCAATGATAGTGAGTTCAACCGGCTTACTGTATAAAGCGCTCATCGCTTCCGCCAGTCTTTGCTGCGCACCGGCGGAGTTGAGATGACGCTGGGCAGGACGCAGATGCAGGCAAACCGCATCGCCGTTCTGCTCTTTCCAGGCGTTCAGCGCCACCTGTTCAACCAGTTTTGGCAGCTGAAGCTGTTTTACTTCCGCCGCCCACGGATCGCGCTCCATCGCTTCGATCGCCAGTTTTTCTGCCAGCTCCGGCGTTTTTTCATGTTCCAGCGCTTTTTTCAGCGCTTTCGGCGTGGCGACGACTTCTTTCACTACGTCGTTGACGATGGTCGCCTTCCAGCGATACGCCTCTTTTTTCGCCGGGGCCGCATCCTGCGCGGCCTGCGCCGGGCGGGACTGAAGGCGTTCAGAGACCGAAGCCAGCCTTTCCAGCGCCGCATTATTCACCGGCCGCGCGCGGGAGGCGGCAGCCGGTTCATTCTTTTTTGGCTTTGCAGCCCCCTGCGCACGCTGAAGCTGATGACGGGCCGCCAGTACCTGACTGGTGGTTTCCGGTAGGGCTTCATGCGCTGGCGGCGGTGCGGCTGGCGACGGGGGAATTTGGGTCGGCGACATCACCGCCGTCGGCGCTACCGGGGCAAAGGACTGCTGTACCCCTTCCGGCTCTGGCAGCGGCATTTGCGGATGGAAAGCCAGCGCACGCAGCAGCGTCATTTCCACGCCCATGCGCCGATCCGGGGCATACGGCAACTCTTTGCGACCTATCAGCAGCGTCTGGTAATAAAGCTGGATGTCCGCTGGAGGCACAATCCGCGCCAGTTCGCGCATCCGCTGCTCAATGGCGGCCATATCTGCGCCCAGCGCCGACGGCGAAAGCTGTACCATCGCGATGCGATGCAGCAGGCTTTGCATTTCGACCAGCAGCGCGTCCCATTCAATACCGCGCAGCGCGGCGTCGTTGACCAGCGACATGACGTTTTCGCCGTTAGCGGCAATCAGCGCTTCAATCAACGACAGCGCCTGATCGTCGTCCAGCGTGCCGAGCATGGTGCTGACGGCGGCGGTCGTGAGCTGTCCGTCGCCGCTGGCAATCGCCTGATCGGTGAGGCTTAGCGCATCGCGCAGGCTGCCGTCCGCCGCGCGGGAGAGTAACTGCAGCGCGCGCGGTTCGTGGACGATTTTTTCTTCATCCAGGATGTGTTCAAGCTGATGGCGAATTTGTTCGACATCCAGCGCTTTAAGGTGAAATTGCAGGCAGCGCGACAGAATAGTGACCGGCAGCTTCTGCGGATCGGTGGTCGCCAGCAGGAATTTAACGTGCGCGGGCGGCTCTTCCAGCGTTTTTAACAGCGCATTGAAGCTGTGACGCGAGAGCATATGGACTTCATCGATCAGGTAGACCTTGAAGCGTCCGCGCGCGGGAGCGTACTGAACGTTGTCCAGCAGATCGCGGGTGTCTTCAACTTTGGTGCGCGACGCGGCATCAATTTCGATGAGATCGACAAAGCGCCCCTGCTCAATTTCACGGCAGTTGTCGCAGACGCCGCACGGCGTAGCGGTAATGCCGGTTTCGCAGTTCAGCCCCTTCGCCAGCAGACGGGCGATAGAGGTTTTACCGACGCCACGGGTGCCGGAAAACAGGTATGCGTGATGAATGCGCCCTAACGATAAGCCGTTTGCCAGGGCGGTCAGCACGTGTTCCTGGCCGACAACGTCAGCAAAGGTTTGTGGACGCCATTTTCGGGCTAAGACCTGATAACTCATTGGCTGGCTCTGAAAGGCTGGAAGGTGGATTCACGAAGGGTAATGCTATCACAACCTCACAAAGACAGCGAGGTCATGTCTGCGCGTAATACGCCAGGTGTTATCGTTGCCGCCAGTTTGGTTACGGCCAGCGCGCAGAAATCAGAGCGTACAGAGAGTACGTGAGGATTTCGAGCCCTGCCCGGAACCAAAATGGCAAAGAAGATAGCCTGAAGATCAATGACCGGGGAAGGAGACCAGGCTGTAGCTGGTAATACCCTGTTTTTCCAGACGCTGCTCACCGCCCAGATCGAACAGATTGATGATGAACGCGGCATCGGTCACTTCGCCACCCAGACGGCGGATCAGCTTGACGGTGGCTTCAATAGTGCCGCCGGTCGCCAGTAAATCGTCCACCACCAGCACTTTATCGCCAGGCTGGATCGCATCGACGTGGATTTCCAGCTGGTCGGTGCCGTATTCCAGTTCATAGCTTTCAGCGATCGTTTCACGCGGCAGCTTACGCGGCTTGCGGACCGGAACAAAACCGACGTCCAGGCCGAGCGCAACCGGCGCGCCAAACAGGAAGCCGCGCGCTTCGGTGCCGACGACTTTGGTGATCCCGGCGTTTTTATAGCGCTCCACCAGCAGTTCTATGCTGAGAGCATACGCTTTCGGGTCTTCCAGCAAGCTGGTGACATCGCGGAAAAGAATGCCAGGTTTCGGATAATCCTGGATGCTTTTGATGCTGTTTTTCAGAAATTCAAGCTGCTGTGCAGTTGCGGTCATAGATATATGCCTGATTCATACGGTGTTACTCACAGCGCAGCCGAAAGAGATCAAAAGAAACATTTGTTTAACCTTTGACCAGGCGCGCCCGTGCTCGAAAACGGTCGAATTTACTGGCTGCGCGCGACAATTGCAACAGTGATTATGGCACTTCAGTGCTTTTGTTGTTTTGCATCAACCACCGGGATCCGCCACATGAAAATCAGCAGGCAGCTTAAAATCACCAGCAGCAGGATGCGCACCCAGAGGATTTTGACCAGCCACAGGGAGAGAGCAAAAGTCAGGATAATGACGATAATCGCGCGCGGCTTAGCGCCGGGCGGCATTGCACGATACATCTGCCAGTGGCGCAGATAACCGCCAAACCATGAGCGGTACAGCAGCCAGTGATGAAAGCGCGGCGAAGAACGCGCAAAACACCAGGCCGCGAGTAAAATAAAAGGCGTGGTCGGCAACAGCGGCAGAAAAACGCCGAGCGTGCCAAGGACTACCGCCAGCCAGCCAATGATGATTAGAATAGTGCGTCGCATAGACCGAATCGTTACGTAACTGAATGGCTAATGTAGCATAGCTGTTGTCATTTTCATGGAGAGTATGATGAAAACCACCCGGCTACTGCATATTCTGCATCAGCAGCTCGAAGAATTACGCGCTCGCGTAGCGCCGCTGGGCCATCACGCGACCCTGAGCGCCCGCTTCGATCGTCATCTTTTTCAGACTCGCAGCACGCGCCTTCAGTCCTGCGTTGATGAAGCCGAAATGCATTACGAGGAACTGTGCCGGGCGATTGAGCTGCAGCAACTGCCGCAGGTCGCGTGGCTGGCAGAACATCTGAGCGCCCAGATTGAGGCCATTACGAAGGAAACGGCCAGCTGGTCGCTGCGCGCCTGGGACAGCGGTTCCCCGGCTATCGCCAAATGGCAACGCAAGCGGCTTCAGCATCAGGAGTTTGAACGCCGCCTGGTTGAGATGAAGCAGCAGCGCATCCGGCAGCATGCCGAAGCCACGACGTTAAGCGATCAGCAACGGCTGGCGCGTGAAATCGAGGTGTTTGATGGCCGCCTGACCCGCTGCCGCCAGGCGCTGAATGAAATAGAACAGGTTCTGGCGCGCCTGATGCGCTGACCACAGGAGAGAGCATGTCACTGGAAAACGCCCCGGATGAGGTCAAACTGGCGGTAGATTTAATTATGCTGCTGGAAGAGCACGCGATTGCGCCGGAGACGGTGTTGAAAGCGCTGGCGATTGTGCAGCGCGACTTTGAAAAAAAGCTTGCCCCGCCACAGGACGTCTGAAGCAACGGGGCAGCGCACGTCTGTAATGCCAGTCACTTAAAGCATTTTTATGAATAAAGATTCATATTTATGCCTGAAAATAAAGCGAAGGAGTCAGGCTTTCAGCCAAATTTATCTTCTTCTGAGGATCGAGTCATCGGGGCTGGTTTTCTTCAGTACCTGGTCCAGGGAGAGGGGAGGCTCTGTACCCACAACTCCCCCTCTCCCCAACCCTCTCCCTCAAGGGAGAGGGGGAAGGACGTGCCCCAGGGTCAGGTTTGGCAGACCACTTAGCCTGAGTAAAAATGACAAATCCAGTCACGACGCCAGACTGTTCCCTCTCCCGGGGCAAAGGGGGAAGGACGTGCCCCGGGGTCAGGTTTGGCAGACCACTTAGCCTGAGTAAAAATGACATATCCAGTCACGACGCCAGACTGTTCCCTCTCCCGGGGGAGAAGGCGAAAAATCGACATCAGACTTTCAGCCAGGTTTATCTTCTTCTGAGGCTCGAATCATCAGACCTGCTTTCCTTAACTGACCAGCATTAGAGCGCACGTCTGCCCCCTTTCGCTTAGCGTATTGCCGCTGCCGGATCGTCACCGTTAACTTCGCGCTTCACTTCCAGATGCTCCTCGCCCTTTTCATTACGTAAATGCACTTCGAGCTGATTGAAAGCGATATTAATGTTGTTTTCACGGCACAGCCTGTCGATGGTGCGGTTAAGCTCATCAACGGTATAGCTACGGTCGCGCAACTCGCGCACATACAGGCGCAGTTCATGATCCAGCGTACTGGCACCAAAAGTGGTAAAGAACACCGATGGCTCAGGATCGTGCATGACTTTCGGGTGATCTTTCGCCGCCTTCAGCAGGACCTCTTTGACTTTATCGAGATCGGAACCGTAGGCCACGCCGAGGCTTATCACCACGCGGGTAATGGTGTCGGAGAGCGACCAGTTGATCAGCCGTTCGGTCACAAACGCTTTGTTCGGGATGATCACCTCTTTACGGTCAAAGTCGGTGATGGTGGTCGCGCGGATGCGGATCTTGCTGACCGTTCCGGAATAGGTGCCGATAGTGACCGTATCCCCAATACGCACCGGGCGCTCGAAGAGGATAATCAGGCCCGCTACAAAGTTACCGAAAATCTCCTGTAAGCCAAAACCCAGGCCGACCGACAGCGCCGCCGCCAGCCACTGAAGTTTATCCCATGAGACGCCGAGCGATCCGAAGACCGTCATCGTTCCCACTACCAGAATGGCATAGTTGAGAACGGTGGTAATAGCGTAAGACGCCCCCTGACGCATGTTCAGCCGCGAGAGCACCAGCACCTCCAGCAGACCCGGCAGGTTGCGGATCAACGCCCACGCGACCATCGCCGCCACCAGCGCAAACAGCAGGCTGCCCATAGTGACGTTTTTAATCACGCTAACCCCGGCTTCGCTGGCGTTGTAATGCCACAGCGTGATGCTGTCGAGGTAGGTAAAGACGGTGATTAAATCCGACCAGATTGTCCAGAACACCACCGCGAACAGGGCCAGCATTACCAGCATCGTGATGCGCAGGGTTTGCTGACTGACCTGTTCCAGCGCCATCGCCGGGGCATCCAGCGGCTCTGCCCCCTCAGCACCTTCTTTAATCAGGTGCTGACGGCGGGCCAGCGCACGACGCCAGGCAATACGCCGCGCCGCCACGCTTAACCCACGCAGCACCGTCTGGTAGAGCAGATTCCAGACAATCACCAGATACACCGTTTCGATCCAGCGACCGGCCAGGCGCAGCGTGGTATAGAAATACCCGGTCGCCGTCAGCACCATCAGCGCAATCGGCACCATCGACAGCACGGAGATCGTCACCAGGCGGATGCCGCGTGATTCTTTATCGCGCCAGCTATCGACAAACACCGGCCAGGTCAGAATGGTGATCACCAGCAGATTGAAGAAAATCACCAGTTGCCCAAGCACGTCATCCATCAGATGCAGCGGGGAAAGCTCAGAAACCACCGACCAGAAATGCAGCGGTAGCAGCGCCAGGCTGATACGCACAATCTGCCGCCGCCAGTGGCTGGTAAGCTGGGCGGGCATATTAAAATGGCGAATGGCAACGCCGTCTTTTTCCAGCACCTTCCAGCACAGGCCGAAAATCAGCCAGTACATGGTGAGTTTTTTACTGAACGCCCACAGCACGTCGCTGATGCTCAGCTGCATGGTCAGCAAAATCAGTCCCAGCGCCAGAATGATCAGACACACCGGCAAAGCGCGGATCAGATCAATCAGGATCGCCTTCGGGGTGTGAAGCTGGCTGTCATGGCGCAACTGCCCAACCTCGGAGGCCAGTTTTGCCTGCCACCCTTTCAGCCAGTGCAGCCGCCAGCGAATCAGCCCCGCGATCAGCAGTAAAGGCAGACCCGCAAGGAACGCGATGAACACGGCGGGCCAGGCCTTTTCCCAGTTCACGGTGATTTTCATGGCCTTGAACTGTTCATGGACACCACCCGGAAAGGTTTTGAACCAGTCCCAGTTCATCGGTTTATTACTGCTAACCCAAAAGATTTGCTGGGTCAGAATATCCTTTAGATTTTTGGACACGCTCATCAGCTGCTGCTGATTAATTTGCAGGTTGATCGCCATCATCAGATGATTGCCGAGCTGTTTATTCAGCTGATCCAGCAATTCCCGGCGCATCTCGACGATCTGAAGTAACGCATCGTGCTCTTCAGGACCGGTTTCTTTTTCGTGCCCCTCTTCCAGCTTCGCCACGAAGGTGTCGCTCTGGAAAAGCGCGTCGCGCTGCTGGTTAATTTCAAACTGCTCAAGACGCAAATCGGCAATGCGGTTGGTCATATCTTCCAGTTCGTCTGCCGACGGTAGCGTCTGCTGCTGCTGATATAAAATCCGGGACAGTAACAGGCTGCCTTTCAGCACGGCGATCTGTTCTTTAATATTGCGCTCCGACTGTAACGCCCGATCCAGCCAGTTTTTGACTTTGATATTGCGTTGGACCAGATCGTTGCCGCTTTCGGTCGCCTGGATCAGACGCTGGCTAAGCTGCTGGTTGACGTCCATCTCCTGCTTCACCAGCGGATTCATCTGGATACGGGCGGTTTCGTCCGGCGTAACCGCTTCTTCCGCCGTTTTTTCGGTCAGGGTCAGACGCTTATTATTTACTGCCGCCTGTAATAGCTGAAGCTGATGCTCGAGGCGGTTACTGTTGGCGGTCACGTAGTCGCGCTGCTTTTGTAGCATATCCTGAAGAACGGTATTGCCTTCGAGGCTTTTACGTTGCTGATCGAGCTGGGCGTTGAGCAGCGCCTGCTGCGCCGTCAGGAGCGCTTGCTGTGAGGGCCGCAGCGCTTCTTCCCCGGAGATATTAAGGTGATTGCGGATCTGCTGAAGCTGCTGCGAGGCGGTAGACATGGCGTTTTGCACGCGCTCCGGCTGGGTTTGCAGCGACACCAGCTGGCTGTTGTAGGTCGCCAGCTCGTTTTGCGCAACCTGCAAATCATCCAGCGTCTGGGCGACCCGCGCCTCAAGCTGACGCAGTGAGAGCGTGGTCAGCGTTTTACGGGTTTCATCGTCATTATCTTTGTCGCTCAGCGCGCTCTGCCCCTCGGCGACCTGGCGCATTTTTTCGGGAGCCTGCGCCACCCGCTGCTTTAATTGGGCGGTTTCATCTTTTACGCGTTCGATTTTATCGAGGACATCCAGCGTCTCGGTCAGATCCTGCTGGATGAGTTTGTCCTGCGCGGAAAGCTCTTTTTGTTTGCTCAGATTCGTTAACTGCGTCTGGATTTCCGCGCGGTCGCTAAGCTCATTCGCCGCCTGGGCACGCGCCTGAACCTGTGAAAAACAGCCGAAAAAAAGCACCCACACCAGCATTATTATGCGGGTGGTATTTGGTAAATTTGCGTTGTGCAGCATAGTATTAGCGTGATTTGTGAATAAACCGGCATACCGGGGATTATGGCGCTGGCAGAATATCACGGCGCAGGGAGCCTGAGTAGCATCCCCTTTAAAAATCGTGGTTAAGCGTTGAGTGAATCAGGCTGACTTGCGCAAAGTGGGACAATGCTGAAACATTTCCAGCAAAATCTCGACGAAATCGTGGGCGTCCTTTTTTAAATCGAAAGAATCGGGCGCAAACAGCCAGTTTTCCATGATGCCCGAAATATAACAGCGCATCAGGATCGCGGCGCGACGGGTCAGCAAACTTTCCGGCAGCACGCGAGCCTGGATACACTGCACCAGCGTTTGCTCGATCCGGTCATAGCTTTCGAGGCACAAACTGCGCTGGGCCTGCTGTACCACCGCCATTTCGCCCACAAATTCACATTTATGGAAGATAATTTCCATCATTAAGCGCCGCCGTTCAACGACCACCGTCGCTTCAAGGATATAAATTAATATCTCTCTTAACACTGACAGTGGATCGCCGGGGAATTTTGCCTGATACTCAATCTCGAGGTCGGCAATGCTGGACTCTGACAATTCCCATATTTCACTAAAAAGTTCAGACTTGTTTTTGAAATGCCAGTAGATAGCACCACGCGTCACCCCTGCGGCTTTGGCAATCTCAGCCAGCGAGGTTGAAGAAACCCCCTGCTGAGAAAACAGACGCATCGCCACGTCCAGAATGTGCTGGCGTGTTTCAAGTGCTTGTTGTTTGGTTTTTCGTGCCATAAGCGGGTGAATTTACACAGGTCAGATTTACATACATTTATGAATGTATGTACCATAGCACGACGATAATAGAAACGCAGCAATGGGTTGGTGGATGCGTGATCCATTGATCAATTTGAAATCGGACACTTGAGGTTTACTTATGAACAAAAACAGAGGGTTTACGCCTCTGGCGGTCGTTCTGATACTTTCAGGCAGCTTAGCCCTAACAGGATGTGACGACAAACAGGAACAACAAGGAGCACAGCAGATGCCGGAAGTCGGTATCGTCACGCTCAAATCTGAACCTCTGAAAATAACAACTGAGTTACCAGGCCGCACCAGCGCTTTTCGCATTGCGGAAGTTCGTCCCCAGGTCAGCGGTATCATCCTGAAACGTAACTTTACTGAGGGTAGCGACGTTAAAGCCGGTGTCTCTCTTTATCAGATCGATCCCGCCACCTATCAGGCCGCTTATGAAAGTGCGAAGGGAGATTTAGCCAAAGCAGAAGCTGCCGCGAAAATTGCCCAGGTGACGCTGAATCGTTACCAGAAACTGATCGGCACGCAGTACATCAGTAAGCAGGATTTCGATAGCGCCCAGGCCGATGCTCAACAGGCCAGCGCTGCCGTGGTCGCTGCGAAAGCCGCCGTTGAAACCGCGCGGATCAATCTTGCCTATACCAAAGTGACCTCCCCCATCAGCGGCCGGATTGGTAAATCCTCCGTGACCGAGGGCGCGCTGGTGCAAAGCGGGCAGACCAACGCACTGGCGACCGTGCAGCAACTCGATCCGATTTATGTTGATGTGACCCAGTCCAGTAACGATTTCCTGCGCCTGCGTCAGGAAATGGCCAACGGCACGCTGAAACAGGAAAACGGCAAGGCGAAAGTCGAAGTCATTACCAACAACGGCGAGAAATACGCCCAAAGCGGCACGCTGGAATTTTCCGACGTGACGGTCGATCAGACCACCGGTTCAATCACCCTGCGCGCCATTATTCCGAACCCGGATAACACGCTGCTGCCAGGCATGTTCGTGCGCG
This sequence comes from Superficieibacter sp., assembly GCF_032071645.1. Lineage (NCBI taxonomy): Bacteria > Pseudomonadati > Pseudomonadota > Gammaproteobacteria > Enterobacterales > Enterobacteriaceae > Superficieibacter > Superficieibacter sp. Next base: position 279,446 of record NZ_DAMAPU010000004.1, read on the forward strand.
CCCGTCTGGAAGAAGGGACCAACCCGAACGCGCTGCTGGTGCCACAACAGGGCGTGACCCGCACGCCACGCGGTGATGCTACCGCAATGGTGGTCGGCGAGGGCGACAAAGTTGAAGCCCGGCAGATCACCACTTCCCAGGCAATTGGCGACAAATGGCTGGTCACCGATGGCCTGAAAACCGGCGATCGCGTGATTGTGACAGGACTGCAAAAAGTGCGTCCGGGCGCTCAGGTTAAAGCCCAGGAAGTCACTTCTGACAAAAAAGAGCAAGCTTCGGCCGGTGCCCAGTCAGAACAAACTAAGTCTTAACTTAAACAGGAGCCGTTAAGACATGGCTAAGTTTTTTATCGATCGCCCCATCTTTGCATGGGTCATCGCGATCATCATCATGCTGGCAGGGGGGCTTGCGATCCTCAAATTGCCGGTGGCGCAATATCCAACGATTGCACCGCCAGCCGTTACGATCTCAGCCACCTACCCAGGCGCAGATGCGAAAACGGTGCAGGATACCGTCACGCAGGTTATCGAACAGAATATGAACGGTATCGATAACCTGATGTACATGTCCTCCAACAGTGACTCCACCGGTACGGTGCAAATCACGCTGACGTTCGATTCCGGGACGGATGCAGATATTGCCCAGGTACAGGTGCAGAACAAATTGCAGCTGGCGATGCCATTACTGCCGCAGGAAGTTCAGCAACAGGGCGTAAGCGTTGAGAAGTCGTCCAGTAGCTTCCTGATGGTCGTCGGGATCATTAACACCAACGGCACCATGACCCAGGAAGATATTTCTGACTATGTGGCCGCCAATATGAAAGACGTCATCAGCCGTACTTCCGGCGTGGGTGACGTGCAGCTGTTTGGTTCGCAGTACGCCATGCGTATCTGGATGGACCCGAACAAGCTGAATAACTTCCAGCTAACGCCTGTGGATGTGATTGCGGCGATTAATTCGCAGAACGCCCAGGTTGCCGCCGGTCAGCTGGGCGGTACGCCGCCGGTGAAAGGCCAGCAGCTTAACGCCTCCATTATCGCGCAAACCCGTCTGACCTCAACGGACGAGTTCGGTAAGATCCTGCTGAAAGTGAATCCTGACGGTTCTCAGGTTCGCCTGAAAGACGTGGCAAACATTGAGCTTGGCGGTGAAAACTACGATGTGGTGGCTAAGTTTAACGGTCAGCCCGCCTCCGGTCTTGGGATCAAACTGGCGACCGGCGCAAACGCGCTGGATACCGCCACCGCGATCCGTGCTGAACTGAAGAAAATGGAGCCGTTCTTCCCGTCAGGGATGAAGATTGTTTATCCGTATGACACCACGCCGTTCGTGCAGATCTCGATTCACGAAGTGGTGAAAACGCTGGTCGAAGCGATCATTCTGGTGTTCCTGGTCATGTATCTGTTCCTGCAAAACTTCCGCGCGACGCTGATCCCGACGATTGCGGTGCCGGTGGTTCTGCTGGGGACATTTGCCGTGCTGTCAGCCTTTGGCTATTCCATCAACACCCTGACGATGTTCGGGATGGTGCTGGCGATAGGCCTGCTGGTGGATGACGCCATCGTGGTGGTGGAGAACGTCGAGCGTGTGATGGCGGAAGAAGGACTGCCGCCCAAAGAGGCCACGCGCAAATCGATGGGGCAAATTCAGGGCGCGCTGGTCGGGATTGCGATGGTGCTGTCAGCGGTATTTATCCCGATGGCCTTCTTCGGCGGCTCGACCGGGGCCATTTACCGCCAGTTCTCGATTACTATCGTTTCGGCGATGGCCCTCTCGGTACTGGTGGCATTAATCCTGACGCCTGCGCTTTGTGCCACCATGCTTAAGCCGGTTGCTAAAGGCGGTCATGGTCATAATAAAGGCTTCTTCGGCTGGTTTAACCGCACCTTTGATAAGAGCACGCATCATTACACCGACAGTATTGGCAACATCCTGCGCAGTACCGGACGTTATCTGCTGCTGTATATCATCATCGTGGCGGGTATGGCGTTCCTGTTCGTTCGTCTGCCAAGTTCGTTCCTGCCGGATGAAGACCAGGGCGTATTCCTGACCATGGCCCAGCTTCCGGCGGGTGCCACCCAGGAACGTACCCAGAAAGTGCTGGATGAAGTGACCGATTACTATCTCAATAAAGAGAAAGCCAACGTTGAATCGGTGTTTGCGGTTAACGGCTTTGGTTTTGCCGGTCGCGGTCAGAACACCGGTATTGCCTTCGTTTCCCTGAAAGACTGGGGCGATCGTCCGGGCGATGAAAACAAAGTCGGCGCGATCACCGGCCGGGCGATGGGCACCTTCTCGCAGATTAAAGATGCGATGGTGTTTGCCTTCAACCTGCCAGCGATTGTGGAGCTGGGGACAGCCACCGGTTTTGACTTCCAGCTTATCGATCAGGGTGGTCTGGGGCATGAGAAACTGACGCAGGCGCGTAACCAACTGCTGGGCGAAGTGGCGAAACATCCAGACATGCTGGCGGGCGTGCGTCCGAACGGCCTGGAAGATACGCCGCAGTTCAAGATCGACATCGATCAGGAAAAAGCGCAGGCGCTGGGCGTTTCCATCAGCGATATCAATACCACGCTGGGCGCAGCCTGGGGCGGTAGCTACGTTAACGACTTCATCGACCGTGGTCGCGTGAAGAAAGTGTACGTGATGTCGGATGCGAAGTACCGTATGTTGCCGAGCGATATCGACAACTGGTACGTGCGCGGCAGCGATGGTCAGATGGTGCCGTTCTCCGCCTTCTCAACGACGCACTGGGAGTATGGCTCTCCGCGTCTGGAACGCTATAACGGTCTGCCGTCAATGGAAATCCTTGGTGAAGCCGCGCCCGGTAAGAGTACCGGTGAAGCGATGGATCTGATGGAAGAGCTGGTCGGCAAATTGCCTACCGGGATCGGCTATGACTGGACGGGGATGTCCTATCAGGAACGGCTGTCCGGCAACCAGGCTCCTGCCCTGTACGCCATCTCGCTGATCGTCGTCTTCCTGTGTCTGGCTGCACTGTATGAGAGCTGGTCGATTCCGTTCTCGGTCATGCTGGTCGTTCCGCTGGGGGTCATCGGTGCGCTGCTGGCGGCCACCTTCCGTGGCCTGACCAACGACGTTTACTTCCAGGTGGGCCTGCTGACAACCATTGGGCTATCGGCGAAGAACGCGATACTGATCGTGGAATTCGCCAAAGACCTGATGGAGAAAGAAGGCAAAGGGCTGATTGAAGCCACGCTGGAAGCGGTACGTATGCGTCTGCGTCCGATCCTGATGACCTCACTGGCGTTTATCCTTGGGGTTATGCCGCTGGTAATCAGCAGCGGCGCAGGCTCCGGCGCGCAGAACGCCGTCGGTACTGGCGTAATGGGTGGGATGGTCACGGCAACCGTGCTGGCTATCTTCTTCGTTCCGGTATTCTTCGTGGTGGTTCGCCGCCGCTTCAGCCGCAAGAATGAAGATGTAGAACATTCTCATCCCGTAGAACGGCATTAATCTCGCTGTTGCTAAAGGGCCGCATTTGCGGCCCTTTTTATTTGCCTGCTCATGATTATTTATGTCTGACAATTAACGGCGTAAGTTTACCCGTAAAGTATTAAGATATTTCCTGGTAATACGACTGTTTCTATAATGTATTCATTTCTGCATTTTCTACCCATATCTGAATTTCGCTGCATATCCTTTACCCACTGGCATTGAGAAAAGTATTAAAATGTCAGAATTGTAATTTTTCGTTCCAGAGCGGTGAAATCTTTTTGAGAGTAGATTATAGTTAAGGCATCAGGAGTGAGCGTTAGCTTCAAGGTTAGTGAGTTGTACCATCCCAAACGGTGTTCGCCAGTCGTTGTTTAAAACATTTATAAGGGGTGCGTTATGGACGAATACTCGCCAAAAAGACATGACATCGCACAGCTTAAATTTCTCTGTGAAAACCTGTATCATGAATGCATCGCCAATCTCGATGAGAGCAATCATGGCTGGGTAAACGATCCGACTTCTGCGATCAACCTCCAGCTTAATGAGCTTATCGAGCATATTGCTACCTTCGCACTTAATTACAAAATTAAGCACAATGAAGATAATAATTTGGTCATGCAAATTGATGAATATCTGGACGACACTTTTATGTTGTTCAGCAGCTATGGCATTAGTACGCAAGATTTGCAGAAGTGGCGCAAATCCGGTAATAACCTGTTTCACAGCTTTGTCAATGTGAGCCAGGCTAACCCGGTGAGCCTCTCCTGCTAAAATGATGATAATCAACAAGGTACATCTATGACTGACAAGGCATTAACAAAAACTGATTATTTGATGCGTTTGAGGCGCTGTCAGACAATTGACACGCTCGAACGCGTTATTGAGAAGAACAAATATGAATTATCAGATAATGAGCTGGCCGTATTTTACTCAGCCGCCGACCACCGTCTGGCTGAACTGACCATGAATAAGCTCTACGACAAAATCCCTCCATCAGTCTGGAAATTTATTCGTTAATACGCTTTTTATTTTTCAGGATATGAATTACGTCATGTTTCCCCCTTTTCCGTTTGTCTGCCAGATAAAATGTGAGTAATGTCACACCGGCTGATGGGGAACGTTCCCTGCGGCAGCAAGACCTTTTAAGGTATACCCCTTTAATGAGGAGTGCCGTATGAGTGAAGAAAAACGCAAAATGATTGCCGGTGAGCTTTATAGCCCGCAGGATGAGACGCTTAAGGCTGACCGTCTGCGCGCCAGGCATCTTGTTCATCGTTATAACCACACCGATCCTGACGAAGGCGCAGTACGTAAAGCGCTGCTGGGCGACCTGCTCGGCAAGGGCGAAGACGCGTATATCGAACCCAGTTTCCGCTGTGACTATGGCTACAATATCCACCTCGGCGCAAACTTCTACGCCAATTTTGACTGCGTGATGCTGGACGTCTGCCCTGTCCACATCGGCGATAACTGTATGCTGGCACCCGGCGTGCATATCTACACCGCAACGCATCCGCTGGACGCCACCGAGCGTAACAGTGGCGTGGAGCTGGGTAAGCCAGTGGTCATCGGCAACAACGTCTGGATCGGCGGTCGCGCGGTGATCAACCCCGGCGTGACGATTGGCAATAATGTTGTCGTTGCTTCCGGTGCGGTAGTGGTAAAAGATGTCCCGGATAACGTGGTGGTCGGCGGCAATCCGGCGCGGATTATTAAAAGCATACCCGCGTAACTGTTATGCTTTTTCGCAACTAATCTGTTACTTTTTGTTGGCTTTATTACAACCTAAAATGGGATGCTTCCCTGCGTTTGTAGAATAAGAAAGGCCAAAAATGACAGAAATACGGCGATTGCTGACCGATACCATTAATGAAATCAATACCCGCGAAAAGCGCGATAACCGTCCGCGCTTTAGCATCAGCTTTATCCGCAATCACCCCGGCCTGTTTATCGGTATGTACGTTGCCTGGTTTGCCACGCTGGTGGTGATGCTGCGCTCGGAAACCCTCGCCGATTCGGTGTGGCTGCTGGTGGTGCTGTTTATCCTGTTTAACGCCTTTTTCTTTTTTGACGTCAATCCGCGCTACCGCTACGAGGATATCGACGTGCTGGATTTCCGCGTCTGCTTTAACGGCGAATGGTATAACACGCGTTACGCCCCGCCGCAGCTAATCGAAAACATTTTGCATTCTCCGCGCGTGGAAGCGCCGTATAAAGCCCAGCTTGAGAAAATGATTGCCACCAAAGGCGATCTCTCCTTCTACGATATTTTCACCCTCGCCCGCGCCGAAGCCGCGCATTAGCGCTGTACCCTGGCTTTTTATGTCAGCATAATCAGCTATTGATGCAGAAGGAGAATATGATGAGCCAGCTTAATCAATTTGGTCAGCCGGTAGGCGATGCGCTACCGGACTGGCAGCCGCGTCCACACCCGGAACGGGTGACGCTTGAAGGGCAATACTGCCGCCTTGAGCCGCTGGATATCCAGCACGCCAGCGCCCTGTTTGCCGCCCATGCCAGTGCTGAAGATAGCCGTAGCTGGACGTGGCTACCGCGTGAGCCGGAGCAAAGCGAGGAAGAATACGCCCGCTGGGTTGCAAGCGTGCGCGCCCTCGGCGATCCGATCCATTTTGCGGTGATTGATAAGCGCAGCGGTACAGCGGTGGGAACGCTGGCGTTAATGCGGATTGATGCCAGCAATGGCGTGATGGAAGTAGGACACGTTCACTTTTCACCGCTGCTTCGTCAAACGCCGATGTCCACCGAAGCGCAGTGGCTGCTGATGCACTATGCCTTTGAGACGCTGGGCTACCGACGCTACGAATGGAAATGTAACATCCTGAATGAACCTTCGCGCCGGACGGCGCAGCGACTGGGCTTTCAGTATGAGGGGCGTTTTCGTCAGGCACTGGTCGTTAAAGGCCACAACCGGGACACCGACTGGTTTTCGATTATTGACAGTGAATGGCCGGAGATTAATCGGGCGCTGCAACGCTGGCTTGCCGCCGACAATTTTTCTGCCGACGGCAATCAGAAGCGCACCCTGCAAAGCCTGCGCGAGGTTTAACGTCTTTTCTTACGTCCCTGCACCGCTTTAAAGCGCGGATTCGATTTGCAGATGACGTACAGCCGCCCCTTGCGTTTGACGATCTGGCAATCGGGGTGGCGCTGTTTTGCGCTGCGCAATGAATTAAGAACCTGCATGATTAGCCCTTCTTAGCGTTAAGAAAGCGACCGTAGCGCTGCTGGAATCGTGCCGCGCTGCCTTCGGTATTCAGCGTTTTCTGTTTCCCGGTGTAATACGGATGGGAAGCGGAAGACACATCCAGCGTTACGTAAGGGTATTTCACCCCTTCCAGCTCGATTTCCCGATCCGTTTTAATGGTAGAACCCACTTTAAAATATTCGTCAACGCTGGTGTCGTGGAAAACCACGGTGCGATAGTGCGGATGGATATCCGGTTTCATGACAACCTCGATTTATATGTTATAACATAACAATACGGTAGCGCGTTGCCGGATAAAGATCAAGTGGGTTGTCGAAACGGAAAAGCGATCTGCGCGTAATGCGCAGATCGTGAAGAGAATTATTGCTCTTTCCCCACCAGCACGGTGGTCAGAACGAAGGAAAGGATCAGCGCTATTGCCACACCGGAAATAGCAAAGATAAAGTACGGGCCGATATAGGCAGGCAGGCTGAAAATGCTCGATAAAATATAGCCATACAGCCGCACGCCAAAGAAAGCGATAAACGCAGAGGCCAGCGAACTGGCTACCGTGGCGGCGATAAACGCTTTCTTATAGCGGGTCAGGACGCCAAACAGCGCAGGTTCGGTGATCCCCAGTAATGCTGAAATAGCGGCGGACAGGGTCACGGTTTTCTCCTGGCGGTCTTTGCTGATGCGCCAGATAGCAAAGGTCGCGCCCGCAATCGCCATATTAGCCATAAACATCATCGGCATCAGCATATCGTAGCCGCGATCGCTGAAGTTCTGTAGCGCGATGGGCGTCATGGCGTGGTGCATTCCGGTGAGGATCGCCACCGGGCGGATCGCCCCGACAATCAGCCCGGCAAAACTTGCCGAAACGCCAAATAATCCCTCAATAAAATACGCCAGCGCTTTACCCAGCCAGATGCCAATCGGTCCGATAATCACCAGCGCAGCCAGCGCCGCCAGAAACAGGGTCAGCGTGGGGGTAAATACCGTTTTAAGAACATCCGGCATAAAGCTGTCAACCCAGCGGTGAATATAGCTGAGCGCCAGTATTGAGAAGATCACCGGGATCACGCTGGAGGCATAGTTGAACACCGACACCGGCAGCACGTCCAGCAGCCAGAAGGCGCTTACCGCGCCGTCCTGATGGGCCGCCAGCGCTTTCGCCGCCTCAATGAGCGACGGATACATCAGGCAGGCCGCCACCGCCGCCGCCAGATATTCGTTGGTTTTAAAGATTTTCGCCGCCGATACCGCGAGGAAGAACGGCAGGAAATAAAATACGCCGCTGGCGATCAGGTCGATCACTACCACGGTATCGCTTTTGGCAGGCACCAGTTGTAACGCAATCAGCCCGGCCAGCAGCCCTTTGATCATCCCTGCCCCGGCGATAGCCGGCACAATCGGCCCAAATACGCCGGAGACGGTATCCATAAACAGCGACACCAGACCTTTACGCTCCTGCTTCTTCGCCGCCGGTTTCGCGCTTTCGTTATGCCCCAGCACCGCCAGCAGTTGCTCATACCAGCCGTTCACCTTCGGACCAATAATGATTTGAAACTGGTCGCTCTGAAGCTGCGCGCCCAGCACGCCGGGCAGCTTTTTAATTTCATTTTGATCAACTTTATTATCATCAACCAGATCAAAGCGCAGCCGCGTCATACAGTGCCAGACGTTGTTAATATTCTCTTGCCCGCCGACCAGACGGATAATACTGGTGATTGCTTCATCCATTCCCATACAGACTCCTGCCGGATATCGGGTTATTCTCATTCAGTTAATGAGAGTAAAGAAACTGTGAAAACAAAACAAACCAATAAAACATGAAGCGGCTCACATTTTGCCGCTGCAAAGCATCATTAAGCGCGATTTTCATTAAATTGGTCTGGTTTTTAATTGTTTTACCAAACAATACCTGACCAAAAAAAATATTAAAAAAAGCATTTACCCATCGGTAAATTCTGGGTGATGATAATTGCCATATTTTGCTTAAGCTGAGAATTAACGTCGCACAGGAGTATTTGCCGTGACCCCAACGATCATTAAAAACATTGAATGTTTTATTACCCGCCCGGATCGCCATAACCTGGTAACGGTGCGCGTCACCACGGACAAGGGCGTGACGGGACACGGCTGCGCGACCTTCCAGCAACGCCCGCTGGCGGTCAAAACGCTGGTCGATGAATATCTGGTTCCGCTGCTTATCGGACGCGATGCGAATCACATTGAAGATCTGTGGCAGATGATGAATGTGAACGCTTACTGGCGCAATGGCCCGGTGATGAACAACGCCATTTCAGGCGTGGATATGGCGCTGTGGGATATCAAAGGCCAGCTCGCCGGAATGCCGCTTTATCAGCTGCTCGGCGGCAAATCCCGCGATGCCATCGCCGCCTACACGCACGCCAGCGGCGACACGCTTGATACGCTTTTTAGCGCCGTGGACGGACTGCGCGCGCAGGGTTATCAGCATATTCGTTGCCAGCTCGGATTTTACGGCGGCACGCCTGCCAGTATGCGCACCCCGGAAAATGCGGGCGATGGCGCGTATTATTCGCAGCAGGAATATCTCAATAATACCGTCGCCATGTTTAAAGCGCTGCGTGAAAAGTACGGCTATTCGCTGAATATTTTGCACGACGTGCATGAGCGGCTATTTCCCCAGCAGGCAATACAGCTGGCAAAACAGCTTGAGCCGTATCAGCCGTGGTTTATTGAAGACATTCTGCCGCCGCAGCAAAGCGCCTGGCTGGAACAGGTCCGCCAGCACAGCAGCGCGCCGCTGGCGATGGGCGAATTATTTAATAATCCGGCGGAGTGGCACGATCTGATCGTCAACCGACGCATTGATTTTATTCGCTGCCATATTTCGCAGATTGGCGGCATCACGCCCGCCCTGAAGCTGGCGGTGCTGTGCCAGGCTTTTGGCGTGCGCCTGGCCTGGCACGGTCCCGGTGATATGACGCCGATAGGCGTCGCGGTCAACACCCATCTGAATATCCACCTGCACAATGCCGCTATCCAGGAATTTATTCCGCGATCCGCAACCACCGACGCCGTTTTCCCTGGCGCACCGCAGGTCAAAGAAGGCTTTATTTATCCGCCGGAGCAACCCGGTATTGGCGTCTCTTTTAATGAAGCGCTGGCGCAGCAGTACCCGGTGGTGTATCGCCCGCATGAGTGGACGCAAAGCCGCCTGGCGGATGGGGCCATCCACACCCCCTGAGGTCAGGCACCGCCCTGACGCCACGCCAGATTATCCCGGTTATGCGGGATCACATAAGTGCAGGTGTAATTGATATCGATAATATCGCTGATTTCATACACCTGCCCGCCGCTTAAAATACCGCGATTATTAATATGCATGGCCGGGCTGCCTTTTTTACAGCCCAGCAGCGCCGCCTGCTCGCGGCTGACATTCACCGCCCGGTAGCTGGTCAGCAGATGGGAAATTTGATATCCCTTGCTAAGAACATATTGCTGAAGCGAGCGTTCAATGACCTGCTGGTTAAGATCGGCAAAAAAGGTCACCGGCATACGCGAGACTTCAATTTGCACCGCCGCGTCATCCACATAGCGCAACCGACAAAACTGCCAGATAAAAGACTCTTCGCTAATGCCAAAAATCTGCTGCTCGTCGCGATCCGGGCGTTTCTTGTGCAGGCTGATGGTGCGAAAGCGGATCTGATCGAAGCGCTTTTCGGTGATCGAGTTATACACCAGCGGATTATTGCGCGCCGACTCGTTGATCCAGATCCCGGACCCCTGCACGATACGCACGACGCCGATTTTAACCAGCCTTTCCAGCGCCTGACGGATGGTAAATCGCGAGACGCCGTATTCCTGCGCAAGCTGGCGCTCCGGGGCAAGCTTGCGCGGACCCGCTTCCTCGTTCTGATATATTTTGCTAAGCAAATCCTGAGTGACAAACTCGCTTTTCTTCATTGCGCTCTCGCTGGCTAAAATCAATGTACGATAGCGCAACCAACGCTATCCTTTCAGGATACCTGTTTTTATCTCCGTTAAAGAAGAACCATTATGCGATCCCGGTATCTGATCGTCCCGATCTCCGGCCTCCTGATCCTCACCGCCCTCCTGCCGGTCAGCCTGAGCGTCTGGATGGCGCAGCGACACGCCTCACAAGCTTTTAACCGCGAGCTGGAAAGCTTTTCCTCGCGGGTGCTGCTGCGTACCGAAAGAGTGGCGGATCAGGCTGAAGACGCGTTACAGAATCTGGAGATCCTTCAGTCCACCTCCTGTAGCGGGCGGCACCTGCTGGAAATGCGCCGCGTCGCCTATACGCGGCGTTATGTTCAGGAAATCCTCTTCATGAATGGGCTGCAACCGCTCTGCTCGTCGCTCGAAGGCACGAGCACAGGCGAAGCGTTTTCCCCGCCGCTGGCGATGACACCAAAAGGCTATCGTTTCTGGTATACCGCGCAAAGCGATCTGGGGATCAAGCGAAATATGGTCGCGCTGGGCAGCGCCCGCTACGTGGTGATGATTGACCCGGAATCATTAATTGATGTCGTGCCTTATGGCTCCTGGCCTATCAACGTCGCCCTAATCGGCGTGAAAAGTCATTTGCTGATTGCCAGCAGCAGTCCGCTTGCCCACGGTATTTGGCAGGAGGCGGCCCGCACGGGCCAGACACAGTTTCGCCAGAACAACATCCTGTACCATGTCACCCGTTACCCGGATCTGAATATTGCCACCGTGACCTGGGCTTCCACCGTACCGCTGGATGAATACTGGCGGCAGCAGTTGCTGTACTGGCTACCCTTCGGCGGCTCCATCAGCCTGCTGGCGGCCTGGCTGATCCTGCGGCTCCAGAGGCGGCTTCAGTCGCCGCGCCAGCGTTTGCAGGATGCGATCCGCTCGCGGGATATCACGGTACATTATCAGCCGATTATGTCGCTGAACAGCGGCGAGCTGGTGGGCGCTGAAGCGCTGGCCCGCTGGCAGCAGCCCGACGGCTCGTTTCTGTCGCCGGATATTTTTATCGCGCTGGCCGAACAGACTGGCCTGATGGCGCCGCTTACCGAGCTGATTATTGAACAGGTTTTCGCGGATTTGGGCGAATGGCTGCACCAGCACCCGCACCGGCACATTTCAATTAATATCGCCGCCAGCGATCTGATCTCCCCTTCCCTGCCAACGCTGCTGGCCGCACAGCTCATACACTGGCAGGTTCAGCCAGCCCAGATTGCGCTTGAGCTGACCGAGCGCAGCTTTGCCGACCCTGAGATCAGCGCGCCGTTCATTGCGCGCTACCGGGCGAGCGGTCACGCGATATACATTGATGATTTCGGCACCGGCTTTTCCAGCCTGAGCTATTTGCAGGAGATCGAGGCCGATCTGCTGAAAATCGATAAATCCTTTATCGACGCGCTGGAGTACAAAAATGTCACGCCGTACATCATAAAGATGGCAAAAACGCTTAACCTTGAAATGGTGGCGGAAGGTATTGAGACGCCACAGCAGGCGTCCTGGCTACGTGAACACGGCGTGCAGTACGGTCAGGGCTGGCTTTACAGTAAAGCGCTTGATAAACAATCGTTTATTAAATGGGCCGAGAGGAGATCGTCTTCATGAAAAAGCAAAACTGGCCATTAGAGGATGTCCGGCACTGGCTGGAGCCGGGTCCGGTGGTGCTGATCAGCAGCCGCTGGCAGGATCGACAAAATATCATGACCCTGGGCTGGCACACCATTCTGGCGTTCTCGCCGTCACTGGTGGGCTGCATGATTTCAGCGGGCAACGCCAGCTTTGATTTGATCCGTCAGAGCGGCGAATGCGTCATCAATCTGCCGGACGCAGCGATGGCGGATACGGTGGCAAAAATCGGCAACTGTAGCGGCGACGACACCGAGAAGTTTGAGGCCTTTTCGCTGACGGCAGAGAAAAGCGAGCAGGTGAGCGCGCCGTCGATCGCGGAATGTCACGGTAATTTTGAGTGTCGGCTGTACGACGATGCGATGGTCGATCGCTATAACTTTTTTATTTTTGAAGTGGTGGCTGCCCGCGTGAATCCCAGACCCGCATGGCCACAGACCCTGCACTACGCGGGGGACGGGAAGTTCCGCACCGACGGCGAGGTGATCAATCGCCAGAAGTTATTCACCAAAGTATCCTGAATCAGCAAATAAAATAACGGCGGACCTCACGGCCCGCCTTAAATTTCTTCCCTGTACAAGATGAGGTGGTCATATCGCTTTCTTATTGCGGTCATTATCGCCGTGAATAATTTCACTTTAATGACGCAGTATTATAACTGGGGAGGAATGGGGAATCCCTTCAGCGAGATAATAAAACTGCCGCCCTCTTTTTTAATTTTTGCGCCGGTATCGCACCAGTCTGACGCAATACGAAAAAACTCATCGCTACCCACATTCCAGTTAAGACGAACCTGTTTCACATTCCCGGAGCGTAGCAACTCGCAGGCCTCTTTATAATTTCGCGCTACCGACGTTTGTGGTTTCATTTTTTCTTCTTGAGGATTTTTCGTAATGCTTTGATTTCTTTAGAAGTCAGCGGGGATGGCTCTTCTTCAGTGTGCTGACTGTCGATGTCATCTTCCTGGATATCCGCATCATCAACGACGTCAAATGCCGTGATCAGTAGCTTTTCCGTGGTCGTGCTTAAGTTTTCATTATTTGCTTCTGCGTACTGACGAAGCCTGTCTTTAAGCGTTTCATCAATTTTGACATTCAGGACTACATGGGTCATGGTTAACGCTTCCCGTGGCAGGTAATATAAAAAGTGAGTTATCGTTGGGTAGATAAATTATCTGAATGCTTTATCCCGAAATCTAATCCCATTATTATTCTGCCGGGCTTTTATGACAAAAGGATGAAGGATTTACTGCGTTTCCGTGACAATAAAATATGATTACCGGATTAAGAAATAAATAATCTGAAGGCGCGACAGTTTTGAAGTGATGAAGAAACCGGTTTGACGCGGAAAAATGGCTTTGCAGAATTGGGTGGGGGCCCTGCCAGCTACATCCCGGCACACACGTCATCTGCTCTGGCTGCTTCCTTCCGGACCTGACCTGGTAAACAGAGTAGCGTTGCGGGAGAACCAACAGAGCCCCCATTGAGAGCGTTGTTAACCAACGCGCAGGCGCATTATCACTGCTGTGGTCGGCAATTGCAAGCCAGGGGCAACCGGATGCTGGTTTATTGCGCAGGCCAGGCAGCGTCATCGCCAGTCCGGCACCGCGCAGGCACGGCCCCCCGCCAGGGCAGAGACTCAATCGCCTATTTCATTTCATTGAGAATCACGCACGGATCGATAGCTAATAAGCGACAGATATGCACGAACTCCACGATATCCAGCCGCCTCTCTCCTCCCTCAACTTTTGCGACAAACGACTGTTTTTTTCCCAACTGAGAAGCGACCGCTGCCTGCGTCAACCCCCTTTCACGCCTTGCGTTGCGGAGGATTTTTATAACCAACTGATATTCATCAGAATAAATAGATGACATAGGTATGATCCGATATATATCCCAAAATCGAATATCAGCCATTTACAGGATTATCCCAAAACGGGATAATCGCCCCGCTTTAAAGGGTAGAGGTAAACGGAAAGCCCCACCAGGCTGATACCCGCTCCCCCAAAAGAACCCCCTGACTCCGGGGCATTACGCCCCGCGCCGTGAGTGACAGGACGCATTAACCAACGCCGCCTGAAAGGAGAGTTGTTTATGCCCACTGAGCCACCAATGCCCGTCTCCCTGACGGCTGCAGGAGAGTGTCCGTTAACCCTCTTCCCTGCCGCCTGTCTTCCGCATTTCATCCTCACCGTGAAAACCGGGCCGCCACGCCCCGCGCGTACGGCTTAAGCCTTTCACGTTTATCACGATCAAAAATTTACAGGCGCAGAACGCCTGCGGGCACCGCTACGCGTCGCCCGGCCTGCCATACGCTACATAAAAGGGAATTAACTATGGAAATCAGCAATATGCTTCTTAAAAACGCGGATTTTGCCACCGACGATAATCTGGCCTGTTCCGGGCTGGATGAGCCGCATGAGCGCTACTTTGGGGCGGTCAGTCCACCCATTATCCAGACCAGCCTGTTTGTGCAGAAAAACTACCAGGCCTACTGCGATGATATGCAGCATGAGGCCGATCGCTATATTTACTCGCGCGGGTTAAATCCGACGGTCCAGATGGTGGAGGAGAAGCTGGCAAGGCTTGAGCGCGGCGAAGCCTGCCGCTGTTTTGCTTCAGGGATGGGGGCCATCAGCGCGGTGTTGATGGCTAACCTGCGCAGCGAGGATCATATTATCCTCGCCAACAATGTCTATGGCCCGGCTCTGGCGCTGGTCAAACAAATGGCAGACAGATTCAACGTCCGCTATGACCTGGCGCTAACAGGCACGACGGAGGAGATCGCCCGCTATATCAGACCCAATACGCGCGTCATTTATACCGAGTCCCCCGGCACCATGACCATGAACATGGTTGACCTGACGGCCATCGCTGCGCTTGCCAGGGCGCACAATATTACCACCGTTATCGATAACACCTGGGCCACGCCGCTGTTTCAAAAGCCGCTGACGCTCGGCTTCGACATCGTTATTCACTCTTGTACCAAATATCTCGGCGGTCACAGCGATTTAATCGCCGGGGCGGTGATCACCTCTCACCAACGTATGACCGCCATCCGCGATTTCTCCCACCAGCTACTGGGCGCGGTGCTGTCGCCGTTCGCCGCCTGGCTGCTGTTACGAGGGCTGCGTACCCTGCCGGTGCGGATGCAGCGCCATCAGGAGAATACGTTGCAGGTGATTGAGTACCTGAAAACCCGCCCGGAGGTGGACAATATCCGCCATCCCAGTCTGGCAACGCCGGTGCAGCAGGCGCTTATCCGCCGACAGATGCTGGGATTTTCCGGGCTGTTTTCCTTTGAAATTCGCGACGGCAATTTTGCGCGGGTGAAACGGTTTATCGACGCCTGCCGGGTGTTTAAAATCGGCTGTAGCTGGGGCGGCTATGAAAGCCTGATTATCTCCCCCAACCGGGGCGACAACGCGTCGGCGCTTGCCGCTGACAATATCGCCCCCGGCCTGATCCGCTTGTCTGTCGGCCAGGAAAGCCCGGCGCTGCTGATCGCCGACCTCGACGCGGCCTTTACCGCCATCGCGGATCTGCAGCAAGGAGAAGAATAATGGATGCCCAAAAAGCGCCGTCATTCGGTTCCGCCCTCGGTCTGCTGGCGGTGATCTTTATTCTCTTTGCCGCCGGTATCGGCCTGCTGAATTATCCGGTCGAGTTCACGTTAATCTGCATCACCATCGTCACCTGTTTCTACGCCCGTTACTACGGCGGAGGCTGGAATAAGGTGATGAAAGCCCTGGTGGGGAAAATTAAAGATGCGGTGCCAGCCATTCTTATCCTGCTGTCCATCGGGATGCTGATTGGCTGCTGGATGGTTTCCGGCACTATTCCCCTGATGGTGTATTACGGGCTGGCCGCCATCAATCCGGCGTACCTGTACCTGACCGCGTTTCTGGTCACGGTCTGCATCTCCACCTTTACCGGCACCTCATGGGGAACGGCGGGCACCATCGGCGTGGCGCTGATGGCCGTCGCCTCGGCGATGAACGTGTCGCTGCCAGTGACCGCAGGCGCTGTGATATCGGGAGCCTATTTCGGCGACAAACTCTCGCCGCTCTCCGACACCACCAACATGGCCGCTATTGCCGCCGGGGCTGACCTGTACCAGAGCATCCGCAATATGCTCTATACCGCCCTGCCCGCTTTTGCTATTGCCTGCGGCGGATTTTATGTGCTGGGCAGTCACCTCCAGAGCGGCACCGATGGGCAGATGGCGGCGATTGCGGTGATGAAACTGGCGCTGTCGCAGTTGTTCTGGCTAAGCCCGCTGCTGCTCTGCCCGGCGCTGCTGGTCTTTGTGGGTGCTATCAAAAAATGGGACTCGGTGATTGTGCTGGTTGCCTCGGCCCTGTCCAGCATCGTGCTGGCAGTGATGTTTCAGGCCATTACGCTTCCCGACATTATCAGTGCGGCCATCAACGGCTTTAAATCGGAGATGCTGCCTGGCATACAGACGATAGCGCTGGACGAGGCCACGGCCAACAATATTAATGTGCTGCTGAACCGGGGCGGGATGTACTCGATGACCGGCCCGATTGTGGTCATGCTGTGTGCATTTATATTCGCCTCGGCGCTGGACGTATCGGGTGCCCTGGCGGTGATCCTCAGCAGGCTGGTGAAGAAGCTCCACACCGTTACGCGAACGATCCTCGCCACTATCGGCACCAGTTCGCTCCTGGTGGCCTGCACCGGCAATGCGGTGATCAGCTTCTTTATCATCAAGAGCATGTATGACCCCTGCTACCGGGAGAAAAAACTCCATATGGTCAATATGTCGCGGGCGATGGAATCCGGGGCCACCCTGCTGGAAGGGCTGTTTCCGTGGACGATATCCGGGATGTTTATGGCAAAAACCCTCGGTGTGGCGACGATGGATTACGCGCCGTATGTGCTGTTTAATCTGTCATGCCTGGCGTTAGCCATTATCTTTGCCATCATTCCCCGCTGGACGAGTTTTGGCACCCGCTATGTCACCCAACCCGCTTAATTAACCGCAAGCCGCACTCATGACGGGGAAAATAACTTCCCCGTCATTCAGGCTACACCACCTTATCTTCCCACGCTTCCCCGCACCGTTTATGCTATTCCCCTCCACACTAAGGAACGCATTATGGATCCTGAAGACTCATTCCCGCAGCGCGTCTGGCAGATTGTTTCCTCAATCCCGGAAGGCTACGTCACGACCTATGGCGATGTGGCGCGGCTGGCGGGATCACCGCGTGCGGCAAGACAGGTTGGCGGCGTGCTTAAGCGCTTACCGGAAGGCTCGACGCTGCCGTGGCACCGGGTGGTTAACCGTCACGGGGCGATTTCATTAACCGGACCGGATCTTCAGCGGCAAAGACAGGCGTTGCTGGCAGAGGGTGTGCAGGTGTCGGGGAACGGGCAGATTGATTTACAGCATTATCGATGGCGGTACTAAATCGCCCCCACCCGTAAGGATGAGGGCGTTAACATCAGAACTGGGTTGGTGCGGGCGTCGCGCCCGACGGGGTAATTTGCGTCGGCGACGTTGACGGCACGGTCGTCGCTGCACCACCGCTGGACTGCAACGGTACGGCGGTTTGCGGCACCGGAACCAGCGTCAGATCGACTTTCGTCCCACCCTGATTGATAACCGGTTTCACACCATCAGTAATAAAGACCAGTTTGTCTTTAACCGTTATCGCGGCGCTCAGCAGAATGCGGGCATTCGGCTGAATATCCGCCGGGTTAAACGGCAGGATGTAGCTGTACGGCGGCTGTTTACCGTCAGTACGAACCGCTTTCTGCGCGATCACTTTCGATGGCGCATCAGACTGCGAAGCATCAGAAACCGTCACGGTAAGCACCGCATCAGGCGGTAAAGCGACTTTCTGACGGATCCACACCGTACCAGAAACGTTTGGCTGCTGTATGACAGACTTAGAGGCGACACCAGAAGTATTTGGGTTTAGCGCTGGCGTCTGGATATCTGCGCTTTTATCAGCACAGGCCGACAGAGCAACCGCTACGGCAATACCACTTAACATGTGCACGACTTTCATTACGTTCTCCTTATACGCTATGCACTGCGAGATAGATTCCCACCAGATGAGTGGTTAACTGAAAGACAACGAGGTTAAGTGTGGCACATGTCACTTATTTTTGCCTGGAATCAGGCCGTTAATCAGATTTTTGCACCCGTCCGACCACTTGCTATTCTGAGTTAAATACCCTAAATAATTCGAATCGGATGCAGGCGGCAAGCGAGGGAAGCCCCGGGAGCTATGACTGGGGTAAGTGAGTGCAGCCAACGCACAGGCAACTTGAAGTATGACGGGTATAATCAGCCTGTAACCACGACCGCTTTTTATTAACTGGGGAAAACTATGAGTCAGGCGCTAAGCAATTTGCTGACATTATTAAATCTGGAAAAAATTGAAGAAGGACTTTTTCGCGGCCAGAGCGAAGATTTAGGTCTGCGCCAGGTTTTTGGCGGTCAGGTAGTGGGTCAGGCGCTGTATGCCGCCAAAGAAACCGTGCCCGAAGATCGGCTGGTGCATTCTTTTCACAGCTACTTTCTGCGCCCCGGCGATAGCCAGAAACCGATTGTGTATGACGTCGAAGTGCTGCGCGACGGAAACAGCTTCAGCGCGCGCCGCGTTGCCGCAATACAAAACGGCAAGCCGATTTTTTATATGACGGCCTCTTTCCAGGCACCGGAATCCGGCTATGAGCATCAGAAAACCATGCCGCCCGCGCCCGCGCCGGACGAACTGAAATCAGAAACTGATATTGCCCGCTCGCTGGCGCATCTGCTTCCCCCGCAGGTGAAAGACAAATTCCTCAGTGATAAACCGCTGGAGATCCGCCCGGTCGAATTCCATAACCCGTTAAAAGGCCACGTTGCCGAACCCACTCGCCAGGTATGGATGCGCGCTAACGGCGCGATGCCGGAAGATCTGCGGGTGCATCAGTATTTGCTGGGCTATGCGTCGGATTTCAACTTTTTACCGGTAGCGCTCCAGCCGCACGGCGTCGGTTTTCTGGAAAAAGGAATGCAGGTGGCAACCATTGATCACTCCATGTGGTTCCACCGCCCGTTCAGTCTGAACGACTGGCTGCTTTATAGCGTGGAAAGCACGTCTGCCTCTGGCGCGCGCGGGTTTGTACGCGGGGAATTTTATACTCAGGATGGGGTGCTGGTAGCGTCTACCGTGCAGGAAGGGGTAATGCGTAACCGGGGTTAGTCACATTTCCCCCTCCGGGGAGGGGGAAATGATTAACGTATCTTATGCGTTATACGCATTCTCGCCGTGGCTGTTGACGTCCAGCCCTTCGCGTTCCTGCTCTTCCGGGACGCGCAGACCGACGGTCATATCCGCCAGCTTGTAGCCGATAAAGGCCACGACCGCAGACCAGACGATAGTAATCGCAATACTTTCCAGCTGCACCAGCACCTGGTGACCCATCGTCACGCCTTCCGCATAACCCACGCCGCCCAGTGAGGTCGCCGCAAAGATGCCGGTCAGGATACAGCCGACAATACCGCAAACGCCGTGAACACCGAACACATCGCAAGGATCGTCCACCCGCAGCAGACGTTTCAGCATGGTCACGCCCCACAGCCCTGCCAGACCTGCCGCGATCCCGACGATCAGCGCACCGCCGACACCGATGTAACCGCAGGCAGGCGTTACGCCAACCAGCCCGGCAATCGCCCCGGAACAGGCACCCAGCAGAGAAGGTTTACCCCGCGTAACCCACTCGCCGAAGACCCAGGCGAGGATTGCACCCGCCGTGGCAACCACGGTATTAACGAAAGCCAGCGCCGCGATTTCGTTAGCCGCGCTCGCAGAGCCAGCGTTAAAGCCAAACCAGCCCACGTAGAGGATCGCCGTGCCGGTAAAGACCATCGGCAGGTTGTGCGGCTTGAAGGCTTCTTTGCCGAAGCCCACGCGTTTACCAATCAGATACGCGCCCACCAGCCCGGCGATAGCGGCGTTAATATGCACCACCGTCCCGCCTGCAAAATCCAGCGCGCCGTGCGAAGCCAACAGACCGCCGCCCCACACCATGTGGGCGATCGGCACGTAGGAGAGCGTCAGCCAGACCACCACAAAAATCAGCACCGCGGAAAAACGAATACGTTCCGCCAGCGCGCCCACAATCAGCCCGACGGTAATGCAGGCAAACGAGCCCTGAAACGCGACATGAATATACTGGTAGAAGCTGCCCATCACCGCCGTCAGCTCGATATTTTTCAGCATCGCCCAGTTAAAGTTACCGAAGAAGCTGTTGCCTTCGCCAAACGCCAGCGAGTAACCGTAGACCACCCACAGCACGCAGACCAGCGCGAAGGTGACGGTGACCTGGGTCAGCATAGAAAGGACGTTTTTGCCACGGATCAGGCCGCCGTAAAACAGCGCGATCCCCGGCACGGTCATAAACAGCACCAGCGCAGTACAAATCATCATAAAAGCGTTGTCTGCTTTATCTGCCACCGCTGGCGCAGCCATCGCCAGACCGGGGGCCAGCATCAACGCGGCTAAACCTGTTTTCATCGTTGCTATCTTCATTTTTTTGTTCCCTATCACTGTGTGCCAGGAGTCAGAGTGCCGCTTCGTCGGCTTCGCCGGTACGAATGCGAATAACGCGTTGCAGCTCAGCGACAAAAATTTTGCCGTCGCCAATTTTTCCCGTGTAGGCCGCTTTGCTGATGATGTCGATCACTTCGTCGAGCTGGTCGTCAGCGATAGCCACATCAATTTTCACTTTCGGCAGAAAGTTAACGCTGTACTCCGCACCGCGATACAGTTCGGCATGTCCTTTCTGGCGTCCGAAGCCTTTCACTTCGGTCACGGTCAGCCCCTGAATACCAATAGAAGAGAGCGCCTCGCGCACGTCTTCGAGTTTAAATGGCTTGATTACCACTGTTACCAGCTTCATAGATCCCCTCCAGTCAGAATTCAGTCAAGGCCGCATTTCATACGCAGGAGATAAAGCAAGCGGCGTGCCAGGAATGATCGGAAGCGTCGCAATGGCGGATTGGCTGGCGGGAAAAAGTGTGACCGGGGTTCAGATTGTGACAGGTCAAAAAAAACGCACCATGCTGGTGCATGATGCGTCCGATTATTGCACCAGCAGATCCCGGTGCCTGAAAATAGTGCGTCAGGCGGAAAGAGATCCCTCATGCGCGCTGGCCTGAAGCTCTTCCCCGGCAAGCTGCAACTGATACATTTGCCAGTAGCGGCCTTTGGCAGCGAGAAGCTGCTGATGCGTTCCGCGCTCCACGCCCTGCCCGCGATGCAGCACCATAATGGTATCCGCTTCCACAATAGTGGACAGGCGGTGGGCGATCACTACAAGCGTAGTGCGCTCGCGCACGGCGGCCAGCGCCTGCTGGATCGCGCGTTCGGTGCCGGAGTCAATGTTGGCGGTGGCTTCGTCGAGGATCAGGATTTGCGGCGTCTCAACCAGCACCCGCGCCATCGCCAGCAGCTGTTTTTGCCCGACCGAAAGATTATTGCCCTGCTCGCCGAGCGGCGTATGTATACCGTCGCTCATACTGCGCGCCAGATCCGCCAACTGGACGGTTTCCAGCGCCTGCCAGACCGCCTCTTCGCTGATATTGCGCCCCAGCGTCACGTTGGTCAGGAAGGTATCGGCGAGCACCACCGGGTCCTGTTGCACCATCGCCACACCCTGGCGCAGGGTGGCGTGACTGAGCGAGGCCAACGGACGACCGTCCAGGCGGATCTCACCGTCAGTCAGCGGATAGTTGCCCATCAACAGGCTGGCGAGCGTGCTTTTGCCGCTGCCGGTGTGCCCTACCAGCGCCACGAAGCTGCGGGACGGGATGTTAAGCGTGATGTCCTGCAAGACCAGCCGATCTTCGTGATAGGCAAAAGAGACATGCTCAATGTCGATAGCCCCACTGCCCAGCGGCCGATCGTCCGTGCCGTAGGACTGGCGCGGTCGGTCCATCAGTTCAAACACGCGCTCTCCGGCGACCACCGCCTGTTGCAGCATCGACTGCTGCGTCGTCAGCTCGATCAGCGGTTCATTAAGACGCCCCAGATAGCTGATAAACGCATACAGCACGCCCACTTCAATGGTGCCGACGGCGGTAAAGCCGAACAGCATCAGCAGCCCGCAGAGGATCAGCGCGGAGAACAGGCTGAGCAGCGGGCGCAGCAGAAAACCATCCAGCCTGAGGGTCTGCATTCGCGCCAGATAATGCGCATGGCTGGCCTCGCGCATTCGCTCGCCGAAACGGGCCTGCTGGCGGAACTGCTGGATCACGCTCATACCGTTAATGGCTTCGTTAAAGCCATCGTTGATTTGAGCCAGCCAGGCGCGCACCCGTCGCACAATCGGCGTGCTGTAACGCTGATAAATCAGCATGACGATCATTACCGCCGGGAAAATGGTGATCGCGACCAGCGCCATTCGCCAGTCGAGGCTGAACATCGCCACCAGCATTGCGCCGACCAGCGCCGCGCTGCGCAGCACGGTGGCGACGACAGTGACGTAGAGGTCGCGGATCACCTCGGTGTCGTTGGTGACGCGCGAAATCAGTTCGCCCACCGGCTGGGTATCAAAAGCGCTGAGCGGCTGGCGCAGCGCTGCATCCATCACATCGGTGCGCAACTGCTGCACCACGCCCACCGCCGCACGGTTAAACAGCAGCGACTGGGAATAATGCAGCCACGCGGCGAGAATTTGTAATCCGACGTAGGCGGCAGCCAGGCCGCTAATCAGCCCCAGCGGCAGCCAGCGCTTCGAAACCATATTGTCGATGAAATAGCTGATCAATAGCGGGCCACTGACTTCGGCAATCGCCGCAATCCACATCATCACCACGGCGATGGTCAGCGGTTTACGCCACGGAGATCCATAGGCCAGCAGACGTTTCAGCGTCGGCCATAATTGTCCAAAACTACGCATTGATGGCCTCCTCTGGCTCGTCGTCCAGCGCCGCTTCGAGTTGCTGATAGCGATACATATCCCGATACCAGCCGGGCCGGGCGACAAGCTGATCGTGATCGCCGCGCAGGGTGATATGCCCGTGCTGCATCACAATGATTTCGCTGGCTTCGGTGAGTGCGGAGAGACGATGCGCGCTGATAATCACCGTACGGTCGGTGCCCCACTGGCGCAGATTGTGGAGGATTTGATGTTCGGTGCGCCCATCCACCGCCGACAGCGCGTCGTCGAGGATCAGGATCTCCGCATCCAGCAGCAGCGCCCTGGCAATCGACAGCCGCTGTTTCTGCCCGCCGGAAAGCATCACCCCGCGCTCGCCGACTTCAGTCTGGTAGCCGTGCGGCAGGCGCAGGATATCCTCATGCACGCTGGCAAGCCGCGCCACCTGTTCAATTTCCTCCTGCGTCGCGCCGGGCTTGCCGAGGGCAATATTGCTGGCGACGGTATCGGAAAACAGGAACGGGGTTTGATTGACCACCGCCAGGCGGCTGCGCCAGTTATCGATCTGCAACCGCGAGAGGGAAATATCGTGAAAGCGAATATCGCCTTCATCGACGTCAAAGTGGCGCTGGATCAGCGCTAAAACGGTACTTTTCCCGGCCCCGGTCGGGCCGCAAATGCCCAGCATCTGTCCGGGCCTGAGGGTAAAATTAACCTGCGTCAGGGTGGGCTGCGCCGCGTGCGGGTAGCGGAACTGGCCGATGGCGACATCCAGCGTGCCGCGCTCCGGCGGCAGGGTTTCGCTGCCGTCGTTGACTACCGGCGCTTCGGCAAGCAGCGCGCGGATCCGGCTGTAAGCGGCGCTGCCACGCTCGACGATATTAAACATCCACGCCAGCGCCAGCATCGGCCAAATCATCAGCCCCAGGTACATAATAAAGCTGGTTAGTTCACCCAGCGTTAAGACGTTGTTGATCACCATCCAGCTTCCGCCGCCGATGGCCAGCAGGTTTGCCGTGCCAATAGCAATGTAAATGGTGGGATCAAAACGCGCGTCGATACGCGCCACGCGCATGTTTTTCGCGCCGGTATCGGCAGCATCGGCGGCAAACATCGCCGACTGGCGATCTTCCAGACCAAACGCTTTGATCATGCGGATGCTGGTCATGCTCTCCTGAGTACGGTCGTTAAGCGAGGAAAATGCCGCCTGCGCCAGCTTGAAGCGCTCATGCAGGCTGTCGCCGTTGCGTTTGATCATCAGCGCCATGACCGGCATCGGCACCAGCGCCAGCAGGGTGAGCTGCCAGCTGATTTGCGTGGACATCACAATCAGCACCGCGCAGCCCATCACCAGCGAATCCACCAGCGTCAGCACCCCTTCCCCGGCGGCGAAAACCACCCGATCGACATCATTGGTGGCGCGGGCGATGAGATCCCCGGTGCGGTGGCGCAGGTAAAATTCCGGGTGCTGGCGGCTGAGCTGACGGTAATAATCCTCCCGCAGCTCAACGGCGAGTTGATAAGAGGCACCGAAAAGCAGCACGCGCCAGACGTAGCGCAGCAGATAGACGACCACGGCAATCAGCGCCATTAAACCCAGCCACATCAGCACCTGCGTTGCGCTGTAGTGCCGCTGCGTGACGCCATCAACGATGATCCCCACCACTTTTGGCGGGATAAGTTGCAGAATAGCAATGATAATCAGCAGGGCGACCGCACCGAGATAGCGTCGCCACTCCCGACGGAAGTACCAGCCTAGTTGAGCAAATAATCGCACGCGATAAAATCCTGAGTTCCTGCCTGGCCCGGCGAAAATGCCGGGAAATTAGTCGATGGGAAGCGCCGTCGTATACTTGATTTGCTCCATCGCAAAGCTTGATGTGACGTCAGATAAGCCTGGCACGCGGCTGACCAGCCGTTTATAAAAATCGTCGTAGCGTTTCATATCCGCGACCTGCACCTGCATCAGGTAGTCGTACTCGCCCGCCATCCGCCAGACGCCCAGCACTTCGGGCATTTCTGTCACCACCGTCACCAGTTGATTATACCAGTCACTGCTGTGGTGCTGGGTTTTGATCAGCACAAACGCCGTCAGGCCCAGCCCCAGCTTTTCGGCATCCAGCAGCGCCACTTTGCCGATCAGCACTTTGTCATCTTCGAGCTTTTTCAGCCGCTTCCAGCAGGGAGTGGTGGTCAGATTAACGGCATCTGCCAGCGCCTGCAAAGACAGGGTGCAATCCTGTTGCAGCAATGAAAGCAGTTTACGGTCAATTTTATCTAACATCGCCGCCTCCGGGAGAATAAATTTCTCTTTCAATTGTAATTTAAAGGGTAAATAGCAACAATTTTTTCCGTGCTATTCGCTAATCTGGGCACAAAATGACAAACGGAAAACGCTCATGAACCGTAGCTGGATCAATCACGCTATCAGCGAAATCAACGCTGATTACCAACGCTCTGCCGATACCCACCTTATCCGCCTCACCCTGCCGGGGTTTGCGGGCATTCCGCTGTATCTGAAAGATGAAAGCACGCATCCGACCGGCAGCCTGAAGCACCGCCTGGCACGCTCGCTGTTTCTGTATGCGCTGTGCAACGGCTGGATCAAAGAGGGGACGCCGATCATTGAAGCCTCGTCGGGATCGACGGCGGTTTCTGAAGCCTACTTTGCCCGCCTGCTGGGGCTGCCGTTTATTGCGGTGATGCCGTCCTGCACCGCGAAGCGCAAAATTGAGCAAATTGAATTCTACGGTGGGCGTTGCCACTTCGTACAAAGCGCCTGCGAAATTTATGCCGCCTCTGAAATGCTGGCGCGCGAGCTGAACGGGCATTATATGGATCAGTTCACCTTCGCCGAACGGGCTACCGACTGGCGCGGCAATAACAACATCGCCGACAGCATTTTTCGCCAGATGAAAAACGAGCCGCACCCGGTCCCTGCCGCAGTTGTCATGAGCGCCGGGACGGGCGGCACCTCGGCAACTATCGGACGCTACATCCGCTGTCAGGGCTACGATACCCGGCTGGTGGTAGTCGATCCGCAAAACTCGGTATTTATGGACTACTGGCAAACGCGTAACGCTGAGATCCGCAGCGCCGTCGGCAGCAAAATCGAAGGTATCGGTCGTCCGCGCGTGGAACCGTCCTTTATACCGGATGTGGTGGATGAGATGCTGCGCGTGCCGGACGCCGCCAGCGTTGCCACCGCACAGTGGCTGGAAAGCCAGTTGGGTCGTAAAGTCGGCGCGTCAACCGGGACCAATATGTGGGGTGCGCTGAACATTGCCGCCAGAATGCGCGATGCGGGTCAGACGGGAGCGGTAGTCACGCTACTTTGTGACAGCGGCGAACGCTATCTGGACACCTATTACAACGCCCAGTGGGTGCAGGACAATATTGGCGATGTGGCACCGTGGAAAGCTGAAATTGCCCGGCTGGTGAATTAAAAAAAGCCAGACGCGAAGTCTGGCTTGCCGGAACAACGCTTGCTATTCGGGGGAATAAGGAAGGTTGGGTGTGTCCAGCCAGTGGGTCAAATAGTGCGAAACAGCCTGCGTCTGGCAGTGCCCGATCACCGTCAGATGCGGCAATCCCTCAATCAGCTGCGGCATGGCATTGCCCATAATCAGCCCGTGGCCGACGCCGGACAGCATTTCGCTGTCGTTCATCGCATCGCCAAATGCCATGCACTCCTGCATCATGATACCGAGGTGCTGGCTGAGTACGCTCAGCGCCGCGCCTTTGTTACAGCCGGTCGGCAAAACTTCCAGGCAGTGAAAAGCGGAAAAGCACAGGTGCGCGCGCTCGCCGAGCGCATCCTGAAGCTGAAACTGTAAACGGCACAGATCGTCATGCTCGCCGCAGAAGCAGATTTTTGTGACTTCAGGCGGCGAAACGCGCCGCAGATCGCAGATCTGATAGCGAAAGCCGCTGAAAACGTGAGCCTGGAGTAACAGCGGAATTTCTTTATCGGTGAACCAGCCGTCATCGTTGAAAATGTGCATACTGGCGTCGGTCTGCCAGTTGCCGTGCAGCACGCGCTCCGCCACGGCGGGATCTAAATCCTGACGGTGCAGCACCTCCCCTTCCAGTGAGTGAATGCGGGTGCCGTTACCGGTGATCAGAAAAGCGTCCAGCGCCAGATTGCCGATAATATGCTGCATTTCCAGCGCGTGACGCCCGGTGGCAAAGGTCAGCGTAATGTCGCGCTCGCGCAGGCGTCGCAGGGCCGCCAGGGTTTTCTCTCCCAGACGGTGATCCGGCATTAACAGCGTGCCGTCCATATCAAATGCAGCGAGTCTGACCATAGGTATTTCCCGGTAAGTAATGAATTTCTCTTGTCCTCCAGTATCCGCTGAGATATACGGAAGTAATAGTGAATAGTTGATGAATATTGTTCCGGGTTTCTTATGCGCCTGCTCAACCGACTTAATCAGTATCAGCGTCTCTGGCAACCTTCCACCGGAGCGTGCCAGTCAGTCACCATCGCAGAACTGGCGGCACGCTGTTTTTGCAGCGAACGCCATATGCGTACCCTGCTGCGCCAGGCTCAGGAGGCGGGCTGGCTGAACTGGCAGGCACAATCCGGGCGCGGCAAGCGCGGCGTGCTGACCTTTCTGGTTTCGCCCGCCGCGCTGCGCAATCAGATGATGGAGCTGGCCCTGCATAAAGGGCAGCAGCACGCGGCGCTGGAGCTGGCGCAACTGGCCCCGGTTGAACTGCGCGCGTTGTTGAATCCCTTTCTTGGCGGGCAATGGCACAACGACACGCCGACCCTGCGCATCCCCTACTACCGCCCGCTGGAACCGCTGCATCCCGGCTTTTTACCGGGCCGGGCGGAGCAACACCTGGCCGGGCAAATTTTTTCCGGCCTGACCCGGTTCATGCCGGATTCGCCGCTGCCCCAGGGCGATCTGGCGCATCACTGGACGGTTTCGCAGGACGGGCTGCGCTGGCAGTTCTCCATTCGCTCAACGCTCTGGTGGCACAATGGCGACGCGGTCGCCACCGAACAGTTGCAGGCGCGATTGCTGATGCTGCTGACCCAGCCCGCGCTGCGCAGGCTTTTTGCCAGCGTCAAACACATTGAAGTCACCCACGCCCGAAGCCTGACATTTATTCTGCACCGCCCCGATTACTGGCTGGCGCACCGGCTGGCCAGCTATTGCAGCGTACTGGCGCATCCTGAACATCCCGCCATCGGCACCGGCCCGTTCTGCCTGAAGATTTTTGAGCCGGATTTGGTGCGGCTGGAAAATCACGATCGCTATCACCTGACCCATCCCCTGTTAAAAGCGATTGAATACTGGATCACCCCGCAGCTTTTTGAACAAAATCTGGGCACCAGCTGCCGCCATCCGGTGCAGATTGCCATCGGCGAGCCGCAGGAACTGGGCCAGTTAAGACTGGTGAGTAACAGTATCAGCCTCGGTTTTTGCTACCTCGCCCTGCGTCAAAGTGAACGGCTGAGCGAGGCGCAGGCGCGGCAGGTGATCGACCTGATCCATGCCACGTCGCTGCTTCAGACCCTGCCGCTGGATGATGACTTAATTACCCCCAGCGAGGAATTGCTGCCCGGCTGGGCGATCCCTCCCGGCTCGGCCCAGCTTACGACGCCGCTGCCGCCGACCCTGACGCTGCTTTACCATTTGCCGGTGGAATTGCATACGATGGCGGAACAGCTTAAAACCGCGCTGGCCGAACAGGGCTGCGAGCTGACGCTGATTTTTTTCGATGCCAAAACCTGGGAAGGCTGTGGCGATCTGGCAAACGCGGATCTGATCATGGGCGACAGGCTGATCGGCGAGTCGGCAGAATACACGCTGGAACAGTGGCTGCGCTGCGATGCGCTCTGGCCCGCCCTGCTTTCTGCCAGCCAGTTCGCGCGGTTACAGCGTACCCTCGACGACGCCCAGCAGCATCAGGACGATCCAGCACGCGGCGCCGCGCTCCAGAGTGTTTTCAACACGCTGATGGAGCGCGCCATTCTCACACCGCTGTTTAATTACCAGTACCGGATCAGCGCCCCGCCGGGGGTGAACGGCATTCGCCTTAACGCGCGCGGCTGGTTTGATTTTTCCGCCGCGTGGCTACCCGTTGCTGGATCATGAAGGACTGGTCGCCACAGGCGCGAGACGTTACCATAGGTTTTTAGGTTATTACTGGAAAGAAACATGAAACGCGCCGTCGTTGTATTTAGCGGAGGACAAGACTCCACCACCTGCCTGATTCAGGCGCTGCATCAGTATGATGAAGTTCACTGCGTGACGTTTGATTATGGTCAGCGCCATCGCGCGGAAATCGACGTCGCGCGGGAACTGGCGCTGAAGCTGGGCGCACGGGCGCACAAAGTGCTGGACGTTACCCTGCTCAATGAACTGGCGGTGAGCAGCCTCACCCGCGACAGCATCCCGGTGCCGGATTATGAACCCGACGCTGACGGCATCCCGAATACCTTTGTGCCGGGGCGCAATATTCTGTTTCTGACCCTCGCCTCCGTTTATGCCTATCAGGTGAAAGCGGAAGCAGTCATCACCGGAGTGTGTGAGACTGACTTCTCCGGCTACCCGGACTGCCGGGACGAGTTTGTTAAAGCGCTGAATCAGGCGGTCAATCTGGGGATGGCAAAAGAGATCCGCTTTGAAACGCCGTTAATGTGGCTGGACAAAGCCGAGACCTGGGCGCTGGCGGATTATTGGGGCAAGCTGGATTTAGTGCGCAGCGAAACGCTGACCTGCTATAACGGCATCAAAGGCGACGGCTGCGGACAGTGCGCGGCGTGCCACCTGCGTGCTAAGGGCTTAAACCACTATCTGGCAGATAAAGTCGGCGTGAGCGCAGCCATGCGCAACAAAAGCGGCCTGAATTAATTTCTGCCCGGCAGCCCCGCTGCCGGGCGTAAACGTGGCTTCCTCAGGCGGCGCTTTCTCCCGGCATCATCGCCTCCAGTTTCTCCCGCAGTTCCCCTTCCAGCGCCAGTGCTTTCTGGCTTTGCAAATCGATACAGACAAAGGTGATCAGCGCATCGGCGACCACCTGTCCTTCCGGCTCCAGCGTCACCACCTGACTGAGCACGCCGCTTTTACCGTTAAGCTGGCGCAGTTCGCTGGTAATGGTCAGCAAATCGCTTAAGACTGCCGGGCGTCGATAGTTAATATTGATATTGACCACCACAAACGCGATGTTATTTGCGGTCATCCACTGAAAACTGTCGCTGTTCTCCAGCCCGTCCCAACGCGCCTCTTCCAGAAATTCCAGATAGCGGGCGTTATTCACGTGCTGATAGACATCGAGGTGAAATCCCCGAACTTTGATTTGAGTTTGCATAGCGCACAAGCCTTAATTGTTTTAATAAGGAGACAGAGGCCATACCACTGGTATGACCTCTTTAGTCTGGCAAAAATTTGCCGCCGTGCAACTTATTGCGCGAAATTTACAGCGTCAGATGAGCAAGATTCCGCTGCACCAGCGAGCTGCCCATCCCCGGCACCTGCTGGAGGTCGTCGAGAGACTTAAACGGACCATACTCTTCGCGATAGCTGACAATCGCCTGCGCTTTTTTCAGCCCGACGCCGTTCATGGCCTGGGCCAGTTCTTCGGCAGAAGCGCTGTTGACGTTGACCCTGGTTCCTTCGTCATCGCTGGCCTTTGCCGCCTCCGGCGCTTTCACCTGCGTTGCGGGCTGGGCGTCAGATTGGGTTTTTACCGCCTGCGCTTTAGCCGGGGACTGGGCAGCAGTGGCCTGATAGCTGAGTCCGGCATATGCCAGGGCGACGGTGATAAGAGCGACTTTGATTCCACGTTTCATGCTGTATTCTCCTTGTGTGTTGACAGCGAAGCCACGATAACGGCAGGGAAAACAGGAAACAAATGGCGAATGTTAAAAATGGAAAAGGCCGCGAAAGCGGCCTTTGTTTGTTGCAACTCGTTGCATAATTCTGGAATGCGCCTCGTTATTGTTGCTGCTCAATAACATCGCCCATCTTAATTTTGGCTTCTTTGCGCAGGTTGCTCATCAGCGCTTCGAAGGCAATTTCCGCGTTGTTACGGGTGATGCCCTGGATCATCGCCTGCTTCTGCTCATCCGGCATGGTGCCCGCTTTAACGTCGTCCAGCGCCAGCAGAACAACGTTGCCCTGCATATCGCTGGCGACGCCGTAGCTCGGCTTACCTGCGGCTGGCTGCGCCAGGTTAAAGGCGGCCTGGCTTACCGGGTCCAGCGCGCTACGGTTAAGCGTTTTCGCTTCGCCAAAGCTCAGACCGGCCGCTTTCAGCGCGTCATCGCCTTTACCCGTTTGCAGTGCGGCCAGCAGCTTGTCCGCATCCAGCTTCGCCTGCTGGATCGCTTTCTCAAGCTTGACGGTGTCCACTACCTCGTTCTTCACTTCAGCCAGCGGCTTCACGGCTTCGGCTTTGTGCTCGTTGATGCGCACCACAAACGCGCGGTCGCCATCAACGGTGATGATGTCAGAGTTGCTGCCCGCACCGTTCTGCCCCAGTAACGCGCCGCTGAAGATGGCATTGGAAACCGGTTTAAAGTTCAGCTCTGCTGGCAGATGATTACGGTCGAACCAGCCGGTTTCCACGGCTTTGACGCCCGCAACCTGTTCGGCGCTGGCCAGCGATTCGTTGTCGTTGCTGGCCGCTTCGCTGACTTTCTGTTGCAGGGCGAAGTAGGCGTCGAGCGCTTTTTCCTGCTTCACTTTCGCGGTAATGTCGTCGCGGGCTTCAGCGAACGGCTTAACCACTGCGGGCTGGGTGTCGTCAAGACGAGCCACCAGGAAACCGACGGAGGATTTGATCACCCCTGACAGCTGGCCTTTTTCTTTCAGACCGGCGTCTTTCAATTCCGGCAGAAGCCCGGCATCGTCCATCCAGCCCAAATCGCCGCCGTTACGCGCGGAGATGATATCGGCAGATTTCTCTTTCGCCAGCGCGGCGAAATCCGCGCCTTTGTTCAGCGCATCCAGAACGGCTTTGGCCTCAGCTTCAGTTTTGGTCTGAATGACGCTGAAGCGATAGCGCCCGGCCTGGGTGAACTCATCCTGATGCTGATCGTAGTAGGACTGGAGATCCTGATCGGTTACGGTCTGCGGCATCGCAGCGGCATCAAGTTTGATGTAGCTTACGCGGAACTGTTCCGGGGCCACAAAGCGGTCTTTATTCTGGTCGTATGCGGCCTGAATTTCTGCATCGCTGACCTGCTGTTTCGCCGCCAGCGCGTTCACGTCAATTACCGCCTGACGAACGACGCGCTGCTGGGCGACCAGGGCGGCTAATTGATCGGTTTCACCCGGCAGGATGAAGTCAGTACCGGCGACGGCATTGATCAGTTGCTGGGTGAGCAACTGATTACGCAGCAATTGCGCGTACTGGTCAGGGCTCATGCCCATCCGGTTAACCAGTTGAACATAACGCTCATTGCTAAACTGGCCGTTTTCCTGGAATGCCTGGGTGGCGAAGATGGCTTTTTTGACCTGGTCGTCGCTGATCCCCAGTCCCAGCTCTCTTGCGTACTGGTCGAGCAGCATCTGGTCAATCATGCGATTGAGCACCTGACGACGCATATCTTTGATGTAGCTTTCGTTAGACGCCAGTTCGGAGAACTGTTCTTTCATCCGTTCCTGGCGCTCATTGCGCTCGTTGGCAACGGCATTTTCGAACTGCTGACGACCAATTTCCTGGCCATTAACTTTAGCGGCATAAGTATTGTTACCGCCAATCAGGTAGCTGCTCACGCCGGTCAAAATGAACGACACGATAATGATACCGAAAATAATCTTGAGCACGAGACTGTTAGCAGCCGTGCGTAAGTTGTCCATCATGGTGTAACAACACTCCGCTGTAGATGACTTTATACGTCGCGCAGCATAACACGAACCCTGCACGTAAGGAGGTATTGTGACAAGAAAACGGGGGCGTTGTCAGCAGCAAAAGCAGAAAACCCGTCTCACAAATAAAAAAGGCACATCAAATGATGCGCCCTCGTACTGTGTCACCTTCCCTTATGGGAAACGATCAGTTTACTGCGTCTTTCAGCGCTTTACCCGCACGGAAACCCGGGACTTTAGCGGCAGCGATGGTGATCTCTTTACCTGTTTGCGGGTTGCGACCAGTACGGGCAGCACGCTCTTTCACAGCAAAAGTACCAAAACCTACCAGCGCAACGTCATCTCCGGCCTGCAGAGATTCTGTTACTGAAGCAATTAAAGCATCTAACGCACGTCCAGCCGCAGCTTTAGAGATATCAGCCCCTGCAGCAATTTTATCTATCAGTTGAGATTTATTCACTGTTCTCTTCCTCTCTTTATAATTTATATCGTACCTGAATCCTTCATGGTACGACCGCGCAGCAGTTATAACAGGACTGACATGCCCTTACAACACCAGTTGCCGATGACATACCAGACCAGCAATCTAAATTAGCTATACAAAAAAAGGCTGGCAAGTAAGAATTCACCTGCCAGCCCTGTTTTTATTAACGCTCTTTGCGCGAGGTCACTATTTTGCGCTTACAACCTGCATTCCGCTCGGTTCGTTTTGCAGCGCAAGAGTCAGAACTTCCTCAATACGCTTAACCGGGTGGATCTCCAGATCGGCGATGACATTATCCGGGATCTCTTCCAGATCGCGCTTATTTTCATAAGGGATCAGCACGGTTTTAATACCGCCGCGATGCGCCGCCAGCAGTTTTTCTTTCAGACCGCCAATCGGCAGCACCAGACCACGCAGGGTGATTTCACCGGTCATAGCAACGTCGGCACGCACCGGGTTGCCCGTCAGACAGGAAACCAGCGCGGTACACATGGCAATACCGGCACTCGGACCGTCTTTCGGCGTGGCCCCTTCCGGAACGTGAACGTGGATGTCGCGTTTTTCGTAGAAGTCGCCGTTAATGCCGAGCTTCTCTGCACGCGCGCGCACCACGGTCAGCGCTGCCTGGATGGACTCCTGCATCACTTCGCCGAGCGAACCGGTGTAGGTGAGCTTGCCTTTACCCGGCACGCAGGCCGTTTCAATGGTCAGCAGATCGCCGCCCACTTCGGTCCATGCCAGCCCGGTGACCTGACCGACGCGGTTTTCGTTATCCGCGCGGCCGTAGTCAAAGCGCTGTACGCCGAGGAAATCTTTCAGGTTTTCACCATTGATCTCAATGTGCTTCAGCGATTTATCCAGCAGCAACTGCTTAACCGCTTTCCGGCACAGCTTGGAGATTTCACGCTCCAGGCTACGCACGCCCGCTTCACGGGTGTAGTAACGAATGATGCCGACGATAGCGCTGTCATCAACCGTAATTTCGCTGCTTTTCAGGGCGTTGCGCTCGATCTGCTTCGGCAGCAGGTGACGCTTGGCGATGTTCAGCTTTTCGTCTTCGGTATAGCCGGACAGACGGATCACTTCCATACGATCGAGCAGCGGTGCCGGAATGTTCATGGAGTTGGAGGTCGCCACAAACATCACGTCGCTCAGATCGTAGTCCACTTCCAGATAGTGGTCGCTGAACGCCACGTTCTGTTCAGGATCAAGTACTTCCAGCAGCGCAGAAGCCGGATCGCCGCGCATATCCGAGGACATTTTGTCGATCTCATCCAGCAGGAATAGCGGGTTTTTAACGCCCACTTTCGCCATTTTCTGAATCAGTTTGCCCGGCATGGAGCCGATATACGTGCGGCGGTGACCACGGATTTCCGCTTCATCGCGCACGCCACCCAGCGCCATACGGATGTATTTACGTCCGGTGGCTCTGGCGATGGACTGGCCCAGCGAGGTTTTACCCACCCCCGGCGGCCCGACCAGGCACAGAATCGGCCCTTTCAGCTTGTTCATACGGCTTTGTACCGCGAGGTACTCAAGGATGCGGTCTTTGACGCGCTCCAGGCCATAGTGGTCGGTATCGAGGATTTCCTGCGCCTGACGCAGGTCTTTTTTGACCTTGCTACGCGCATTCCACGGAACCTGCACCATCCAGTCGATATAACCGCGCACTACGGTAGCTTCCGCTGACATCGGCGACATCATCTTCAGCTTTTGCAGTTCGGCCTCGGTTTTTTCTTTTGCCTCTTTCGGCATTTTCGCCGCGTCGATTTTGCGTTTCAGCGCTTCGTTTTCGTCTGGCGCGTCATCCATTTCACCGAGTTCTTTCTGAATGGCTTTCATTTGCTCATTCAGATAATACTCACGCTGTGATTTTTCCATCTGCTTTTTGACGCGGTTGCGAATACGTTTCTCAACCTGAAGCAGATCGATTTCCGATTCCATCATCGCCATCAGATATTCCAGACGCTCATTAACGTCGAACATCTCCAGCACGGATTGTTTATCAGCCAGTTTTAACGGCATGTGCGCGGCAATAGTGTCCGCCAGACGTGCCGGGTCGTCAATGCTGTTCAGTGAAGTCAGCACTTCCGGGGGAATTTTTTTGTTCAGCTTGATATAGCCTTCAAACTGCCCAATTGCGGTGCGTACCAGCACTTCCTGCTCGCGCTCGTCCATCGCGGGCGACTCAAGGTATTCGGCCTTCGCGGAGAAGTGCTCACCATCGTCAGATAACGCGGTGATACGCGCACGCTGCAACCCTTCTACCAGCACTTTGACCGTGCCGTCAGGCAGCTTCAGCATTTGCAAAATAGAGGCCACGGTCCCGACGGTGAAAAGATCGTTAACACCCGGCTCATCCGTTGATGCTTCTTTCTGCGCGACCAGCATGATTTTTTTATCATGATCCATGGCGGCTTCGAGGCAACGGATAGACTTCTCCCGCCCTACAAATAAGGGTATGACCATGTGCGGATAAACCACCACATCGCGCAACGGCAATACGGGGATTTCAATGCGTTCAGAACGCTCAGGATTCATAGAGCTCTCTCTTAGTTTAGTGTCCGCCAGGTAATCAGATGGCATGACTTTGCTTCATGCATCTTTAACATGTGATTCAGTATATGGGGATGATTCCCATACATTCAACGCTATGTTTGAAGGAAAAATAAAAGGGGAGATAAAATCCCCCCTTTTTGATTAACTGATTGTATGGATTGGCTAATTATTCGCCAGATGCCTGCTGTGCTTCAGGCGTGCCATAGATAAGCAGCGGTTTGCTTTGACCGTTGATAACCGACTCGTCAATAACCACTTTTTCGACTTCTTCCTGAGAGGGAAGATCGTACATGGTATCAAGCAGCGCCGCTTCAACGATAGAACGCAGACCACGCGCACCGGTTTTACGCGCCATCGCTTTTTTCGCGATAGCATCCAGCGCTTCGTCACGGAACTCCAGCTCAACGCCTTCCAGATTAAACAGCGCCTGATACTGCTTCGTCAGCGCGTTTTTAGGCTCTTTGAGGATCTGGATCAGCGCTTCTTCGCTCAGCTCGCTCAAGGTCGCAACGACCGGCAGACGACCGATGAATTCCGGGATCAGACCAAATTTGATCAAATCTTCCGGCTCTACCTGCGCCAGCAGTTCGCCTTCGCTCGCTTTATCAGACTGCGCTTTCACCGTCGCACCAAAACCAATGCCGGAGCCGGTTTCAACGCGGTGGGAAATGACTTTATCCAGACCGGCAAACGCGCCGCCGCAGATAAACAGGATTTTGGAGGTATCAACCTGCAAGAATTCCTGCTGCGGATGCTTACGACCACCCTGCGGCGGAACGGCAGCAACTGTCCCTTCGATCAGCTTCAGCAGCGCCTGCTGTACGCCTTCACCGGACACGTCACGCGTAATGGACGGGTTGTCTGATTTACGCGAGATTTTGTCGATTTCATCGATGTAAACGATGCCGCGCTGGGCTTTCTGCACGTCGTAGTCGCATTTTTGCAGCAGCTTCTGGATGATGTTTTCAACGTCTTCACCCACATAACCGGCTTCGGTCAGCGTCGTGGCGTCAGCCATGGTGAACGGAACATCCAGCAGGCGCGCGAGCGTTTCTGCCAGCAGAGTTTTACCGGAACCGGTCGGGCCGATGAGCAGGATGTTACTTTTACCCAGCTCTACGCCGTTACTGGTGTCGCCGTTACGCAGACGTTTGTAGTGGTTGTATACCGCAACCGCCAGCACTTTTTTAGCCTGCTCCTGGCCGATAACGTAATCGTCCAGGTGATGGCGAATTTCGTGCGGCGACGGCAATGCGCTACGTTCGCGATGCGGTGCCACCTCTTTGATCTCTTCGCGAATGATATCGTTACACAGGTCGACACATTCGTCGCAGATATACACCGACGGTCCGGCAATCAGTTTACGCACTTCGTGCTGGCTTTTGCCGCAAAAAGAGCAGTACAACAGTTTGCCCGATCCATCTTTGCGTTTATCTGTCATGAGTAAAAACCTCTTTTTAAGTTCTTTGTGCCGCACATCACGACGCAAATGCCATTCTTAAGCGCAAGCCGCTTCGCAAGCGTTGTGCCGCCGTAGCTATAGTATAGCGGCACACTTACTGCCTGGGCATCAATTACGTTGGGTCAAAATAGAGTCTACCAGACCGTATTCAACTGCTTCAGAAGCAGCGAGGAAGCGATCGCGCTCGGTATCACGTTCGATCTGCTCAAGTGATTGACCCGTATGATGTGCCATAAGTTCATTCATGCGCCCTTTCACTTTCAGGATTTCACGCGCATGGATTTCGATATCCGTAGCCTGACCCTGATAACCGCCCAGCGGCTGGTGGATCATCACACGAGAGTTGGGCAGGCAGAAACGCTTGCCTTTTGCGCCTGCGGTCAGCAGGAACGCGCCCATTGACGCAGCCTGGCCCATACAAATGGTGCTAACGTCGGGTTTGATGAACTGCATAGTGTCGTAGATGGACATCCCGGCAGTGATCACCCCACCCGGTGAGTTAATGTACAGGTAAATATCTTTTTCCGGGTTTTCCGCTTCCAGAAACAGCATTTGCGCGACGATCAGGTTTGCCATGTGGTCTTCAACCTGGCCGGTCATAAAAATGACGCGTTCTTTAAGCAGACGGGAGTAGATATCAAAAGAACGTTCGCCGCGTGAGGTCTGCTCAATGACCATTGGCACCAGGGCCATGTGCGGTGCAAAATTATCTCGTTCGCCACTGTATGACATTTCCGTCTCCTGGATATATTTGAAAAAGCTGCCGATTGTTACCTTGTAGACGGATTATACACTTCATCCCTCAGGCTGCCTCACCATTAGAGGCGCTCGATCAGACAGAATTTTAACCGTGTCTCCCCTTTATGGGGTCGACATCCCCCTGGTTCAAGCATAACAATCTTTTGCTGTTACGCTAACACTGAAATACCGTTTTGGCACTCTTTCAGAGCATTAACGCTGGCAAAAAAAACCCGCCACCGGAGGGTGACGGGCTTTTGTACAAACTTCGAACAAAAGGCGGTGAAAATTACGCCTGCTGGTTCATCAGTTCGCTGAAGTTAGTGGCTTTTTCAGTGACTTTAGCTTTCGCCAGAACGGTTTCAACAGCCTGTTCTTCCAGAGCAACATTACGCATGTTGTCCATCAGTTCTTTATTTTTGCTGTAGAACTCGATCACTTCTGACGGATCTTCGTAGGCGGAAGCCATTTCTTCGATCAGACCTTTTACGCGATCTTCGTCAGCTTTCAGCTCGTTGGTACGAATCACTTCGCCCAGCAGCAGACCCACGACAACGCGGCGTTTTGCCTGCTCTTCGAACAGTTCACGCGGCAGTTCCAGAGCCTGTTTCTCGTTGCCACCGAAACGCTGTGCGGCCTGACGGCGCAGCACGTCGATTTCGCTGTCGATCAGGGCAGCAGGAACGTCGATTTCGTTCGCTTTCACCAGGCCTTCGATAGCCTGAGTTTTGATGCGGTTACGGACCGCGCCTTTCAGCTCGCGCTCCATGTTTTTACGCACTTCAGCACGCAGACCTTCGGTAGAACCATCCTCAACGCCGAAACGTTTGATGAATTCTTCGGTCAGTTCCGGCAGCTCGCGCTGTTCAACTTTTTTCAGGTTGATAACGAATTTCGCCGCTTTACCTTTCAGGTTTTCAGCGTGGTATTCTTCCGGGAAGGTCACGTCGATAGTGAATTCTTCGCCCGCTTTGTGGCCTTTGATGCC
Organism: Superficieibacter sp.; assembly: GCF_032071645.1. Taxonomy (NCBI): domain Bacteria; kingdom Pseudomonadati; phylum Pseudomonadota; class Gammaproteobacteria; order Enterobacterales; family Enterobacteriaceae; genus Superficieibacter; species Superficieibacter sp. The sequence continues at coordinate 318,700 of NZ_DAMAPU010000004.1, forward strand.
GTCTTCAAAGCCCGGGATCATGCGGCCCTGGCCCATTGCCAGAACGAAGTCAGAGGCTTTGCCGCCTTCGAATTCTTCACCGTCTACGGAACCGGTAAAGTCAACGGTCACGCGATCTTCTTCTTCTACCGCGCCGTCTTTGTCAGACCAGGTGGCCTGCTGCTTGCGCAGGGTGTCGAGCATAGTGTCAACGTCAGCGTCGGTCACTTCAACAACCGGTTTTTCAACTTCGATGGTTTCCAGACCTTTCAGCTCAACTTCCGGGTAAACTTCGAACTCTACGGAGTAGGTGAAGTCTTCGCCCAGTTTATATTCGCCCGGAATATAGTTCGGCGCACCAGCCGGATTGATTTTTTCCTGGATGATCGCGTCAACAAAGTTACGGCTCATCAGGTCGCCCAGCACGTCCTGGCGAACAGAAGCGCCATAACGCTGAGCCACGACGTTCATCGGTACTTTACCCTTACGGAAGCCGTCAATACGTACTTTCTTCGCAACGTTGACCAGCTCGCTTTTTACAGCGGTCTCGATGCTGTCAGCAGCGATTGTAATAGTCAGGCGGCGGCCAAGGCCCTGAGTGGTTTCAACTGAAACTTGCATCTTGTTACCTCAAAAAATCACAGTGCTCGGTCAACTCTACCTGGAAGCATATTTATGTTTCACAGTACCGGGATGTTCTCTCGAATCAGAAACCCATTCCCTGCGTCAGAATCATCCCGAAGACATTCCGAAAAATTAGACGCCGCATTATAGCGGCATCACTTTTATGAGTCGAGAACGGTTATTGCGCGCACGGCGGCACTTTTCACAATTCACGGCTAATTTTTGTCTGAATACTGGACATCTTGCGCAAAATTCAGGCAAAACAAAACGGCCCGCAGGCCGTTTTCACATATTCAGTAGCAACATACTGGAAAAGTTCCGCCTGTTGCAAATGGGATTTCCTAGGCGATGCTGCCTGCACCACGACACGGAGGGGACGCGAAGAGGGTATCCTGCAACCCTTCCCACTCTTTGTGTGTATAAGTATGCAGCGCCAGCGCGTGTACCGTTGAGGCAAGTTCTGTCTTAAGCGTGCCGTAAATCATGCGATGACGTTGTAAAAACCGCTCACCGGTAAAACAGTCGCTGACCAGAACGACTTTAAAATGACTTTCTGAACCAGCAGGCACATTGTGGCGATAGCTTTCATCCACAACCTCGAGAAAAACGGGATTGAACGCTGCCCTTAATTTGTCTTCTATTTGTTCACGTATCATCATGAATTTACCCCTCCGACAACGTTGAGATGTCGCCCATCCCTTTAAATCGTAGCCGCTTTTACCGCTTTCATTACATTTTGACAACAAAAAATTAGCCTTCGCCCCCTTTCTTGCGCCAAAGGGCTGAAGTTAACGGTCAATGGGCGCTGATTTATCACGGGAATTGTAAGTTAACAGGGGAAGAGGTCAGAAAACGGACAGCGTGGTGAATTTAGCTGCGCTAACTACTTCCCCTAATTGTTAGCAATGTTATGATGGCGACAATTTTTCTCTTAAAAGTAAACCATGCGCTGAGAACTCAAAAATGTTTAAAAAATTACTCTTTCCATTGATGGCTCTCTTTATGCTGGCTGGCTGCGCCACCCCGCCGACCACCATCGACGTTTCCCCGACTATCGCCTTGCCGCAGCAGGATCCCAGCCTGATGGGTGTCACAGTGAGCATCAACGGTGCCGACCAGCGTCCTGACCAGGCACTGGCAAAAGTGACCCGCGATAATCAGCAGGTCACCCTGACCGCTTCCCGCGATCTCCGCTTCCTGCTTCAGGAAGTGCTGGAAAAACAAATGACCGCACGCGGTTATATGATTGGGCCTAACGGTGCGGTCAATCTGCAAATCATCGTCAATCAGCTGTATGCAGACGTTTCCCAGGGTAACGTGCGCTACAACATCTCTACTAAAGCTGATATCGCCATCATTGCTACCGCTGCAAACGGCAACAAGATGACCAAAAACTATCGTGCTAACTATTCCGTTGAAGGCGCATTGCAGGCTTCCAACAAAAATATTGCCGATGCTGTTAACAGCGTAATGACGGATACCATCGCCGATATGGCGCAGGACACCAGCATTCACGACTTCGTTAAACAGAACGCGCATTAATCCTGTTCAGCGACCCGGTATCGTCCGGGTCGCTGCTCATCACTGATGTCCAGCCACTATTTGCACCTCTTTCGGCAGCCTAAATCTGCCATTCTGCTGATCCTGGGTTTTGCCTCAGGCTTACCGCTCGCGCTCACCTCCGGCACGCTTCAGGCGTGGATGACCGTTGAAAATATCGACCTGAAAACCATCGGCATCTTTTCACTGGTCGGTCAGGCGTATGTGTTCAAATTTCTCTGGTCGCCGCTGATGGATCGCTACACGCCGCCGCTTTTTGGTCGCAGGCGCGGCTGGTTGCTGGCCACCCAGGGTTTGTTACTGCTGTCGATTGCCGGGATGGGCTTCCTGGAACCGACCAGTCAGCTACGCTGGATGGCGGCGCTGGCGGTAGTTATCGCGTTTTGCTCCGCTTCGCAGGATATTGTTTTTGATGCCTGGAAGACGGATGTCCTGTCCGCCGAAGAGCGCGGCACCGGCGCGGCAATCAGCGTGCTCGGCTACCGGCTGGGGATGCTGGTTTCCGGTGGGCTGGCGCTGTGGCTGGCCGATCGTCTGCTGGGCTGGCAGGGAATGTACTGGCTGATGGCGGCGCTGTTAATCCCTTGTATCGTCGCCACGCTGCTGGCCCCCGAACCTACCGACGCCATCCCGGTGCCGAAAACGCTGGAACAGGCGGTAGTTGCCCCGCTCCAGGATTTTTTTGGCCGCAATAACGCCTGGCTAATTCTGCTGCTGATCGTGCTTTACAAGCTGGGCGACGCCTTTGCGCTCAGCCTTACTACCCCGTTTTTGATTCGCGGCGTGGGCTTTGATGCCGGACAGGTCGGAATGGTGAATAAAACACTGGGGCTGCTGGCGACGATTATTGGCGCGCTGTACGGCGGCGTTTTGATGCAGCGCCTCTCGCTGTTTCGCGCCCTGCTTATTTTTGGCGCGTTGCAGGGAGTCTCTAACGCTGGCTACTGGCTGCTCTCCGTTACCGATAAAAACATCATCAGCATGGCGTCGGCAGTGTTTTTCGAAAACCTGTGCGGCGGCATGGGCACCTCGGCGTTTGTCGCGCTGCTGATGACCCTGTGCAACCGCTCATTCTCGGCGACCCAGTTCGCCCTGCTCTCTGCGCTTTCGGCGATTGGCCGGGTTTACGTGGGACCGATTGCAGGCTGGTTTGTTGAAACGCACGGCTGGTCAACGTTTTATCTTTTCAGCGTCGTCGCTGCCGTGCCAGGGCTGTTACTGCTGCTGCTGTGCCGACAGACGCTGGAGTATACCCGGCTTCATGCAGACTTCCTGCCGCGCAGACAGTTTACCGGCGCTTATCGATTCGCCCTGTGGCTACTGATGCTGGGCTGCGTGCTGCTGGTGCTGTGGCTGGTCGCACTGGCGATGAGTATTGCGGCGGCTCCTCTGCTGCTGTCGTGCGGCGCAAGTCTGGGGGTGAGCGGCGTACTGCTCGGTGCCACGCTGGATTACCTGGCGCTGCGCAAAATGCCTGCGCTTAAATGATAAGAAAATGTTATTTGCCGTTGTAGTTACCACCAGTAATTATAACGGCGCACGCTTTTTTCTTTTTTGTCAGTATTTGTTGTTTTGTGCGTTATAGATTTCTGGAAATTATTGGTACGTTGCCAGAAATATAATATTTCCTAAACCGATTCAGCCGGACAAAAATTAATTTTTGGTGTGTTAATTGTCTTTTATTTGATATGCATTTGTTAATTATTTGTGTTTTTTAAGCAATGGTTATACCAATTGCCCTCTCCACCCCCGCTTTCCTCCCTGTTTCGTTATAACCCCCGCCATGCGCCCCGCACTGGTTGAAATTTAGACACAATGCGCAACATGTGTGACATGTACGGCAGAAGACGGTAACACTTAGCTGACACTGCTCCATTCATGTTTACAGTAATGTAACCTTCCCTTAAAATGACCATACTCTTTAAACGCCACCAGATCCCGTGGAATTGAGGTCGTTACATGAGACTTTGGAAATACAATAAAAGTTTGGGAGGGTTGTCATTATTTGCAGGCGCTTTTTTACTCAGCGGCTGTGATTCTGCACTCCTTGACCCAAAAGGACAGATCGGACTGGAGCAACGCTCATTGATACTGACGGCTTTTGGCCTGATGTTAATTGTCGTTATTCCCGCCATCTTGATGGCTGTAGGTTTTGCCTGGAAGTACCGTGCGAGCAATAAAGATGCGAAGTATAGCCCTAACTGGTCACACTCCAATAAAGTGGAAGCGGTGGTCTGGACAGTGCCAATTCTGATCATCCTGTTCCTTGCCGTGCTGACATGGAAAACCACGCACGCGCTCGAACCCAGCAAGCCGCTGGCTCACGATGAACAACCTATTACCATCGAAGTTGTTTCAATGGACTGGAAATGGTTCTTCATTTACCCGGAACAGGGCATTGCTACCGTGAATGAAATCGCCTTCCCGGCGAACACTCCGGTCGCGTTCAAAGTGACCTCGAACTCCGTAATGAACTCGTTCTTTATCCCGCGTCTGGGCAGCCAGATCTATGCGATGGCGGGTATGCAGACCAACCTGCACCTTATCGCGAATGAAGCGGGCACGTATGACGGTATTTCCGCCAGCTATAGTGGCCCAGGTTTCTCTGGCATGAAGTTCAAAGCTATCGCTACACCGGACCGTGCAGCATTCGATCAGTGGGTTGCGAAGGCGAAACAGTCTCCGAACGCGATGAGCGATATGGCGACGTTCAACAAGGTTGCAGCGCCCAGCGAATATAACAAAGTGGAGTACTTCTCCAGCGTGAAACCGGATTTGTTTAAAGACGTTATTAACAAATTTATGGACCACGGGAAGAGCATGGACATGACCCAGCCGGAAGGTGAGCACACCTCGCACGACGGCATGGAAGGCATGGACATGAGCCACGCGGAATCCTCTCACTAAGGGGCCGAGGAAGAAAACGATGTTCGGAAAACTTACACTGGATGCAGTGCCGTACCATGAACCCATTATCATGGTTACGATCGCGGCTATTATCGTCGGGGGTCTGGCGCTAGTTGCGGCGATCACTTACTTCGGTAAGTGGTCCTGGTTATGGAAAGAGTGGCTAACTTCGGTTGACCATAAACGACTCGGTATCATGTACGTCATCGTGGCGATTGTCATGCTGCTGCGTGGCTTTGCCGATGCCATCATGATGCGTAGCCAGCAGGCGCTGGCCTCCGCCGGGGAAGCAGGATTCCTGCCGCCTCACCACTACGATCAGGTCTTCACCGCTCACGGCGTGATCATGATCTTCTTCGTAGCGATGCCGTTTGTTATCGGTCTGATGAACCTGGTGGTTCCGCTCCAGATCGGTGCGCGCGACGTGGCGTTCCCGTTCCTGAACAACCTGAGCTTCTGGTTCACGGTAGTTGGGGTGATCCTGGTAAACCTGTCACTGGGCCTGGGCGAATTCGCGCAGACCGGCTGGCTGGCGTATCCGCCGCTTTCGGGAATAGAGTACAGTCCCAGCGTTGGGGTCGATTACTGGATCTGGAGTCTCCAGCTATCCGGTATTGGTACGACGCTGACCGGTATTAACTTCTTCGTCACCATCCTGCGTATGCGTGCGCCGGGCATGACGATGTTCAAAATGCCGGTATTTACCTGGGCGTCGCTGTGCGCCAACATCCTGATTATTGTCTCTTTCCCGATCCTGACCGTCACTGTCGCGTTGCTGACGCTTGACCGCTATATCGGCACCCATTTCTTTACCAACGATATGGGCGGCAACATGATGATGTACATCAACCTGATCTGGGCCTGGGGCCATCCGGAAGTGTACATTCTGGTGCTGCCGGTATTCGGGGTGTTCTCCGAAATCGCCGCAACCTTCTCGCGTAAGCGTCTGTTCGGTTACACCTCGCTGGTGTGGGCAACGGTCTGTATTACCATTCTGTCGTTCATCGTCTGGCTGCACCACTTCTTCACGATGGGTGCGGGCGCGAACGTCAACGCCTTCTTTGGTATTACCACCATGATTATCGCCATCCCGACCGGGGTGAAGATTTTCAACTGGCTGTTCACCATGTATCAGGGGCGTATCCAGTTCAACACTGCCATGATGTGGACTATCGGCTTTATCGTCACCTTCTCGGTGGGCGGTATGACCGGCGTACTGCTGGCGGTGCCGGGCGCAGACTTTGTGCTGCATAACAGCCTGTTCCTGATCGCCCACTTCCATAACGTGATTATCGGTGGTGTGGTGTTCGGCTGCTTCGCGGGCCTGACCTACTGGTGGCCGAAAGCCTTTGGCTTCACCCTGAACGAAACCTGGGGCAAACGCGCCTTCTGGTTCTGGATCATCGGCTTCTTCGTGGCCTTCATGCCGCTGTACGTGCTGGGCTTCATGGGGATGACCCGTCGCTTAAGCCAGCAGATCGATCCGCAGTTCCACTCGATGCTGATGATTGCAGCGGGCGGCGCAGCGCTTATCGCCTGCGGTATTCTCTGCCAGCTGATTCAGTTCTACGTGTCTATTCGCGACCGCGATCAGAACCGTGACCTGACCGGCGATCCGTGGGGTGGTCGTACCCTGGAGTGGGCAACCTCTTCACCGCCGCCGTTCTATAACTTTGCCGTTGTGCCGCACGTTCATGAACGTGATGCCTTCTGGGAAATGAAAGACAAAGGCGACGCGTACAAAAAGCCTGAGCGTTATGAAGAAATTCATATGCCGAAAAACACTGGCGCGGGCATCATCATTGCTGCCTTCACCACGCTGTTTGGTTTCGCCATGATCTGGCATATCTGGTGGCTGGCTATCGCGAGCTTCGCAGGCATGATCATTACGTGGATTGTGAAAAGCTTTGACGAAGACGTGGATTATTACGTGCCGGTAGCGGAAGTCGAAAAACTGGAAAACCAGCATTTCGATGAAATCACTAAGGCAGGGCTGAAATAATGGCAACGAGCACTTTTAACCAAACTACGGCCCATGCGCACGATCATGGGCATCACGATGCAGGATCGAACAAAGTTTTCGGTTTCTGGATCTACCTGATGAGCGACTGCATTCTGTTCTCGTGCCTGTTCGCCACTTACGCAGTGCTGGTCAACGGCACGGCGGGTGGTCCGACCGGCAAGGACATTTTTGAGCTGCCGTTCGTGCTGGTCGAAACGTTCCTGCTGCTGTTTAGCTCCATCACCTACGGCATGGCGGCGATCGCCATGCACAAAAACAACAAAAGCCAGGTCATCACCTGGCTTGCCCTCACCTTCCTGTTTGGTGCCGGGTTCGTGGGAATGGAAATCTATGAATTCCATCACCTGATTGTTGAAGGTTATGGCCCGGATCGCAGCGGCTTCCTGTCGGCGTTCTTTGCGCTGGTCGGCACCCACGGACTGCACGTCACCTCAGGTCTGGTATGGATGGCTGTGCTGATGTTCCAGATCAAGCGTCGCGGTCTGACCAGCACTAACCGTACCCGTATCATGTGCCTGAGCCTGTTCTGGCACTTCCTGGACGTAGTGTGGATCTGCGTGTTCTCTGTAGTTTATCTGATGGGGGCGATGTAATGAGTCATTCAACCGATCACAACGGCGCGTCCCACGGCAGCGTAAAGACCTACATGACAGGATTTATCCTGTCGATCATCCTGACGGTGATCCCGTTCTGGCTGGTAATGAGCGGTGCCGTGTCGCACGGTGCGATCCTCGGAACCATTCTGGTTACTGCGGTGGTACAGATTCTGGTGCATCTGGTCTGCTTCCTGCACATGAACACCTCTTCTGAGGAGCGCTGGAACCTGACGGCCTTTGTCTTTACCGTGATTATCATCGCTATCCTGGTAGTGGGTTCAATCTGGATCATGTGGAACCTCAACTACAACATGATGGTTCACTAAGAGCGGCGTGTATGTTTAAGCAATACCTGCAAGTAACGAAACCAGGCATCATTTTTGGCAACCTGATCTCGGTGATCGGTGGATTCCTGCTGGCGTCAAAAGGCAGCATCGATTATCCGCTGTTCATCTATACGCTGCTTGGCGTATCTCTGGTGGTCGCCTCTGGTTGTGTTTTCAACAACTATATCGACCGTGACATCGATCGTAAGATGGAGCGGACGAAAAACCGGGTGCTGGTCAAGGGGCTGATCTCGCCAAAAGTCTCGCTGGTGTACGCCACCTTGTTGGGTATTGCTGGCTTTATGCTGCTGTGGTTTGGGGCCAATCCGCTGGCCTGCTGGCTGGGGGTCATGGGGTTCGTGGTGTATGTGGGCGTCTACAGCCTGTATATGAAACGTCACTCCGTCTATGGCACCCTGATTGGCTCGCTCTCCGGCGCTGCGCCGCCGGTGATTGGCTACTGCGCGGTGACCAACCAGTTTGACAGCGGCGCGGCGATCCTGCTGGCGATTTTCAGCCTGTGGCAGATGCCTCACTCCTACGCCATCGCGATTTTCCGCTTTAAGGATTATCAGGCGGCGAACATTCCGGTACTGCCGGTGGTGAAAGGCATTTCGGTCGCCAAAAACCATATCACGCTGTACATCATCGCGTTTGCTATCGCCACGCTGATGCTGTCGCTGGGCGGTTACGCCGGGTATAAATACCTGGTGGTCGCAGCGGCGGTGAGCGTGTGGTGGCTGGGCATGGCGCTACGCGGTTATAAAGTGGAAGATGATAAAGTCTGGGCGCGCAAGCTGTTCGGCTTCTCCATCATCGCCATTACCGCGCTTAGCGTAATGATGTCAGTCGATTTTATGGTGCCGGATTCACACAGCCTGCTGACTTACGTCTGGTAACCAGGTAACAAAAAAGTAAGGCACGCCCGTGCCTTACTTTATTCACCCCGTCAATTTCCATACTTCGCAGTTTCTCCCGTCAATGCCGCTGGTTATTTATTACAAAACCACCCGGTTTTATTAACTTCAAACTAATAACATTCCCCTCCCGCCAGAATGAGCAACCTTTATGAAATATGTTTTAAACAATCATCTGTTTACCCTCATTCCTGCCCGCACTACACTATCCCTGGCTTTTACATTGAGGTGGTAATGAACGATTACAAAATGACGCCGGGCGAGCTGCGCGCGACCTGGGGTTTAGGGGCCGTCTTCTCCCTGCGTATGCTCGGCATGTTTATGGTTCTGCCCGTTTTGACCACTTATGGCATGGTGCTTCAGGGGGCAAGCGAAGCCCTGATTGGTCTGGCGATTGGTATTTATGGCCTCGCACAGGCGGTATTTCAAATTCCTTTTGGCCTGCTTTCTGACCGCATCGGGCGCAAGCCGCTGATCGTCGGTGGGCTGGCGATTTTCGTTATCGGCAGCGTGATTGCCGCCCTGTCACATTCCATCTGGGGCATTATTCTCGGGCGCGCCCTGCAAGGCTCCGGGGCGATTGCCGCTGCGGTAATGGCCCTGCTTTCAGATTTAACCCGGGAACAGAACCGCACCAAAGCGATGGCGTTTATCGGCGTCAGCTTTGGCGTGACCTTTGCTATCGCCATGGTGCTGGGGCCGATTATCACCCACAAACTTGGGCTGAATGCGCTGTTCTGGATGATCGCTGCGCTGGCGACGGCAGGCATCGCGCTGACCATCTGGTTTGTGCCGGACAGTAAAAATCACGTTCTCAACCGCGAATCGGGGATGGTCAAAGGCTGCTTCCGTAAAGTGATGGTCGAGCCACGACTGCTGAAGCTTAATTTCGGCATTATGTGCCTGCATATTCTGCTGATGTCGACGTTTGTCGCCCTTCCCGGCCAGCTGGAGTCGGCGGGGCTGGCCTCAAACGAGCACTGGAAAGTCTACCTGGCGACCATGCTGATTTCGTTCGTCTCGGTGGTGCCGTTTATTATTTATGCCGAAGTGAAACGCCGGATGAAACGGGTATTTCTGGTCTGCGTGGCGATCCTGCTGATTGCAGAAATTGTGCTCTGGGGCTCCGGTCCGCACTTCTGGGAACTGGTGGCAGGCGTGCAGCTGTTCTTCCTCGCCTTCAATCTGATGGAAGCGCTGCTGCCTTCGCTTATCAGCAAAGAATCTCCGGCGGGATACAAAGGCACCGCGATGGGCCTCTATTCCACCAGCCAGTTTATTGGCGTGGCGATTGGCGGTTCTTTCGGGGGCTGGATAGACGGATTATTTGACTCGCAGACGGTGTTTCTCGCCGGTGCGCTGCTGGCGACCCTCTGGCTGCTGGTGGCAAGTACCATGAAAGAGCCGCCCTACGTCAGCAGCCTGCGGGTGGAAATCCCCCGGGAAATTCCTGCCGATGACGCGCTGAAGGATCGCCTGTTGGCAACGGCTGGCGTCAGCGAAGTGCTGGTCGTTGCCGAAGAGCATTCGGCCTATGTCAAAATTGACAGCAAAGTCACTAATCGTTTTGAGATTGAGCAGCGCATCAGCGCAAAAGAAGCCGCGTAGCTCTGGCTACGGGTGTGAGAGTGGTACACCGTCCCTGACAATCATCGCACCCCGCAGCAGGTCCACCCGCTCACGCGAGTGGACCTGCAATACGGCTGATTAATCGCGGAAGTTTTTAAACTGGAACGGCTGTCCCAGATCGCCACCGCGTACCAGCGCCATCACGGATTGCAGATCGTCACGGGATTTCCCGGTAATGCGGATCTCTTCCCCCTGAATTTGCGCCTGCACTTTCAGCTTGCTGTCTTTAATCAGCTTGACGATTTTCTTCTGGATCGCGCTTTCAATGCCCTGCTTCAGCTTTGCTTCCACAAACCAGGTTTTACCACTGTGGACGAAGGTTTCCGGCACGTCCAGCGAAGTGCCTTCAATGCCGCGCTTGAGCAGCTTGGCGCGCAGAATATCCAGCAGCTGATTCACCTGAAAATCGGATTCGCTCAGCACCTTAATGGTCTTATTAGCGTCGTTCAGCTCAAAAGTCGCCTCAACGTTGCGAAAATCGAAGCGTGATTCAACTTCACGGCTGGCGTTGTCAACTGCGTTACGGGCTTCCTGAAGATCAACTTCAGAGACAATATCGAAAGATGGCATCTTTTCCTCTCCCTTAGTTTCTTTTGCGATGCATAATACCCGCCACACGGCATAACTCAACTTGTTCTGTCCAGAAGCGTAGTCGAAAGCGCCAGAGTGGATCGGTGACAAGCGAGGAGGATCAATGAAAATTACCGTACTCGGATGCGGTGCAATGGGACAACTCTGGCTGAACGCACTTCATCAGCATGGGCATGACGTTCAGGGCTGGTTACGGGTGCCGCAACCGTATTGCAGCGTCAATCTGGTCGAGCTGGACGGCTCAATCTTTAATGAATCCCTGATAGCCAACGATCCCGACTTTCTGGCCGACAGCGATCTCCTGCTGGTCACACTGAAAGCCTGGCAGGTTTCTGACGCCGTGCGAGCGCTTGCGGCGATTCTCCCTGAAACGACCCCCATTCTGCTGATACATAACGGGATGGGCACCGTGGACGAACTGCGCAGCGTCAGGCAACCGCTGTTGATTGCCGCGACCACCCAGGCCGCACGGCATGATGGTAACGTCATCGTTCATGTGGCGAGCGGAATTACCCACATCGGCCCGGCAAGAAGTTATCCGCAGGATCTTAGCGGGCTGGCCGACGAACTGCAAAAAGTGCTGCCCGACGTTGCCTGGCATAATAATATCCATTCCGCCCTGTGGGGCAAACTGGCCGTCAACTGCGTGATTAACCCGCTGACGGCGCTCTACAACTGCCGCAATGGCGATCTGCGCCAGTACGCGCCGTTAATTGCGTCTTTGTGCCAGGAGATTGCGGCTGTGATGGAGCGGGAGGGGTTTCATACCTCGCAGGAAAATCTGCTCTATTATGTCTATCAGATCATCGACAGCACGGCGGAGAATATTTCCTCCATGTTGCAGGATATTCGCAGCCAGCGTCACACAGAAATTGATTACATCAATGGTTATCTGCTCCGGCGCGCCCGCGCGCACGGGATTGCCGTTCCCGAAAATACCCGCCTGTTTGAACAGGTAAAACGAAAGGAGAGTGAATATGAGCGCATCAGCACTGATATGCCTCGCCCCTGGTAGTGAAGAAACTGAAGCCGTCACCACCATTGATTTACTGGTGCGCGGCGGCATTGACGTCACGGTTGCCAGCGTCGCCAGCGATGGCAATCTCACCATCACCTGCTCACGCGGCGTGAAGATCCAGGCAGACGCGCCGCTGGTGGAAGTCGCCGACGGTGAATATGACGTGATTGTCCTGCCCGGCGGCATTAAGGGCGCGGAGTGCTTTCGCGACAGCCCCTTGCTGGTCGAAACGGTAAAACAGTTTCACCGCTCCGGGCGTATCGTTGCCGCCATTTGCGCCGCTGCGGCAACGGTGCTGGTTCCACATGACATTTTCCCGATTGGCAATATGACCGGCTTCCCGGCGCTGAAGGATAAAATCCCGGAAGAACAGTGGCAGGATAAACGCGTGGTGTGGGATGCGCGGGTAAAACTGCTGACCAGCCAGGGGCCGGGCACATCAATTGATTTTGGTCTGAAGATTATTGACCTGCTGGTCGGACGCGAGAAAGCGCATGAGGTGGCTTCGCAACTGGTGATGGCGGCAGGAATATATAATTACTATGAATAATCAATGATTTCAGGGTGGTGACGACACAACCCTGAAATCATTATCACTTGTGCCCTTCACCACAAACGGCATCATCTCTTCCACGCTTCCCTTTCTCAGTATCTGCATTTAAAAATAGCGCTATGCAAATGCCAGACCCGGTATCGCGATACGATACCGGCTTTGCTGCGGTGAATAACGCACGCTGCGTAAACCTCCCTGTTTACATAGTTAAGGCCGGTACACCTTCACGTTGTTAAAGCCCTGCTCGCGCAGATACAGCGCCTGCAAACGGCTCATCACGCCGCGCTCGCACCACAGCAGGTAATTTTTGCTCTGGTCGAGATCGCCGAATTTAGTGCTGAGTTTATAGAACGGCAGCGAGGCAATTTCCACGCCTTCCAGCTTAAGCGGCTTGTCGTCCTGCTCGTCGATGGCGCGGATGTCGAGGATCACGTCGCTGGCGCTGAATCCGCTGACGGTTTCAACTTCCACCACCGCCTGCTGCGTCTGCTGGGCAATTTCGCGAATGTCGATATTGGTGGCTTCCTGCACCACTTTATCGAGGATTGCAAAATCGAAATGCGTTTCTTCCGCTTCGATTTTTGCCTTCACCGCTTTCACCGTCGGGCTTTTGGAGATCACGCCGCAGTATTCCGGCATGGTACGGGCGAAATCTTCGGTGCCAATTTCGCGCGCCAGATCGATGATGTGCTCTTTATCGTGCGAAATCAGCGGACGCAGGATCAGCGTATCGGAGACGTTATCGATCAGGCGCAGGTTCGTCAGCGTCTGGCTGGACACCTGCCCCAGCGCTTCGCCCGTCACCAGCGCCTGCACGCCGTAGCGTTCGGCAATCTGTGAAGCGGCACGCACCATCATGCGCTTAAGCACTACGCCCATCTGCCCGTCGTCCACTTTCTCAAGGATTTCGCCGACAACCGGTTCAAAGTTAATCGCCACAAAGCGCACGCGGTGCGAGCTGCCGAAGCGGTTCCACAAATAGTGGGCGACCTGACGCACGCCGATTTCATGCGCCGCGCCGCCGAGATTGAAGAAGCAGTAATGCACGCGGCAGCCGCGACGCATCAGCATGTAGCTGGAAACGCCGGAGTCGAAACCGCCGGAAATCAGCGACAGCACGTCTTCCTGCGTACCAATCGGGAAACCGCCCAGCCCTTCCACGCGCTTGTTCACCAGCAGCAGACGGTCGTTTTCAATTTCGAGATTCACGGTGACGTCCGGGTGCGTCAGCTTCACGCGCGCGGATTCAATATGCTGATTCAGGCCGCCGCCAACATAGCGTTCGACTTCAATCGAGCTAAACTCGTGAGTGCCGCGACGTTTTACGCGCACGCAGAAGGTTTTGCCTTCCAGCCGTTCACGGTACAGGGCCAGCGCTTTTTCGAAAATATCGTGCAGAGACGTATACGGAACGTCCTCCACTTCCAGCACGTGGTGGATCCCCGGAATGCGGGTCAACGCTTCCCGGATAACCGGGCGCTGGTTTTCGTCTTTCGCGCGGACTTCGATGTGATCCCAGTGACGAACGACGGCAAGATCTTCGTCGTAGTGTTTCAGAACGTTACGAATGTTACCGGTTAAAATTTTAATAAAGCGCAAACGTACAGATTGGCTTTTGATAGTGATTTCCGGGAACAATTTAATGATAAACTTCATGGCGGCAATGATTCTTCAGCAAGTCATTACGACTTGTACAGGAAAAGAGTACAGCAACCGCAGTTGCGGCTGCATCCAGGCGCGCAAGTATACCACCATCGCGGTCATTCTGTGCATCTGCCCTCACCATTGCGCGTTATTTGCTTATCCGTTCGAGTCCGTTACCATAAACCTCGTGCTGAAATAACTAAGAGTCAGACCTTACTATGCCAAAGAAAAACGATGCGCCTGCCAGTTTTGAAACTGCATTAAGCGAGCTGGAACAGATTGTTACCCGTCTGGAAAGTGGCGACCTGCCGCTGGAGCAGGCGCTGAATGAATTTGAGCACGGCGTGCAGCTTGCCCGTCAGGGGCAGAAAAAGCTGCAGCAGGCCGAGCAGCGGGTGCAGATCCTGCTGGCGGACAGCGAAGATGCCCCTCTTACCCCTTTTGCACCGGACGCTGAGTAAATGGATTTCAGCCAACAACTGCACGTTTGCGTGGAGCGAGCCAACGACGCGCTGCGCCGGTTTATCGAACCGCAGCCGTTTCAGAACACTCCGCTGGTCGAGGCCATGCACTATGGTGCATTGTTAGGCGGTAAACGGCTGCGGCCTTTCCTGGTGTATGCCACCGGCAAGATGTTCGGCGTTAGCCAGCAGGCGCTGGACGCGCCAGCGGCGGCCATTGAGTGCATTCATGCCTATTCGCTTATTCATGACGATCTCCCGGCAATGGACGATGACGATCTGCGCCGGGGCCAGCCGACCTGCCATATCAAATTTGGCGAGGCAAGCGCGATCCTCGCGGGCGATGCGTTACAGACGCTGGCGTTTTCTATTTTAAGCAGCGCGCCGATGCCCGATGTCAGCGATCGCGACCGTCTGGCGATGGTGGCTGAGCTGGCGCAGGCCAGCGGCGTGGCGGGAATGTGCGGTGGACAAGCGCTTGATCTGGCGGCGGAAGGTCAGCATGTGGACCTGGCGGCGCTGGAAAAAATTCATCGTCACAAAACCGGTGCGCTGATCCGCGCGGCGGTTCGCCTTGGCGCACTTAGCGCTGGTGACAAAGGACGTGACGCACTGCCCATTCTTGATACATATGCAGAATCTATCGGTTTGGCGTTCCAGGTACAGGATGACATTCTGGATGTGGTAGGCGATACTGCCACCTTAGGGAAGCGTCAGGGTGCCGATCAGCAGCTTGGCAAAAGTACCTACCCCGCACTTTTAGGCCTTGAGCAAGCCCGCCATAAAGCGCGGGATCTGATTGATGATGCCCGCCAGTCTCTCAGCCAACTGGCCGCGCAGTCTCTCGACATCTCTGCACTGGAAGCACTGGCGAATTATATAATCCAGCGTGATAAATAAACAAAACACCGCGATGAGTCTCTATGAGTTTTGATATAGCCAAATACCCGACCCTGGCGCTGGTCGACTCCACCCAGGAGTTACGCCTTTTGCCAAAAGAGAGCCTGCCGAAGCTGTGCGACGAGCTGCGTCGTTACCTGCTCGACAGCGTGAGCCGTTCCAGCGGACACTTTGCCTCCGGGCTTGGCACGGTTGAGCTTACCGTCGCGCTGCACTATGTCTATAACACGCCTTTTGATCGCCTGATTTGGGATGTGGGTCACCAGGCCTATCCGCATAAAATCCTGACCGGTCGCCGGGACAAAATTGACACCATCCGCCAGAAAAACGGGCTGCACCCGTTCCCGTGGCGCGGTGAAAGCGAGTATGACGTGCTTAGCGTCGGTCACTCCTCCACGTCTATCAGCGCGGGGATTGGCGTCGCCATTGCCGCTGAAAAAGAGGATAAACAGCGCCGCACGGTGTGCGTCATTGGCGACGGCGCGATCACCGCAGGTATGGCGTTTGAGGCGATGAACCACGCGGGAGATATTCGCCCGGACATGCTGGTGATCCTCAACGACAACGAAATGTCGATTTCCGAGAACGTCGGCGCGCTGAATAACCACCTGGCCAAAATTCTCTCCGGCAAGCTCTATTCCAGCCTGCGCGAAGGCGGCAAAAAAGTGTTTTCCGGCGTGCCGCCGATTAAAGAGCTGCTTAAGCGTACCGAAGAGCACATTAAAGGGATGGTGGTGCCGGGAACGCTGTTTGAAGAGCTGGGCTTTAACTATATCGGCCCGGTAGACGGTCACGACGTGCTCAGTCTGGTCAGCACCCTGAAAAATATGCGCGATCTGAAAGGCCCGCAGTTCCTGCATATTATGACCAAAAAAGGGCGCGGCTATGAGCCTGCTGAAAAAGATCCCATCACCTTTCACGCGGTGCCGAAATTCGATCACACCAGCGGCGTGCTGCCCAAAAGCAGCGGCGGCTTGCCGTCCTATTCGAAAGTCTTTGGCGACTGGCTGTGTGAAACGGCGGCCAGCGATGACAAACTGATGGCGGTGACGCCCGCCATGCGTGAAGGCTCCGGCATGGTCGAGTTTTCCCGCAAGTTCCCCGACCGCTATTTTGATGTCGCTATTGCCGAGCAGCACGCGGTGACGTTTGCGGCAGGACTGGCCATCGGCGGCTATAAACCGATCGTGGCGATCTACTCCACCTTCCTGCAACGCGCTTACGATCAGCTTATTCACGATGTCGCGATCCAGAAATTACCGGTGCTGTTTGCTATCGATCGCGCAGGGATCGTCGGCGCGGACGGTCAGACGCATCAGGGCGCGTTCGATCTCTCTTTCCTGCGCTGCATCCCGGATATGCTGATCATGACGCCGAGCGACGAAAACGAATGTCGGCAGATGCTGTACACCGGCTACCATTATGCCGACGGCCCGAGCGCGGTGCGCTACCCGCGCGGCACGGGAACCGGCGCGACGCTTGCGCCGCTGGCGGCGCTGCCCATCGGTAAAGGCGTGGTGAAACGTCAGGGTGAAAAAGTCGCGATCCTCAACTTCGGCACCCTGCTGCCCGATGCGCTGGTGGCCGCAGAATCGCTGAATGCCACGCTGGTGGACATGCGTTTCGTCAAGCCGCTGGATGAAACCCTGATCCTGCAACTGGCGCAACAGCATGAAGCGCTGGTGACGCTGGAAGAAAACGCCATTATGGGCGGTGCGGGCAGCGGCGTGAATGAGGTGCTGATGGCCCGTCGCAAAGCGGTGCCGGTGCTGAATCTTGGCCTGCCGGATTATTTCATCCCGCAGGGAACCCAGGAAGAAGCACGCGCCGATGTGGGCCTGGATGCGCCAGGCATTGAAGCCAAAATCCGCCGCTGGCTACAATAACTCCCCTCCCCACTCCTGCTATGCTTACAACTACCCTTATAGCAGGAGTGGAACCATGCAATACAACATGTTAGGAAAAACAGACCTCAGGGTTTCCCGCCTTTGTCTCGGCTGTATGACCTTCGGCGAACCGGATCGCGGTAAGCACGCCTGGACCCTACCGGAAGAGAGCAGCCGCCCGATTATTCAACGCGCGCTGGAAGGCGGCATTAACTTCTTTGATACCGCCAACAGCTATTCTGACGGTAGCAGCGAAGAGATTGTCGGCCGCGCGCTGCGCGATTTTGCCCGTCGGGAAGAGATTGTGGTGGCGACGAAGGTCTATCATCAGGTAGGCGATCTGGCGGAAGGTCTTTCGCGTGCGCAGATCCTGCGCTCGATTGATGACAGCCTGCGCCGTCTGAATATGGATTATGTCGATCTGCTGCAAATCCACCGCTGGGATTACAACACTCCGATTGAAGAAACCCTCGAAGCGCTCAACGACGTGGTGAAAGCCGGTAAGGCGCGCTACATCGGCGCGTCTTCGATGCACGCCGCCCAGTTTGCCGACGCGCTGGCGCGACAGAAACAGCACGGCTGGGCACCGTTTGTGACCATGCAGGATCACTACAATCTGATTTACCGCGAAGAAGAACGGGAAATGCTGCCGCTGTGCTATCAGGAAGGCGTGGCGGTGATCCCGTGGAGCCCGCTGGCGCGCGGTCGGCTGACGCGTCCGTGGGGCGAAACCACCGCCCGTTCGGTTTCTGACGAATTCGGCAGCACGCTATATAACACCACGGAAGATAACGACGCGCAGATCGCTGAACGGCTAACCGGAGTAAGTGAAGAAACCGGGGCGACGCGCGCACAGGTGGCGCTGGCCTGGCTGCTCAGCAAGCCGGGCGTGGCCGCGCCGATTATCGGCACGTCCCGCGAAGAACAGCTGGCAGAGCTGTTACAGGCAGTGGATCTGAACCTGACCCCGGAACAGATCGCCGAGCTGGAAACGCCGTATCAGCCGCATCCGGTGGTGGGATTTAAATAATCGTCGCTAAGACCTGCCGGACGTACAGTCCGGCAGGTATTCAGGCAAAGTGATCGTAACCTTTCCAGTCAAAAGTCACCGGCGCACCGTTGCGGACAAACTCCAGCCCTTCACTTTCCGGCACAATCTGGCCGATGCAGGTAAACGCCGCGCCGAGATGCCCCAGCGCCACATCCAGCGCACCGCGATTCAGTTCCGGGACGGTAAAGCACAGTTCGTAATCTTCGCCGCCCGCCAGCGCCCAGCGCAGCGCCTGGTCAGGCTCAACATGGCGCTGCATCTGCGCAGACAACGGAAAAGCGTCGAGATCGAGACGTGCCCCGCAGCCGCTGGCTTTGAGGATATGACCAAGATCGGAAATCAGACCGTCGGAGAGATCGATAGCTGAACTGGCGCGATCGCGCAGCGCCTGACCGTGCAGAATGCGCGGCGTCGGCCGGATATGCCGTTTCACCAGATAAGCCGCATCCGCCGGGTCATTCACCTGAAGCCGATCCTGCAAAATCGCCAGACCTGCCGCACTGTCACCCGGCGTGCCGGTCACGTAAATCCAGTCGCCAGGCTTCGCGCCGGAGCGTTTCAGGGCGCGGCCCACCGGCACGTAGCCGTGAATACCCAGGGTCATGGAAAGCGGACCGCGAGTGGTATCGCCGCCAATCAGCTGCATATCGTAGTAATTAAGCTGTTCAAACAGGCTGTCGCTAAAGGCGGCAAGCCAGGATTCATCGACTTCCGGCAGGGTCAGCGCCAGCGTTAACCACGCCGGATCGGCACCCATTGCCGCCAGATCGCTGACGTTCACCGCCAGCGCTTTATACGCCAGATCGGCAGGATCGATATCCGGCAGGAAATGCGTCCCGCATACCAGCGTGTCGGTGCTGATTGCCAGCGTCTGTCTTTCAGGAATATTGAGTAGCGCACAGTCGTCGCCGATGCCGGTTTCAACATCACGGCGGGAGCTTCTTACGCGGTCAAAATAACGGGCAATCAGGGAAAATTCGCCGCATGCCATACGTTAAGCCTCAGCAGTAAAAAGAAAAGGCCGGGAGCAGAGCGAAGACCGCCCTGCTGTTCCGGCCTGGAGATTACTTTTTGCGGGGACGGATCGCCGGGGCTGCTTTATCCAGCACGCCGTTTACGAATTTGTGGCTGTCTTCTGCACCAAACGTTTTGGCCAGTTCAATGGCTTCGTTGATGGCGACTTTGTACGGTACATCATCACGTTTGGACAGTTCGAACAGCGCGATACGCAGTACGGCTTTCTCAACCTGACCCAGCTCTTCAAGCAGGCGGGACAGGTACGGCTTCATCAGGCCGTCGAGATATGCGCTGTTAGTCGCCACCCCGGAGAGCAGTTCACGGAAATACACTACGTCAACATCTTTGACGTCCTGTTCCGCCAGGAACTGGTATTCGACATCAGCGATGTCGTTCTGGGACAACTGCCAGGAGTAAAGCGCCTGGACGGCACATTCACGGGCGCGGCGACGAGCAGCAGGTTTCACGGAATTCCCCTTACAAAATTCAGGCCTTGATGGCTTTCAATACATTAATCATTTCAAGCGCGGTCAGTGCAGCTTCTGCACCTTTGTTACCGGCTTTTGTGCCAGCGCGTTCGATGGCTTGTTCAATACTTTCAGTAGTGAGTACGCCGAAAGCGACAGGAATTTCTGTTTCCTGTGCGACGTGCGCCAGACCGTTGCTTGCGCCGCCCGCGACATATTCAAAGTGGGCAGTACCGCCACGGATCACGGTGCCGAGTGCCACTATCGCATCGTACTTACCGGTTTTCGCCAGCGCACCGGTCGCCAGAGGCAGCTCGTAAGCGCCGGGCACCCAGACAACGGTGATGTTTTCATCTTTCACCTGACCAATACGCTTGAGAGCGTCAATCGCGCCTTCTAACAGGCTGTCATTGATGAAATTGTTAAAACGCGCAATGGTGATGGCGACGCGAGCGTCCGGGGCAGCAACGTTAGCTTCAATAATGTTCATACTCTTCCTTTGGGTTCATTTGGCCCCGCAGGGGGGCGGATTTTATCATAATAATTCAGGCGCTGCTGCTGTTTATACCGCAGGCGCTACAGGTTAGTCAGATGGAGACAAATATCCGGGCCAACCTGTCGTATCTCATTGAATTTAAAATGGGGCGCATCGGCGAGCTTCTCAAGCCCCGGCAGCACGCAAAGAGCGCGGGCATCGCTGCCCAGCAGTTTGGGCGCGAGATACACCAGCAGTTCATCGACCAGCCCGGCCTGAATCAGCGCGCCCGCAAGCGTTGGACCGGCTTCCACCCAGACGCTGTTAATTTGTTCGCGTCCCAGTTGCATCAGCAGCAGGACCAGATCCAGATGCCCGTTGTGCGCCGGAATGCTCAGCGTGCGCACGTTTGCAGGCCAGACGCGATTATCCTGTTCGGTACGCGCAAACCAGGTTTCTCCCGCCTGCTGAACGATGCGGTGTTCCGGGGTCACGCGGTTGTGGCTGTCAATCACCACGCGCACAGGCTGGCGCAATTCATCCTGCGGATAGCGCGCCAGCACCTCGGCGGAAAGCGCATCGCGGCGGACGTTCAGCTGCGGATCGTCCGCCAGCACCGTGGCACTGGTGGTCAGAATGGCGTGACTTTGCGCGCGCAAACGCTGCACATCGCACCGCGCTTGCGGTGAGGTGATCCACTGGCTTTCGCCGCTGTGCATTGCCGTGCGTCCGTCCAGCGACGCGCCAAGCTTAAGCTGCACATACGGAAAGCCGGTGCGCATTCTTTTCAGGAAGCCTTTATTCAGCGCTTCCGCTTCGCTCATCATCAGCCCGTGACTGACCTCAATACCTTCCTGTTGCAGACGGTACAGACCGCGCCCGGCCACCTGTGGATTGGGGTCCTGCATGGCGACGACAACGCGCGCGACGCCTGCTGCAATCAGCGCTTCGCAGCACGGCGGCGTGCGGCCATGATGACTGCACGGCTCAAGCGTCACATAGGCCGTTGCACCACGGGCCTTTTCGCCCGCCATACGCAGGGCATACACTTCCGCATGTGGCTCGCCCGCGCGCTGGTGAAAACCTTCCCCGACGATGTCGCCTTCTTTGACAATCACACAGCCCACGCGGGGATTGGGATGGGTGGTAAACTGACCGCGCTGCGCCAGCTTCAGCGCCCGCGCCATGTACACTTCATCCTGCATGAGTTAATCCTGTAAGCGGGCGATCTCTTCGCCAAATTCTTTGATGTCTTCGAAACTGCGGTAGACGGAGGCAAAACGGATGTAGGCCACTTTATCGAGCTTTTTAAGCTGCTCCATCACCAGATTGCCGATCATCTTACTGGGCACTTCGCGTTCACCGGTTGCCCGTAATTGCGATTTAATGTGATTAAGCGCCATTTCGACGTCATCCGCACTCACCGGGCGCTTTTCCAGCGCGCGCAGCATACCGTTGCGCAGTTTATCTTCATTAAAGGGTTCGCGGACGTCGTTGCTTTTCACCACTCGCGGCATCACCAGTTCCGCCACTTCAAAGGTGGTGAAGCGTTCATTACAGACCAGACACTGCCGACGACGGCGCACTGAAGAGCCTTCCCCCACCAGACGGGAGTCAATTACTTTGGTATCTACGGCTAAACAGAATGGGCAGTGCATAACGCGTCCTGACGAGTGGTGAATGTGGCCTATAGTTTACCCTGAACTGGCGGGACTACAAAGGAAGAGCTTTTTTGAGACTATGGATCGATGGCAGGCGCGCCGTTATCCTCTACCCTAATGATAATAATTGCCCTTTTGAAGGAATCGACGCTATGACAAGAGGTTATCTGAAAGCTTTGACGCTGGGGAGCCTGTTTACTCTGGCCGCCTGCGCACCGCACAGTGAAGTTCGTCAGTTGCATCAGAGCGTAAGCACGCTCAATAAAGAAATGACGGAGCTGAATAAAGAAACGGTAAAAATCACCCAGCAAAATGCGCTGAATGCGAAATCGGCCAGCGGCGTTTATTTACTGCCCGGCGCAAACACGCCCGCCCGCCTGAACAGTCAGATCGGGATGCTGCGGATGTCGCTGACCAATATCGCGCCAAATGCCGACGGCACGCGGGCGACGCTGCGTATTCAGGGCGAATCGAACGATCCGTTACCGGCCTTCAGCGGCACGGTAGAATGGGGACAGCTTCAGGGCACCACCCAGAACTATCAGGAAGTTAACGTGCAGAGCCAGTTGATCAACGCCCCTGCCAGCACCCTGGCCCCCAGCGATGTCGATGTTGCCCTGCAACTCAATGGCATTACGCCTGAGCAGTTAGGTTTCATTCGAATCCATGACATTCAGCCCGCACAACAACCTTAATCCTGCCAGGGCGGATCATTTTCCGCCCGCTTTTCCCCGTATTTCGTAAGCGAATATTGGCAACCCACGCAGTTGCCAGTACAATCGCCGCCGTTAAAGTACGCAAACGTGAACGCAATCGATTACGTCAATGAGAAGAATGTGAAACAACACATATTTTTGTGAGCAGGGATTCTTATAATAGGCCCCACAGAAAAATTGAAACATTTAGCAACGCGTACTCATCTTTCGTTCCCGTGAGGGATTTTTAAACAGTGGCATAACTATGAAATATACAATTCTTGCAGCAGGCGCTGTGCTGGCGCTCTCTTCCACTTTTTCGGTGAACGCCGCAGAAGAAGAAAAACCGCAGTTCCTTTCCGATTGGTGGCATCAGAGCGTCAACGTGGTCGGCAGCTATCACACCCGCTTCGGACCGGCGCTGCGCAACGATACCTACCTCGAATACGAAGCCTTCGCGAAAAAGGACTGGTTTGATTTCTACGGCTATGTCGATGCTCCGCGCTTCTTCGGCGGCGACGGCGATTCTCGCGGTATCTGGAATCACGGTTCCCCGCTGTTTACCGAAATCGAGCCGCGTTTCTCCATCGACAAGCTGACCAACTCCGATCTGAGCGTTGGACCGTTTAAAGAATGGTACTTTGCCAACAACTATATCTACGATATGGGCCGCAACGAGTCGGGCCGTCAGAGCACCTGGTACATGGGTCTGGGCACGGACGTTGAAACCGGACTGCCGATTGGTTTGTCGCTGAACGTTTACGCAAAATACCAGTGGCAGAACTACGGCGCGTCAAACGAGAACGAGTGGGACGGCTACCGTTTCAAAGTGAAATACTTTGTGCCAATCACCGATGTCTGGGGCGGCCACTTAAGCTACATCGGCTTTACCAACTTCGACTGGGGTTCGGATCTGGGCGACGATCAATACCGCACCAGCAACTCTATCGCTTCCAGCCACGTGCTGGCGCTGAACTACGACCACTGGCACTACTCAGTCGTCGCGCGTTACTTCCATAACGGCGGCCAGTGGAACGATGGCGACCAGCCGGTCTGGCAGGCCGAGCCGATCAAATCTAACGGCTTTGGCTGGTATCTGGTCGCAGGCTACAATTTCTGATGTCATAACGATGTAAAAAGCCGATCTGTGGATCGGCTTTTTTTATGTCGCACGCCTGGAAAACATTCACCACAATTTTATTTATAGACTAATTTAATCACCATACAAATATTATCATAAAAACACCTCATTCATTTTTAATATATATACCAGAGGAATATCTCGGTATTTTATTCACCCTGCCAATATATATTAAATTGTATAAATATTACCTCAGTCACATTATTACCCCACCAATGAAGACAATTGTGATCTTTTTCTCACTCTGGTTATAATTTAATAGGAAAACGTTTTCCTTTTCTTATATCCTCGCCGCATTCAAAATAACCTGGCCTCCTCTAATGATGAAAAAAAGCAAACCAGGCACTCGCGTCACGATAAAAGACATTGCCAGTGCAGCCAATGTCAGTATTAGTACCGTGTCAAAAGTCATGAACGGCACCGGATCAATTAGTCGGCAAACCCAGGATAACATTAAGAGAGTCATTAACGAACTGGATTACCGACCGAGCGAACTGGCACGCGCGCTGCATCAAAAGAAAACATACACCATTGGATTATTATCCAGCGATAATTACGGACGTTTCAGTCTGCCTATTCTTAATGGAATAGAGAATGCGCTGGCGGAAGCGCAAATATCCGTGTTCCTGTGTAATGCTGGCGGCTGCGAGCAGGAACTTAAAAGACATGTTGATTCTTTACTGGCAAAACGCGTTGACGGCATTATTGTCACCGCTGCTAAAACGGATACCCGCCTGCCGCTGCCAATGAAAAAGAATCAGACGCCGGTAGTCTATGCCTACACCGACGTTGAAGATGAAAATGCCCTTTGCGTCCTGCCTGATGATATCGGTGCGGGCCAGCTTGCCAGTCAGCATTTGATCACCCAGGGCTGCAAACATATTGTGCAAATTACCGGGCCTGCACATTTTATGGCGGTCCGCCAGCGCGATGCTGGCTGTAAAAGCGTGCTATCTGCTCACGGCTTAAAAGATTATCCGCTGCAATACGGTCCGTGGAATTCTGAACATGGCTATGCCGCTGCACGGGAAATTCTGTCCCGGTGTCCTGAAGTGGACGGCATTATTACCGGAAATGATTTAATCGCACATGGCGTATTACAGGCATTACATGAACATCATCGCCAGGTGCCAAAAGATGTGGCGGTCGTGAGTTACGATAACTGGCAGGTGATTACCGAACTCTGTCGCCCGACGCTTAGCAGCGTTGATTTTGAGTTGAAAGAATTAGGCCGGATCGCCGGTAAATGTTTAATAGAAAAAATTGATGGGCAGGTCCACCGGGGAAAAATTATCGTTCCCTGCTACCTGCAAATGAGTGAATCAAGTTGTAGATATTCCATAAGTTAACAAAACCGAGGTGTTTATGTTTTCAAAGGCTCTACATACCACTCTTGCCGCCTGTATTATTTCTGCGACATTGGGTAGCATTGCACACGCAAAAGAAACTGTTACCTTCTGGGGGCGCTCTAATCAGACGTCACTGGAACTGCTGGTTGCGGCTTATAATAAATCCCAGGATAAAGTCAATATTAAGCTGAACATGATCCCCGGCGAGAGCATGTTAACCAAGCTTAGCTCATCGATTGCCGCCGACAGCGCCCCGGACCTGGTGGCGCTGGATGTCTCTTTTCTGCCGCAGCTTCATGGTTCTGAACAACTGGTAGACCTGACGGATAAAATTGGCGACCGGGATTATATTCAACAACTCAGCGGCTCCCTGAAAACCATCGGCGTCTCCAAAGGACGTCTCTACGGCGTGCCATTTTCTGCCGAGTCTTCCTTCTTATTTTACAACAAAAAGATATTTCGCCAGGCGGGGTTAGATCCTGAAAGACCGCCAGAAACGCTACAGGAATTAAGAGAGTATTCCGAGAAAATTAATAAGATTGGCGACGGATACTACGGCTTTGCTATCCCCGGCACCTGCTCTGGCTGCCTGGCATTTACTCTCCTGCCCTATATGTGGGCCAATGGCGGCGACGTCTTTACTGATGAGGGTAAGCAATCCGTTATTAATTCAGAAAGTAATAAACGCACCCTGTTATTTTTCCACAAAATGTATACTGACGGCCTGATGTCTCCTGTTTCCAGAGGGGATAACTCGCTGATTGATAGTTTTGCTTCAGGGAAAATCGGTATGGTCGGTTCGGGTGCTTTTGTCTTTAAAGTCTTCAAAGACAGCTACCCGCATATCGAATATGGCGTAGGGTATTATCCGGGTGAGAAAAAAGGCGACTGGGCCTCTTTTGCGGGAGGGGATGCGCTTGCCGTCCCTGTCAAAAGTAAGCACCAACAGGAAGCCATCGACTTTATCGATTGGGCGCTATCTAAAGAAACACAGATCGAACTGCTGGCAAAAAATGGTTTTGTGCCGACGCGTATGGACGCCAGCGATAACCCGTATAACCAGAAAGATCCCAGGTTTCTGTTAGCAACCAAAGCCCTGGCTAACGGACGCTCTGTCTATTTGCCTGCGTATAACGAAGCCATTAGCGCGCCCAGTAGCCCATTCCTGACTATGTTGCAGAAATCTATTTTTGAAGGGGATGTGGATAATGCGCTGAATACCGCAGATCAGAAATTCAAACAGATTATAAAAATGTCGCAGGAATAAATACCAGGAAGATGATTTCAGCGTAATGAAAACCTGTTGAAAGTAATTATCAACAGGCAAGGAGTACACGCATTAGTAAATTGACTCTGCGTCATTTTACTAATATCACATCGATAAAGCCAGGCGCACACTGTATTCATTTTACGCATTGTGAAGCTACGCGCTCAGGCTTTTAACAATTAAATACGAAGAGGTGTTTATGGTTTCAAAAATTATATACACTACCGCAGCGGCCTGTTTGATAACGGCTTCATACAGCCATTTCGCGCAAGCCAAAGAGGTCGTTAACTTCTGGGCCCGTAGCGATCAATCCGCTCTGCCGATGCTGGTTAGTGAATACAATAAATCGCAGGATAAAGTTACCGTTAAGTTAAATGAGATCCCCAATGCGCAGATGTTAACGAAGCTGAGTTCAGCGATTGGCGTGGGTAATCCACCCGATATTGTCGCCATTGATCTGGTCTATTTCCCTGAACTTAATCGTTCCGAACAGCTTGTCGATCTGACGGAAAAAATCGGCAAAATGGATTACGTGAGCCAGTTCAGTCCGACACTCAAAGGAATAGGCACCTATAACGGCAAATTTTACGCCGTGCCGTTCGCCGCTGAATCCGCCCTGCTGTTTTACAATAAAAAACTGTTCCGTGAAGCGGGTTTAGACCCCAATCATCCCCCCGAAACGCTGGCAGAATTACGTGAATATTCGGAAAAAATTCGCCAGCTCGGCAACGAGTATTACGGTCTCAGCATTCCGGGAACCAGTTCCGGCGGCCTGGCCTTTACTTTTATGCCGTATCTGTGGGCCAACGGCGGAAGTGTTATTTCCAGCGATGGCAAAAAATCCGTCGTTAACTCTGAAAATAACAAAAGAACGCTGACCTTTTTCCATAACATGTACAAAGACGGCCTGATGTCGCCGATGTCCCGGCTGGATGCGTCTCTGAACGATTATTTTGCCTCCGGCAAGATTGCCATGGTTGGTAGCGGCGCATTCACGTTCAAAGTGTTTAAAGAGCAATATCCCAACCTTGAATACGGCGTCACCTATTTTCCCGGCGAGAAAAAAGGTGACTGGGCGTCTTTTACCGGCGGCGACGCATTCGCGTTACCGGTAGGAAGTAAACATCAGGATGAAGCGATTGATTTCATCAACTGGACGCTGTCAAAAAATACCCAGGTCGAACTGCTGGCAAAAAATGGCTTCGTTCCGACGCGCATGGATGCCAGTGATAACCCGTACAGCCAGCAGGACCCCAAATACCTGCTGGCCAACAAAGCGCTGGCGAAAGGGTATATTCCTTTCCTGGTTCCTTACAATGAAACCTTTAACGCCACCAATAGTCCCTGGCTGACCATGCTGCAAAAATCGATATTTGATGGCGATATTGACGGCGCACTGAAGACGGCGGATCAAAAAATTAACCAAATCATAAAAATGGCAGAAGAGTAAGTTTAAGTTTTTTTGATTCAATAAACACATAGGTCGTCTGCCGACAACTTTCCGTAGACAGATGACCTGCTGAGGTGATGAGAATGTTTGCACAAAAGGAAGTTCCGCAATCACATATTTTTCAGAACGTTGCCCTGCCAAAATTCAGGAAAAACAACCGCAAGGGATATTTAGGTTTTTTATTTATTTTACCGGTATTAGCGATAATGGTATTTTTCTTTGTCATTCCGCTCATGATGACCGCGTGGATGTCATTCTTCAAATGGCCAATGTTTGGTAAAACCAAATTCATTGGCTGGATGAACTATACCAATATTTTCCAGGATGATGTTTTCTGGCACGCGCTAAAATTTACCTTTGCCTACGCCCTTATCGTGACCCCGCTTATTTTTATACTGTCGATGTTTCTGGCATCGTTAGTCAAAAACAGCGGCAGGCCCGGCGTCGCTTTCTTTCGTAGCATCTATTTTCTTCCGACGGTAATCGGCTTCGGCACCGCCAGTATCTTATGGAAATGGCTGCTGGATATTCGTTTCGGTTTACTCAACCACCTTGCGGTTTCCCTTAATCTGGTTGAATCGCCGATCATGTACCAGGACTCGCTCAGCATGAGCCTGATCGTGGTCATCACGATGGTGTTATGGAAAACGCTGGGTTTCAATATGATCCTGCTGCTGGTGGGGTTACAGGGGATCAGTAAAGATATTTATCATGCTGCGCAGGTCGATGGTGCGGTTGGCTGGCGACGTTTATTCTACATTACGCTGCCGCTGATGCGGCGCACGTTTATGCTAACGCTAATTCTCTCCGTCACCGGTTCACTGCTGGCCTTCGATCAGTTTTATATCATCACCAATGGCGGCCCGATGGATAAAACCCTCACCAGCGTTTTCCTGATTTACAACAATTCGTTTATTAATGGCCGACTGGGTTATGGCGCAGCGCTGTCAATTATTCAGCTACTCATCTTAATGGTCGTGAGTATTTTGCAAATCTGGCTATTACGCGATAAAGAAGGACGAGCTTAATCATGAATACGGAAGTGATCCTGCATACCCAGAGGAAGAAAAACCGGCTGCTGGAAATTTTATTCTATGCGGTTAACGCCGGTATGGTTATCGTTTTTTTGTATCCGCTTCTCTGCGTACTTCTGGCATCGATGAAACCGGCGGCGGAGTTGGTACTGATGCCGCCGCGCTGGTGGCCCTCGGTATTTACTCTCGATAATTTTAGTAAACTGCTGCTGTCTAATAACAATATGTCGCGGGCCATCATGCTGTCAGGAATAGTCTCTTTTCTGACGGTCATCGGCACCGTGCTGTTATCGACGTTAGCCGGATACGGTTTTTCCCGCTTTCACTTTCGCGGTAAAAACGTGTTCTTTGTGCTGATATTGCTCACGATGATGATCCCCTCCCAGCCGATCCTGACGCCATTATTTATCATCATTACCAAACTGGGTCTGCAAAATAATATCCTCGGTCTGGTACTGGTTTATATCACCTTCCAGCTACCGTTTAGCATTTTTATGATGCGCAATACCTTTGACAGCATTCCCAAAGAAATTGATGAAGCCGCGCAGCTCGACGGCTGCTCACCGGTGAAAATCCTTTTCCGGGTGATGCCGCGCATGGTGTCGCCAGGGATTGTCACCGTGGTCGTCACAACCTTTATTGCCGCATGGAATGAGTTTCTGGTGGCGCTGATATTTATGACCGACTCCGACAATTACACCATGCCGATTCTGTTGCTGATGACCAGCGCGGGTAAATACGGTTCGGTTGACTGGGGACTATTACAGGCCTGCACCGTGTTTGCCATGCTGCCGTGCATCATTATTTTCCTGTTTTTACAAAAACATTATGTCAGTGGATTAACCAGCGGCGCGACCAAAGGTTAAGCAAATAAAATTTTATTCATGGAGATTTCACATGAAGCTAAATACCGTACCCTATATTCTGCAAACATTATCCTTTATTAACCCCGGTCAGATTACGCCTGCGGGCTGGCTTAAACGGCAGTTAACGTTACAGGCCGAGGGTTTGTCCGGGCAGCTGGAAGAAATCTGGCCCGATGTGGGCGCAAACAGCGGCTGGCTCGGCGGCAGCGGTGAAAACTGGGAGCGTGGCCCCTACTATCTGGACGGGCTGGTGCCGCTGGCGTACTGCCTGCAGGACGAGAAGCTGATTAAGAAAGCGCAAAAATGGATCGAGTGGATGCTCGCCAGCCAGGACGCAGACGGTCAGTTTGGCCCGACGCAAAATAACGACTGGTGGCCGCGCATGGTGGCATTAAAAGTATTAATGCAGTACGCCGATGCCACTCACGATCCTCGCGTGGTGCCTTTTATGCAGCGCTATTTTCATTATCAGCTTCAGCATCTGCCTGCGCGCCCGCTCAGCGACTGGGGCAAAGCGCGCGCGGCGGATAATGTGCTGTCGGTTTTGTGGACGTGGAAACAACGGCCGGATGATGAACAATTACCGGCGCTGGCGAAATTACTGCTCGAACAGGGCGACAACTGGCCGGACTTTATTATTCACCACCTGCCGACCGGCCCGGTCAATTATTTCTCGCACTTAACCCACGTCGTCAACGTGGCGATGGGCATGAAATATTCGGCGATGCATGACGCCATCCACCAGCAGCGCGAGCGTCTGGCAGAAATTCACCGCTGCTTTGCCGAGCTGGATCACTATCACGGTCAGCCGCAGGGGATGTTCTCCGGGGACGAATGGCTGGCGGGCAACGCGCCGGAACAGGGCGTGGAGCTGTGTGCCATCGTCGAACTCATGTTCTCGCTGGAAAACCTGCTGCGCATTTATGGCGATGCGCAGTTTGCTGAACGCCTTGAGCGCATCGCGTATAACGCCCTGCCCGCCGGGATCACCGCCGATATGATGGCGCATCAGTATCACCAGCAGCCGAATCAAATCGCAGTAAGCATCGCCAAACGTAATTGGACCTACAGCGGCGACGACTGCAATATTTTTGGCCTGGAACCCAATTTTGGTTGCTGCACCGCCAACTATCATCAGGGCTGGCCCAAACTGTGCAACAGCCTGTTTATGCAGGCAGGCAGCGACGATCTGGCCTGTATGGTTTACGGCCCTGCGGAAGTGGTTTCCGGCGACTGGCAGATTTCCCTGCAAACCGACTACCCGTTTAATACCGATCTGCGGCTGGACATTCGTCGTGCCCCCGCAGGCGAAAAAACCCTGTGGCTGCGCATTCCGCAGTGGAGTGAAAACACGGTCTTTACCCTCAACGGCGAAGAGATTACCTGCGACGGCAAGGGCTATCTGCCGTTGACCCGCCAATGGCAGGCAGGCGACACGCTGAGCATCACTTTTGAACGGCAGCCGCGTCTGGAACGACGTCCGCGCAATGCTGTCGGCGTTTATTATGGCCCACTGCTGATGGTGCATACGCCTGGCGAGATCTGGGAAAACATCCCCGGCGGTTCGCTGAGCGGCGACTGGGAAATCCGCCCTCGCAACTGCTGGGATTACGCGCTGGACGTGCAGCCAGGCGAAGGGTTAATCGTGCGCAGTATTAGCTGCTGCCCTTCCGGTGATCAGCCCTTCGCGCTGGAAAATGCCCCCGTCACCCTCCGCGCCAGCGCCCGCCGGATGCCGACCTGGAAGATGATGGATAACTCGGTGGCCCCGATGCCTAACAGCCCGGCCTACGACGCGATGTGCTGCCCTACGCTTGCCACGCTCGTTCCCTACGGCTGCGCGCGTTTGCGTATCGCTGAATTCCCGTGGGTCGATGGACGCCAGAAAACCGCTGAAGCACATTAAAGGGTGAAGTCATGGCAACGATACGACTAGAGTCCGTCTACAAAGCGTACTCGGCAAAACAGATTGTCGTTAACAACATTAACCTGACGATCGATAAAGGCGAGTTTTGCGTGATTGTCGGTCCTTCCGGCTGCGGTAAGTCAACGCTGCTACGGATGATTGCCGGTCTGGAAGAGATATCCGCAGGCGAGCTTTATATTGATGATAAGCGCATGACCGAAACGGCCTCTTCTGAAAGGGGCATCGCGATGGTTTTCCAGAACTACGCGCTCTATCCCCATATGACCGTGGAGGAAAATATGGGATTCGCGCTGAAAATGGCGAAAATGCCGACCGATGAGGTCAAACGATACGTCGCGGCAGCGGCAAAGTCGTTACAGCTTGAAGACCTCCTGCTGCGCAGGCCCGCCGCCCTTTCCGGCGGTCAGCGCCAGCGCGTGGCAATTGGTCGCGCCATCGTGCGTAAACCCGGCGTCTTTTTGTTTGATGAACCGTTATCAAACCTGGATGCCGGTCTGCGCGCACAAATGCGGCTGGAAATTGGCCGCCTGCATCGCGAATTTGAAAATGTGGCGACGGTGTATGTTACCCACGATCAGGTTGAAGCCATGACGCTGGCCGATAAAATCGTCCTGCTCAACAGCGGTGAAAGCGTCAACAAGTACGGTAGCGTGGCGCAAATTGGCACGCCGCTGGAGCTGTACGAGTCCCCGCGCAATAAATTCACCGCCAGCTTTATCGGCTCTCCGCGGATGAATTTCCTGCCCGCGAAGGTGGTCAGCGTTCATGCCGACCATGTGGAGGTCAAACTTCCCGGCGGGGAAACGCTGGCGGTTAACGTCAACGGTGAGCGCCTGACTTGCGCGGAGGATGTGACGGTCGGCATCCGCCCGGAACATATTTCTCTGCAGAAAGAGGACGGGCCAAACAGCCTCGTTCGCAGCGTCCATTTTGTGGAGCAGCTCGGCGATGCCACCTGCCTCTATTTTGAAGGCGATTTCACCGCCAAACTCAATGGCTACCACCAGTACGCTTATTACAGTGAAATAAGGTTACATTTACCGGCTGAATGTTGTCATCTGTTCGATAGCAGCGATCAGGCCTGCCCTCGCCTGCTTAACGCCACGGCACACATGGAGACGACCGCTCACTGATCTTCACTCTGCCCTCCGGTTTCCGACCGGAGGTGTAGAAACGGGCGGAATACGGGGAGGATCGCAATGGAGCGAGGCATCATATTTGATCTCAAAGAGTTCTCGGTCTTTGACGGGCCGGGCATCAGGCAAACGGTTTTTCTGAAAGGATGCCCCTTGCTATGCAGCTGGTGCCATAACCCGGAAGGGCAGAAAAAGCACCCGCAGGTGATGGCCACTCAAACCGAATGCCGGTACTGCCATCTGCAGCAATTTATTCAGGAAAATAACCGCTGTTGCCGCTGCGCAAAGATCCTTCCGGCATTAGCCAAAACGTCAGGTGAGGAAATCAGCTCCGCCGATCTGATCGAAAGACTGCGCATTAACAGTGGCTGGTATGCGAAATACGGCGGCGGCGTGACCTTTTCTGGCGGCGAGCCACTCATGCAGCCCGCATTTTTACTGGATGTACTGCAACACATTCCCGATATGCATACGGCCATCGAAACCTCAGGGTATTGTGACAGTGAAATCTTTACCCGAATTATTGCGCAAATAGACTATGTGATGCTGGATATCAAAATAGTCGATGCTGAATGCCATAAAAAATACACCGGTCATAGTAATGACAAAATACTTCACAATCTGCATACCCTTTGTAATAGCGAGAAACCTTTTACCATCCGAATCCCGCTCATACCGGGCGTCAACGATAACGAACATAATTTCCGTCAAACCGCCGAATTAATTCATCAGGCTAAATCCTTAATTAAGGTCGAGCTTCTCCCCTATCACCGGACCGCTGGTGCGAAATATGCACAGATCGGCAGAGCGTATCAGCCAGGTTTTGACGAGCAAAAAGCGATTCATGCGCCAGTGAATATATTCCGCGATTTTGGCATACGGAGTGAAATATTATGAATGACCGTATTGCGCTGCTACGCCAGCAATTTATTACTGATAAAATTCAGATCCCCTGGCGGCAGCAGCCCGAAGACAATGACGCGTTAGCCGGGACATTCAGCCGGGATAATCTGAGTCATACCCGGCGGGAGGCGTTGCGTCTGATCCATATGCTCAGTAAAGAAACGCCCGTCGTGTTTGCCAATGAGCGTATTGCTTTTACGCGCACGGTGCCTGCGGTTCCGGCCCTGTTAACCGCGCGCGAGATGGCGGAATTAAAAGCCACACATTTCGTGCATGGTGAAGTCTCTAATTTAAGTCTTGATTACACCCGGCTTATCCGCACCGGTCTGCGGCCTAAGATCGCCAGCCTTGAGGTGCTGAAAGCGCAGTTCCAGCAGCACAATCAATCAGAGCAGGCCGGGTATACCCAGCTGCAAATTGAGATCCTGGAAAGCATTCTCGATCTTTCAGAGCGCTACCGGGAAACCGCGCAATTGCAGGGCAATAAGGTGGTGGCGCGCACGCTCTCCCGCGTTCCGGCCAACCCGCCAGAAAATTTCCTTGAAGCTCTACAGATGTTTCGCATTTTGCATTTTACCGCGTGGTGCGGCGGGCACTGGCATAATACTATTGGCCGTCTGGATCAATATCTCTATCCGTGGCTGGAACACGATCTGCAAACGGGGGCGCTGAATGAAGAATCGGCGCTGGAATTGCTGGAAGAGTTTTTCCTGACCTTTAACCGCGACGCGGATATTTATCCCGGCGTCCAGCAGGGAGATAACGGTCAAACGCTGATGTTGGGTGGACTCAACCCGGACGGCACGGACAGCTATAATCTGTTGTCGGCGTTGTGCCTTAAAGCCAGCCTCAATTTAAACGTCATCGATCCGAAAATTAATCTTCGGGTACACAGCAAAACCCCAATTGAAACTTATATTCTGGCGACCCGCCTGACCAAACAGGGTCTTGGCTTTCCGCAATATGCGAATGATGATGTGGTGATCCCCGGCCTGATGGCGTTGGGATACAGCAAAGCAGACGCTTATAATTATGTTGTTGCCGCCTGCTGGGAATTTATTATTCCGGGTCGGGCAATGGATATCCCGAACATTAACGGACTCTCTTTCGCTGAGGCGGTTCTTGATACGGTCGGTAAAAAACTCGCCGCCTGCGCCAGCTATTCCGAGCTTTTCACCCATGTTAAAAGCACCATCGCCAGCAGAATTGATACGATTTGCCAGCAGATAAAAAACCTGTATCTGTTTCCCGCCCCTTATTTTTCACTGATGATGGAGGGCTGTACGGAAACGGCGAGGGATATTTCGTTGGGCTGTATCTATAATAACTATGGGCTGCACGGCACCGGATTATCCACGGCGGCAGATTCTCTCGCCGCCATTAAAAAATTCATTTTTGATGAGCAAATTATTACGGCAGAGGAGATGCTCGCGGCCTTAAAAAATGATTTTGTCGGTTATGAGGATTTGGCAAATCAATTACGTTATCTGACGCCTAAAATGGGACAGAACGATGATTATGTCGATAGCATCGCCGTTGATTTATTAAACTGTTTTGCCGATGAACTTCAGGGGCGGAAAAATGAACGCGGCGGTATATTCCGCTCAGGTACGGGGTCAGCCATGTATTATATCTGGCACTCGTCAGATCTTCCGGCAACGCCCGACGGCCGGTATCGCGGGGAAGGCATTGGCTGTAACTATTCCCCCGGTCTTTTCACAAAATGCGCCGGGCCGGTTTCGATTATTAAATCCTTCACCAGGCCGGATTTAAAACGCACCATCAACGGCGGGCCACTGACGCTGGAACTTCACGATACTCTGTTTCGCACCGCAGACAGCATTGCCAAAGTCGCGTTGATGGTTAAGTCGTTTATCGAGGCAGGCGGCCATCAGATTCAGCTTAACGCCGTTAATCGGGAGACGTTAATCAATGCGCAAAAACACCCGGAAAATTATCGCAACCTGATAGTCCGCGTCTGGGGCTGGAGTGGTTATTTTGTCGAGCTGGATAAAGTCTATCAGGACCATGTTATTCAGCGGATGGAACTGGTGATCTAAATATTAAGGAAGTATTTATCAATGAAGATACAAGACCGTGAATTTATCAATGTCTGTAAAGAACAGATTTTACGCCTGACCGGCAACGAGAAAATTGCCGCGATTCTGGAGCGCGCGCTGGCCAATACTCTGGATACCACCCTGCAAACCAGTGAGCACGGCGTGTTTGCCATCACCGGTGATATTCCGGCGATGTGGTTGCGGGACTCGGCGTGTCAGATGCGTCCCTATCTGCTTTTCTGCCAGCAGCATCAGGAATTACAGGCGATGATCGCGGGGGTGATCCAGCAGCAGCTGCACTTTATTACCCTTGACCCCTATGCCAACGCGTTTAACCGTCACCCGGACGGCTCCGGTCATCAGGGTGACCTCACCGATATGCAG
This sequence comes from Superficieibacter sp., assembly GCF_032071645.1. Taxonomy (NCBI): domain Bacteria; kingdom Pseudomonadati; phylum Pseudomonadota; class Gammaproteobacteria; order Enterobacterales; family Enterobacteriaceae; genus Superficieibacter; species Superficieibacter sp. Next base: position 355,197 of record NZ_DAMAPU010000004.1, read on the forward strand.
CCGCAAATTTGGGAGCGTAAATATGAAATTGACTCGCTCTGCTATCCGCTCCAGCTGGCCTGGCTTTTCTGGAAAGTGACCGGCATTACCCGCCACTTTAACGAGACGTTTGTTCAGGCCAGTAATCTGATCCTCGATCTGTGGGAGACGGAGTTGCACCATGAGGAACAATCCCCTTATCGTTTCCAGCGCCCCAACCCGCCAGCGCCCACCGATACCCTGACCCACGAGGGTAAAGGCGCACCGGTGAGCTACACCGGCATGACCTGGTCGGGCTTTCGCCCCAGCGATGACGCCTGCCGCTGGGGCTATCTGGTGCCTGCCAATTTCTTTGCGGTGGTGGTGCTCGGCTATCTGGAAGAGATCGCCCATGAGGTGTTGCATGACGAAGATTTACGGCTCCGGGCGGCCTGGCTGAAAGACACCATCCGCACCGGCATTGAGCGCTTCGCCGTCACGGAGCATGAAAAATACGGCGCAATGTACTGCTATGAAACCGACGGGCAGGGGAATGCGTTATTGATGGATGACGCCAATATCCCTTCCCTGCTCTCGCTGCCGCTGCTCGGCGCGCTGGCGAAAGACGATCCGCGCTATCTGAATACCCGGCGCTTCATTCTCAGCCCCGACAATCCTTCTTTTACCGCCGGGCACTTCGCGCAGGGCGTCGGCAGCCCGCATACGCCAGAAGGCTATATCTGGCCGATTGCGCTGGCCGTGCAGGGACTGACGTCAGACGATGCGGCGGAAAAACTCGCCATGATCCAGATGCTGATCGCCACCGACAATGATACCCGGATGATGCATGAGTCCTTCGATCCTGACGATCCCTCACGCTTTACCCGTCCGTGGTTCTCCTGGGCGAACGCCATGTTCTGCGAACTGGTGCTGGATTACTGCGGCCTGCGGCTTAACGATTTAATTAATACCAGGGAGTGATCATGTCTGTAACCATTAAAAACCCGATCGTCGATGGCTGGTACGCCGATCCAGAAATCCGTTTTTATGACAACCAGTACTGGATCTATGTCACCCGATCCTTCAGCGACTATCAGCAGCAGATGAACATCGACGCCTTCTCGTCGCCGGATCTGGTCCACTGGGAGAAACATTCAGGGATTATTCAGATGACGGATTTTCCGTGGATCTGGCGCGCGGTATGGGCACCGACTATTGTTGCCCGCAACGGCAAATACTATCTGGTCTTCGCGTCTAACGATATTCAGAGCAATGATGAAACCGGCGGGCTGGAGATCGCGGTGGCCGACTCTCCCGCTGGCCCTTTCCGCGCGCTGCTGCAACAGCCGCTGATCGGCCGTTTTATTCACGACGCGCAGCCCATTGACGCGCACCTGTTCGCCGATGATGACGGCAAAATTTATCTCTACTACGGCGGCTGGGGGCACTGCAATGTCGCCCTGATGAACCCGGAAATGAACGGCTTCGTGCCCTTTGAGGATGGCTCGGTATTTCGCGAAATCGACATTCCCGGCTATGTGGAAGCGCCGTGCATGATTAAGCGTCAGGGCCGCTACCACTTTATGTGGTCGGAAGGTGGCTGGATCAACGGCACCTATCACGTTGTCACCGCCGACAGCGACTCGCCGTTTGTTTTCCCTGGCCCAAAAACGACGATTCTGGATGCGCAGGACATCGCTGATGGCCCGGGGCACCACGGGTGTATTTCCCTGAACGGGGACGATGGCGACGAATGGCTGATCGCCTACCATCGCCGTATTCCCGGCGACCTGGAGGCGGGGCACCGGATGCTGTGCCTCGAGCGGATGGTGTTTAAAGACGGGAAGATCCAGCCGGTTGTAATGACGGCGCAAACGGAAATTTAATCGCGTTCAACTCGGCGGATGCAGACCAATATAGGAGGGCTGCTGACAGCATACTGTCAGTCATGAGGAGGAAAAGAGAATAAAAAAATCCCGGCCTTGCGACCGGGATTCAGATCTTCAGAACTGCGCAGTCTTAAGGCAGAATTGACGGCTGATCCGCCCCTTCTTTCTCAACTTTCTGCTGGAGCATATGCTCGCGCTTCATCCCAAGCTTCAGCGCCAGCGCCGAGGCCACGTAGATGGACGATGCGGTACCGATGGAAACACCGATAAGCATCGTCAGCGAGAAGCCTTTCAGCATCGCACCGCCAAAGAGGTAAAGCATCAGGATCACCACTAAGGTGGTTCCTGAGGTGATCAACGTCCTGTGCAACGTCTGGGTCAGCGAGACGTTGAAGATCTCGTAAGGCGTGCCGCGACGGATCTTGCGGAAGTTCTCACGGATACGGTCCGAAACCACGATGCTGTCGTTCAGCGAGTAGCCGATAACCGACATCAGCGAAGCGACGATCGTCAGGTCGACCTCAATATGGAACAGCGAGAGCACGCCCATCGTGATGATCACGTCGTGCGCCAGCGCGATAACCACCCCGGCCGCCAGACGCCACTCGAAGCGGAAGCCGACGTAAATCAGGATGGAAATCAGCGCTACCATCAGCGCCATTGCACCGGTTTGTGCCAGATCGGCACCCACGCTTGGCCCGACGAACTCAATGCGTTTTACCGCTGCGTTCTGGCTGGTGGACTGGTTAATCACCTCCAGGACCTTGCTGCCCAGCTCCTGTCCACCGGTTTCACCGTGAACGGGAGGCATACGCACCATGATATCGCGGCTGCTGCCGAAGTTCTGGAGCAGCGGCTCTTCAAAGCCCGCTTTGACCAGCGCTTCACGCATAACATCAATTTCAGCCGGTTTTTCAAGGGAGATTTCAATGACGGTACCGCCAGTGAAATCCAGACCCCAGTTAAAACCACGCACGCCGATCACGATGATAGAAATAACCAGCAGCAGGCCAGAGATGCCAAAGGCCCAGTAATCCCAGCGCATAAAGTCCCAGACTTTACGCCCGTGGTTCAATTGTTCAACAGTATATTCCTGTGCCACACCGCACTCCTCAGATAGACAGCTTTTTAATGCGTTTGCCGCCGTACACCAGGTTCACGATGGCACGGGTACCGACGATCGCGGTAAACATTGACGTCGCCACACCAATACCGGTAGTAATCGCAAAACCTTTAATCGCCCCGGTACCCACAGCGTACAGGATGATGACTTTGATCAGCGTCGTGATGTTCGCATCGACGATAGAACTGAACGCGCCTTTATAACCCTCATCAATGGCCTGCTGTACTGAACGCCCGTTGCTCAACTCTTCTTTGATACGTTCGTTAATCAGTACGTTGGCATCGACCGCCACCGCAAGGGTTAAGACGATACCCGCGATACCCGGCATGGTCAGCGTCGCCCCCGGCAGCAGGGACATAATACCGACAATCAGTACCAGGTTAGCCAGCAGCGCGGTGGTCGCGATTAAACCAAACTTCTTGTAGAAGAAGATCATGAACAGAATCGACGCAATCAGGCCAGCCAGACACGCTTCCAGACCCTGGACGATATTCTGCATACCCAGCGTTGGGCCGATGGTACGTTCTTCAACAATCTGGATCGGCGCAATCAGCGCACCCGCACGCAGCAGCAGAGCCAGCTGACGCGCTTCGTTCGGGTTGTTGATGCCGGTGATGCGGAAGCTGTTGCCGAGGCGAGACTGGATGTTCGCAACGTTAATCACTTCTTCCTGTTTCACCAGTACCGAACGGCCTTTGGCATCTTTTTTACCGCTGTCTTTGTACTCCACAAACAGGGTCGCCATCGGCTTACCGATGTTGTCCTTGGTGAAGTTAGACATGATGTTGCCACCGGCGCTATCCAGCGAGATGTTTACCTGCGGCTGGTTGTATTCATCCTGGTTTGACGTGGAGTCGGTGATGTGATCGCCGGTCAGGATCACGCGTTTGTACAGCACAACCGGCTGGCCTTCACGCATGTTCTTGACTTCCGAGTCGCCCGGAATACGGCCAGAAGCGGCAGCGGACTGATCGACGTTGGTATTTACCAGACGGAATTCCAGCGTGGCGGTCGCCCCGAGGATTTCTTTCGCCCGTGCGGTGTCCTGCACGCCCGGCAGTTCGACCACAATACGCTCTGCGCCCTGACGCTGTACCAGCGGCTCAGCAACACCCAACTGGTTCACACGGTTACGCAGGATGTTAATGTTCTGCTGTACCGCGTATTCGCGCGCTTCTTTCAGACGCGCGTCCGTCATCACCGCACGCAGCGCATTATCACCCTGTGCGGAAATCACCAGGTCCTGATGGACAGGGGACAAATAACTGACGGCTTTATCACGCGTGGCGCTGTCGCGGAACGCAATGCTCATGCCGTAGTTATCTTCTTTACGCACGGTGGCGTAAGGAATGCCTTTCTCACGCAGATTACTGCGCAGGCTGTCGATGTTTTGTTCCTGGAGTTTGCCCAGCGCGGTTTGCATATCGACTTCCATCAGGAAGTGTACGCCGCCACGCAGGTCGAGACCGAGTTTCATCGGTTCGGCTTTAAAGGTGGACAGCCAGCGCGGGGTTGCAGGCGCAAGGTTCAGCGCCACGACGTAGTTGTCGCCAAGCACGCTCATCAGCGCTTCACGCGCACGCAGCTGTGTATCAGTGGAGTCAAAACGCGCCAGAATAGCGCCCTCTTCCAGCGCGACAGACCTGGCGGTGATTTTTTCTTGTTGTAACGTTTTCTGGACCTGGATCAGCGTTTGCTCACTGGCGGCGACGCCGCGCGCGCCAGTGACCTGAACAGCCGGATCCTCACCATACAGGTTGGGAAGTGCGTAAAGCAGGCCGACGACAATGACGACGACCAGCATAATGTACTTCCACAAAGGATAACGGTTTAACACGGCAGTTCCCTTTGGGAAAACAATAAATTACAGCGCCTTCATCGTGCCTTTCGGCAGAACGGCAGCTACGAAGTCACGTTTGATAACCACTTCAGTGGTATCGTTCAGGGCAATAGCGATATAGCCAGTTTCGGTGACTTTGGTCACGCGGCCCACTAATCCACCGTTGGTTAATACTTCATCACCCTTGGCGATGGAGCTCATCAGGTTTTTGTGTTCTTTGGTACGTTTCTGCTGTGGACGTAAGATCATGAAATAGAAAATCAGACCAAACACCACCAGCATCAGGATCAGAGACATCGGGCTGCCCTGCGATGGTGCTCCGGCTGCTGCTACCGCATCAGAAATAAAAAAGCTCATTCAAATTCCCTCATTATTAAAATTAATCAACGTTTACAGGTGGAACGGGTCGCCCCTGACGTTGGTAAAAATCGGTCACGAAGTTCTCTAATTTACCCTCTTCAATAGCCTTGCGTAAACCAGCCATTAAACGCTGATAGTATCGCAGGTTATGAATGGTATTGAGACGCGCACCCAATATTTCGTTACAACGGTCAAGATGGTGCAAGTAAGCGCGTGAATAATTGCGACAGGTGTAGCAATCACACTCAGCGTCCAGCGGGCTGGTATCGCTTTTGTACTTCGCATTACGGATTTTTACCACGCCGTCGGTCACAAACAGATGACCGTTACGGGCGTTGCGGGTCGGCATGACGCAGTCGAACATATCGATGCCGCGACGAACGCCTTCAACCAGGTCTTCCGGCTTGCCGACGCCCATCAGGTAACGCGGTTTATCTGCCGGAATTTGCGGGCAGACATGCTCCAGAATGCGGTGCATATCTTCCTTCGGCTCACCCACAGCCAGACCGCCGACAGCGTAGCCATCAAAGCCAATCTCTACCAGACCTTTGACCGAGATATCGCGTAAATCTTCGTAAACGCTGCCCTGAATAATGCCAAACAGCGCGTTTTTATTGCCGAGGCCGTCAAAGCGGTCGCGGCTACGTTTCGCCCAGCGCAGCGACATTTCCATCGAGCGTTTAGCGTAGTCCCAGTCCGCCGGGTACGGCGTGCATTCGTCGAAGATCATCACGATATCGGAACCGAGATCGTACTGAATCTCCATCGATTTTTCTGGATCGAGGAAAATGGGATCGCCGTTGATCGGGTTGCGGAAATGCACGCCCTGTTCGGTGATCTTACGGATGTCGCCGAGGCTGAACACCTGGAAACCGCCGGAGTCGGTGAGGATCGGGCCTTTCCACTGCATGAAATCGTGCAGATCGCCGTGCAGCTTCATGATTTCCTGGCCCGGACGCAGCCACAGGTGGAAAGTGTTGCCGAGAATAATTTGCGCGCCGGTCGCTTCAACTTCTTCCGGCGTCATGCCTTTCACGGTGCCGTAGGTGCCCACCGGCATAAAGGCTGGCGTTTCCACTACGCCACGATCAAACACCAGGCGGCCACGGCGTGCGCGTCCGTCGGTGGTATCCAGTTCGAATTTCATTTTCTCTCCTGCGCCAGAAAAACAGTCTGACGTTTACACCAGTGCCGGAAATTTATTCCCCGACACGTTCATTAATAGCCGACGGATTGTACGTGATATACATCGCATCGCCATAACTAAAAAAGCGATATTCGGCTTTAACCGCCTGCTCATAGGCGTTGAGGGTATGTTTATAACCCGCAAAGGCGGAAACCAGCATGATCAGCGTCGATTCCGGCAGATGGAAATTAGTCACCAGCGCGTCGATAATCTGATACTGATAGCCCGGATAGATGAAAATCTGCGTGTCGCCGAAGAACGGTTCGATGAGGGCGTTTTTCGCCGCCTGCGCTGCGCTTTCCAGCGAACGCACGGACGTTGTACCCACCGCAATCACCCGATTGCCGCGCGCTTTTGCCGCCAGCACCGCGTCAACGACGTCCTGCGGCACTTCGGCATATTCGGAGTGCATGATGTGATCTTCAATGCTCTCAACGCGCACCGGCTGGAAAGTGCCCGCGCCAACGTGCAGGGTCACAAATGCCATCTCAATGCCTTTATTGCGCAGGCGCTCCAGCAGCGGCTCGTCGAAGTGCAGCCCGGCGGTCGGAGCAGCCACCGCGCCCGGCTTCTGGCTGTAGACGGTCTGATACAGTTCGCGGTCGGCGTCTTCGTCCGGGCGGTCGATGTACGGCGGCAGCGGCATATGCCCGATAGCATTGAGAATATCCAGCACCGGACGTTCATCGTTAAATTCGACTTCAAACAGCGCATCGTGGCGGGCGGTCATGGTCGCGTTAATACTTTCATCATCGCCCAACAGCAGTTCTGCGCCTGGCTTCGGCGCTTTGGATGCGCGAATATGTGCCAGAATACGTTTATCGTCCAGCATCCGCTCGACCAGCACTTCAATCTTGCCACCGCTGGCTTTACGCCCGAACAGGCGCGCCGGGATCACGCGGGTATTATTAAAGACCAGAAGATCGCCGGGGTTGAGCTTATCGAGCAGATCGGTGAAAGTACCGTGCGTCAGCGCACCTGTCGGCCCGTCCAGCGATAACAAGCGGCAACGACTGCGTTCCGGTTGGGGATAGTGGGCAATCAGGGATTCAGGTAACTCAAAGGAAAAATCGGCAAGGCGCATGACTCTGACTCAGTGCTTAATAAAGAGGCGGGTAGTCTAGTGCCGGGAGGTCTTCCCTGCAACCGTTCGCCTCTACGGGATAAAAACAAATCATGAATTTTCTTGCGCACCTGCACCTCGCTCATCTCGCTGACAGTTCCCTGTCGGGAAATTTACTGGCGGATTTCGTTCGCGGCGATCCGCAGTCGCTCTACCCTGATGCGGTGGTAGAAGGCATTCACATGCACCGGCGCATTGATGTTCTGACCGATAACCTGCCGGAAGTGAAAGAAGCGCGGGCGTGGTTTCGCCCGCAAACGCGCCGCGTGGCCCCGATTACGCTGGACGTGATGTGGGATCATTTTCTTTCGCTGCACTGGGCGCGGCTCTCCCCGCACATGCCGCTGGCGACATTTATTGACTATGCGCGCATGCAAATCAGCGACATCCTGCCCGATTCGCCGCCGCGCTTTGTGAATCTCAACCAGTATCTGTGGTCCGAACGCTGGCTGGAGCGCTACCGGGATATGGCCTTTATCCAGAACGTGCTGAACGGTATGGCCAGCCGCCGTCCCCGGCTCGACGCCCTGCGCGACTCCTGGCACGATCTGGACGCCCACTATCCGCAGCTTGAACAACAGTTCTGGCAGTTTTATCCGCGCATGATGGCGCAGGCGAAAAACAAAACGCTGTGATCCGCCTGCCCGTGCGGGTTAATTTCCCTGCCACACCGATGCCGATACCGCAGGCAGGGTCAGCAGTTCATCAGTGAAGGTGCCTTTGCCTTCTTTCAGATGCCAGGCTTTGACGTTCAGCAGCGGCGAGCGACCGAGGTTCACTTCGCAGGCTTCACCCCGGTTAATCGCCACCAGCACCCGCTGCTGCTTCAGCACCCGCACAAACACCACCACGTTGTCTTCGGCATAAATGACCTGACAACCGCCGTGGCGCAGCGCCTGACTGCGGTGACGCAGTTTAGCCATCCGCTGATACAGCGCCAGCAGTTCGCCGTCCTGCTTGTGTTTATCCCACGGGAAAGGTTTACGGCAGAACGGATCGTTCGCGCCGTCCAGTCCGACCTCATCGCCATAATAAATGCACGGCACGCCGGGCCAGCTAAACAGCCAGACCACCGCCAGCGGCAGACGCGCTACGTCTTTACCGAGCAGCGTTTTGAAGCGCGACGTGTCGTGACTATCAAGCTGATTAAACATACGCAACTGCTGCTGGTGCGAAAGCGAAGCGCGGTAGTTATCCATCCACGCCACGCAGGTGCGGGCATCAATATTTTGCGGATCGTATGAGAGATCGGTATTCGCCAGAAATGCCCATAGCGGCTTGGTGAAGCCCATATAGTTCATCGCCGAATCTTCCGCATCCATTTGCAGCCACTGGCGGGCGTCGGCAAAGTGCTCGCCGAAGACAAAGGCGTCAGGCCGCGCCTCTTTCGCCGCCCGGGTAATGCCGGAGACGTGATGCAAATTGTTGCGCGCGCCGCCGTCCTCACCGAGCATATGCACCACGTCAAGCCGCCAGCCATCCATGTTCCACGGCGCTTTCAGCCAGTGGCGAACGATGCTGTCTTCGCCGCGATAAATCTCGTCAACCAGCGTGGGCGAGCGGAAATCCAGCTTCGGCAGGCTGGCGTAGCCCAACCAGTCCAGCGCCCGTCCGTCATCGGAAAAACTGTACCAGTCGCGCCAGCGGGAATCCGGGTTGTGGCACGCGCCGCCGGTGCCCCGGTTATGGCGATCAAACCACGCGTGGGAATCGCCGCTGTGATTGAACACGCCGTCAAGGATCAGCCGCATCCCTTGTTCCAGCGTGTTCTGCCGCAGACGCATCAGCGCCACATTGCCGCCAAACTGCGGATCGACCTGGCGATAATCTTCGGTATCGTATTTATGCACGCTGGGTGCGGAGAAGATCGGATTCAGGTACAGCGCGGTCACGCCGAGCTTTTTCAGGTACGGCAGTTTTTCGCTGATGCCATCAAGATCCCCGCCGTAGAACGTCGATCCGCCTGCTTCAGCGGTAACGGGTTCATCCCAGTCGCGCAGGACGATCTCCTGTCCGGCGGCGTGATGATAATAGACGTTGTCCTGATTGACCGGCTGCGCCCGGCCCCGCGCAAAGCGGTCAGGGAAGATCTGATAAAACACCTGATCCGCCACCCAGTCCGGGCCGCTGTCCGGTAGATCGAGCGCAAAACGCTCCAGCTTCGCAGGCGGAAAACGGCTGAATCCCTGCGGGGTAAACCATAGCTGACGATCGTCCCACAGCAGCTTAAAGCTGTAGCGACGACGCGGCTGCCCTTCGTTGAGTTTAATATCCGCGCGCCACGCCACGATCCCCGGATGAGGCGCGTGAGCAGAACGGCGCATGGACAGTGAGATTTCTTCGTTATCCAGCTCACTGCGCAGCACTACGCGCGTGGGCAGGTTTTCGCCACGTAGCCACAGCGTTACCGTGAGCCGATCCTGTCGCTGCGCGATAAAAGGCGCAACCGGAAGATGCCAGGCATTTAACATCGCTAATCCTCTTTCCACAAAATCACGTCACCATGCCACAGGCTGAAAACGCGCCCCTCCTCTTTTGTCTTTTTTTGAGGGGATGAAGACAGGGGCGCAGAATTTTCCCGCGCGCATTCGCGCCGATGCACGACGTTTCAGGATAAGTCAGTTTTTATACTGGACGCCACAGAAAGGCGTGCTGACGCTGCCCGGCGGCAACGCCACGCCTGGTGCCGGCGGGATTAGGTCGGAAGGAGTCGTGATTACCATCGCGGGCGATCGCGCCAGCGTAAATGCAGTGACCGGGGCGTACCCCGGTCAACGTAGTCAGACTTTAGCGCGGCGCTTGAACAGCCAGCCGATCAGCAGCAGCACGATCCAGCCGAAGCCCACGTACAGCGAAATGCGCGTGTCCGGGTGATAGCCAATCAGCGCAATAATAAAGACCAGGAAAATCAGCCCGGCAATGGTCGTTGCCACGCCGCCCGGCACTTTAAATTTCAGCGCACGGGTTTCTTCCGGCGACAGGCGACGGCGGAAAGCAATCTGCGACAGCAGGATCATGATCCACACCCACACCGTGGCGAAGGTCGCCAGCGACGCGATCACCAGGAAGACGTTTTCCGGGATGATGTAGTTCAGATACACCGCCAGCAGCAGGGCAAACGTCATCACCACCACCGTGACCCACGGAATACCGCGACGGGAGGTTTTAGCGAAAACCTTCGGCGCGCTCCCCTGCTCCGCCATGCCGTGCAGCATACGCCCGACGCCGAAGACGTCGCTGTTAATCGCCGAAAGCGAGGCGGTCAGCACGACAAAGTTCAGGATGCTGGCAGCGAAGGTGATCCCCAGATGCTGGAACGTCAGGACAAACGGGCTGCCGTTGGTGCCAACCTGATTCCACGGGAAAATCGACATAATCACAAACAGCGTACCGACGTAGAACACCAGAATACGCATCGGCACAGAGTTGATAGCGCGCGGGATGGATTTTTCCGGCTCGTTGGCTTCACCAGCGGTGATGCCAATGATTTCAATCCCGCCGTAGGCGAACATCACCATTTGCAGCGACATCACCATACCCAGCCAGCCGTTGCTGAAGAAACCGCCGTTGCTCCACAGATTATGGATGCCGGTCGGTTGCCCGCCGTTGCCGATCCCCCAGATGATGATGCCAAATCCAGCGACAATCATGATGATAATGGTGGCGACTTTGAAGAAGGAGAACCAGAACTCCAGCTCGCCGAACACCTTCACGCTCATCAGATTGATTGCGCAGATGATCATCACCACGCTCAGCACCCAGATCCAGTGCGGCACGTCCGGGAACCAGACGCCCATATAGATGCCGAAGGCGGTGACGTCGGCGATGGCGACGATCAGGATTTCAAAGCAGTAGGTCCAGCCGGTGATATAACCCGCCAGCGGGCCGAGGTTATCCTGCGCGTAGCGTGAAAAGGAGCTGGCGGACGGATTATGGACCGACATTTCCCCCAGTGCGCGCATGATGATATAGGCCGCGACGCCGCCGATAATGTAGGCCAGCAGCACGCTGGGACCCGCCATTTTAATGGCATCTGCCGAGCCATAAAAAAGGCCGGTGCCAATTGCCGACCCGAGTGCCATAAAGCGGATGTGGCGGGTGCTCAGCCCCCGCTTCAGCTTGTTAGTACTTTCCATCGTTTCAAATGCCATTCAACACAAAAAATAAAAAACCACGGAACCCTAAGCCCCGTGGTTAAACGAACCGCCGCGCAACGATTAATGTGCGCTGGAGGTTACCTGACGCCCCGCAGAGCGATCCCAGATAACAGCCAGGACGATCATCACTATCGTTGGCATCAGCCAGGCCAGCCCCTGTGCAGAAAGCGGTAAGCTCTCGGTCCAGGCAGGCAGGACATCTTTCAGCGCTGACCCTTTAATACCGTCAAGGATACCAAAGATCAGGCTGATAAACATGGCGGGCGCAATCACGCGCGATGAATTATGCCACCATGAGCGGGTGAAGCTTAACACAACCAGTGCGATACACGGCGGATAGATCGCCGTTAACACCGGGACAGAAACCTGAATCAGGTGGCTCAGCCCCAGGTTGGATACCGCCATCGAGAAAATGCCGAGGATGAAGACCAGCGTGCGATAAGACAGCGGCAGATACTGGGCAAAGAACTCGGCGCAGGCGCAGGTCAGGCCCACCGCCGTAACCAGACAGGCGATGAAAATCAGCGCCGCCAGCATCAGGCTGCCCGGCCCACCAAAGGTATGCTGAACGTAGGCGTGCAGAATAGCCGCGCCGTTTACGGATTGATCGACCAGCGTGGAGCTATCGGAACCCAGACGGAACAGCGCCAGATACAGCAGCGTCAGGCCCACCCCTGCCATGATGCCAGCCCAGACGGTATAGCGCGTCAACAGACGGGCTTCGGTCACGCCACGCGAACGGGCGGCATTAACGATAACAATCCCGAAAACCATCGCGCCCAGCGTATCCATGGTCAGATAGCCATTTACAAAGCCGTTAGAGAACGGCGCGGTCTGATACGCCTCCATCGCGTGGCTGATCGGGCCTGCTGGCCACACCAGCGCCGCAACGGACAGCACCGTCAGCGCCACGATTTTCATCGGCGCGAGGAAATTGCCCACCGTATCAAGCAGCTTGCCCGGATAAAGCGATACGCAGATCACCAGCGCAAAGTAAATCACGCTATAGATGAACAGCGGCATTGGCCCGTCACCGGTCAGCGGCGCAATGCCGACTTCAAACGAGACGGTTGCGGTACGCGGCGTGGCAAACAGCGGGCCGACCGCCAGATAACAGACCGTCGCCAGCAGAATGCCCGCAGTTTTACCGACAGGCGTGCTGAGGCTGTCGATGCCGCCGCCCACTTTCGCCAGCGCAATCACCGTCAATACCGGCAGACCGACCGCAGTGATCAGGAATCCCGTCGCCGCCGTCCAGACGTGCTCGCCTGCCTGTAAGCCAACCATGGGAGGGAAAATGATATTGCCAGCGCCAACAAACAACGCAAAGGTCATAAAGCCCAGAGCGATGATGTCGCGAGATTTTAACTGATGGGTCATAAATTAAACTGCCTGTGGATGTGGTGTTGTAAATGAATTGTTGCCTTCCCTGTGAAACAATACAGCAGCAATTGCATAAGATTTCAGCGGGATATGCTCCCGGACTGGCGTGAAGAAGTATAGTTTTTCGATTTATCACGCAAATGCAGTCGGTATGACAGCATCTGGGGCGCAATTTAAACGCTTATAACGTTTTAAAGCAACCCGCGATCGCGAAACCAGAGGATTATGCTGGTTCGTAACATCTGATTAGCACGTTAAACCAGATATAAGAAAAACTTACGGGCGATAGTTCGAACAAAAAAGCAGCAAACGTGAGGAAGTGGCGTCCGCTTCGCTGGCCTGCAAAGTAAACGGCGCGCACGGAGCGGATCTGCGGAAAGTTAGCCTTACACGCATCGGTGTCAGGCTATTTTTTGGCAATTAAACGTTCCGGCAGGAGAAAACTAAAGCGTGTGCCTTTCCCCGGCTGGCTGTCGATTTGCAGGCGACTGTCGTGATGATTTAGCGCGTGCTTCACAATCGCCAGCCCCAGACCGCTGCCGCCGGTTTGCCGCGAGCGGGCCTTATCCACGCGATAAAAACGCTCGGTCAGACGCGGAATATGCTCAGCGGCAATCCCTGGCCCGTCGTCCTCAATAGAAAACTGTGCGCCGTGGGGGGCGCGCTGCCAGTTAACCGAAATGGTGGTGCCCGCAGGGGTATGGTTCACCGCATTGTAGACGAGGTTGGAAATAGCGCTGCGCAGCTGCTCTTCGTTACCCAGCACGCTTAAGGTGTCATCAACGGTAAAATGCAGGCTATGCCGCCCGTGGCTTAGGGTTTGCGCTTCGCGCTCGATCATCCGCAGCATCATCGGCACATCAATTTTTTCATTCAGCGCCAGCGCGGGCGCAGCTTCGATTCGGGAGAGGGTCAGCAGTTGCTTCACCAGCGACTCCATGCGCTGGGTCTGTTCGCGCATGGTATGCAGCGCTTTTTCTCGCGGCGCGCCCTCCAGCGTCTGCTCCTGCATCATTTCCAGATAGCCCTGCAAGACGGTTAACGGCGTGCGCAGTTCATGGCTGACGTTGGCAAAAAAGTTGCGCCGCGCGCCTTCAAGCTGATGCATCTGGGTGGTATCGCGCGCCACCATCAGCCGCTGGTTTTCGCTGTAGGGCATAACGCGAAACTCCAGGTAGCGACCGTTATTCAGCACCAGATTCAACGGCTTGCTGAAATCGCGGTTCTTCAGATACAGCGTAAATTCCGGGTAGCGCAGCAGGTTGAGAATATTTTGCCCATTGTCATCCGGCCAGCGCAGGCCCAGAAGCTGCTGCGCCAGGCCGTTACACCAGAAAATCGTGCCTTCTTCCGTCGTCAGCACCACCGCATCCGGCAGTGATTCCGCGCCGCTGCGAAAGCGCTTGATGAGATTACCCAGCTCGCGGCGGCGCTTTTTATTGCGTAGCTGCATCTGGTGCAGGCCGTAGAGCAGCGGCTCCCAGCTACCGCGACCCGGCGGCGGCGTCATGCTGCGATCCACCCACAGCCACCAGGAGAGTCCCAGTAAATTGAGAAAGTGCCAGATGAGCAGCCCGGTCACGGCCGCCAGTAAAAACCACGGCAAATGACCGAAGAATGCCGCCAGCAGCAGCGCGGGCAGACAGCAGACGATCAGCTCAAGAACCAGCCTTTTCCATGACAGACGTTCCAGCACGCGTCACACTCCTGTGTCAGATATCAGAAACGGGTGGAGAAACGATAACCCGTACCGCGAACTGTTTGCACCATTCGATCGTGACCGCTCAGCTCCAGCGCCTTACGCAGGCGGCGGATATGCACGTCCACCGTGCGGTCCTCGACATACACATTGGTTCCCCAGACGTGATTCAGCAACTGTTCACGGCTATACACTCTTTCAGGGTGAGTCATAAAGAAGTGCAGTAATTTAAACTCGGTCGGCCCCATATCCAGCGGGCTTTCACCGGTCATCACCCGATGTGAAGAGGGATCGAGGCTTAGCCCCTGCATTTCAATCACTTCTTCAACGGCCATAGGTGAGATGCGGCGCATCACCGCTTTGATGCGCGCAATCAGCTCTTTAGGAGAGAACGGCTTCGTGATGTAGTCGTCGGCACCGGTTTCCAGCCCGCGAACGCGATCTTCTTCTTCGCCGCGCGCGGTCAGCATCACTACCGGGATATCGCGCGTCAGCGCTTCACGCTTGATATGTTTGATAAACTGAATGCCGGAGCCGCCCGGGAGCATCCAGTCCAGCAGGATCAGGTCAGGCCAGGGTTCATTGAGCTGATTCACCGCGCTGTCATAATCTTCCGCTTCTACAGGCTGAAAGCCATTTTGCTCGAGGACAAAGCACACCATCTCGCGGATCGGAGCTTCATCTTCAACGACCAGAATACGTCTCGCCATTTTTTACCCTGTTTTATCATCATCATTAGTGATAGCGACGTCATTATGCGTCAGATTTGTGACAGATTTATGAAAATAATGACTATGAGGTGATCCATCCAGTCGTTATATGACAGACAGACTTCGCCCCCGCCTGCCGCAGGGTTTATAATCCGCCCTACGCTTTTTTGCCACGGAACCGACATGCGCATCATTCATACTTCAGACTGGCATCTCGGCCAGAACTTCTACAGTAAAAGCCGTGCCGCCGAGCATAAAGCTTTTCTCGACTGGCTGCTGCAAACCGCCGAAGCGCAGCAGGTGGACGCCATTATTGTGGCGGGCGATATTTTCGATACCGGTGCGCCGCCAAGCTACGCCCGCGAGCTGTATTACCGTTTTGTTGTCGATTTACAACAGACCGGCTGTCATCTGGTGGTGCTGGCGGGCAATCACGATTCCGTCGCCACCCTGAATGAATCGCGCGAAATTCTCGCCTTCCTGAATACGACCGTGGTCGCCAGCGCGGGCAGCGAGCCGCACATTTTGCTGCAACGCGACGGCACGCCCGGCGCGGTTTTCTGCCCGGTGCCGTTCCTGCGTCCGCGCGATATGGTCACCAGTCAGGCCGGGCATTCCGGCAGCCAGAAACTTCAGCGCCTGCTGACCGCCATCACTGATTATTATCAGCAACAGTATCAGCTCGCCTGCGAACTGCGGGGCGATCGACCGCTGCCGATTATTGCCAGCGGTCACCTGACCACCGTCGGGGCCAGTAAAAGCGACGCGGTACGCGATATTTATATTGGCACGCTGGACGCGTTCCCGGCGCAAAACTTTCCCCCGGCAGATTACATCGCCCTGGGGCATATCCATCGGGCGCAAAAAATCAACGCCAGCGAGCATATTCGTTACTGCGGCTCGCCCATCTCCCTGAGCTTTGATGAAACCGGTAAAAGCAAAAGCGTGAATCTGGTGACCTTTGCCGGAGGGAAATTAGCAGAAGTCACGCCGCTTGAGGTGCCCGTCACCCAGCCGCTGGCAGTCATAAAAGGGGATTTTACCGCCATTTGCCAACAGCTTAAGCAATGGCGCGGTGCGCCAGCCAGCCCCGCCGTGTGGCTGGATATTGAAATCACCCGCGGCGGCGAGTATTTGCATGATGTGCAGCGGCGTATTCAGGCGCTGGCGGAGGAACTGCCGGTCGAAGTGCTGCTGGTCCGCCGTAGCCGGGAACAGCGCCAGCGAATTCTGGATGGCGAACTGCGCGAAACGCTTAGCGAACTGAAAGTGGAAGACGTATTTGCCCGTCGTCTGGCGCAGGAAGATCTTGATGAGGCGCAGCAGCAACGGCTGTTTACTCTGCTGGCGCAAACGCTGGAAACGATGGCCGGGGAGGATGAAGCATGAAAATTATCAGCCTGCGCCTGAAAAATCTTAACTCGCTGAAGGGCGAGTGGAAAATCGATTTTACCGCCGAGCCTTTCGCCAGCAACGGCCTGTTTGCCATTACCGGTCCAACCGGCGCGGGAAAAACCACCCTGCTGGACGCCATCTGCCTCGCGCTGTATCACGAAACCCCGCGGCTGAGCACACTGTCGCAGTCGCAAAATGATCTGATGACCCGCGATACCGCTGACTGTCTGGCGGAGGTGGAATTTGAAGTCAAAGGCGAGGCGTACCGCGCCTTCTGGAGCCAGAACCGCGCGCGCAATCAGCCGGACGGCAACCTTCAGGCTCCCCGCGTGGAGCTGGCACGCTGCGCCGATGGCAAAATCCTTGCTGATAAAGTCAAAGATAAGCTGGAGCTGACCGCCACCCTGACCGGGCTGGATTACGGACGTTTCACCCGCTCCATGCTGCTCTCCCAGGGGCAATTCGCCGCCTTTCTGAATGCCAAACCGAAAGAGCGCGCCGAGCTGCTGGAGGAGCTGACCGGCACCGAGATCTACGGGCAAATCTCGGCAATGGTGTTTGAAAAACATAAAGTCGCCCGTACCGATCTGGAAAAGTTGCAGGCGCAGGCGGCGGGCATGGTGCTGCTCAGCGACGAGCAACAGCAGGCGCTGCAACAACGTTTGCAGGCGCTCACTGACGAGGAAAGCCAGCAGTCCCGCCAGCACGCGCAGGCCCAGACCCACGTAAACTGGCTGGTCCGCCAGCAGGAACTGCACGCGGAACAGCAGCGCTCGCAGGCCGCGCTGACCCAGGCCCGGCAGGCGCTGACAGAGGCGCAGCCGCAGCTGAACGCACTGCAACTGGCGCAGCCTGCCGAACAGTTACGCCCGCTGTGGAACCGCTGCCAGGAGTACGCCAGCGCCGCCGACCAGACCCGGCGACTGATGCAGGAAGTGAACACTCGCTTACAAAGCGCGATCGCCCGACGCGCGCAGATCCGCGCCAGCGCAGAACAAAAATCGGTGGCGCTGCACCTCACCCGCACCACCCTGACCGCGTGGCTAACCGAACATGAACGCTACCGCTTATGGAGCAGCGAACTGGCAGGCTGGCGGCACGCGTTCAGCCAGCAGGCGCGCGATAACGCCCAGCTTCAACAGCGACAGCAGCAGCTGAGCGGCCACCAGAAAGCGCTGGCGGCCCTGCCTGCGGTGACGCTGGACCTGACCCCGGACGCTGTCAGTCAGGCAATCGCGCGCCATGCCGCACAGCGTGCGCAGCGTCAACGGCTGGGCGCGCTGCACGCACGGTTCGCGCCACTGAATGCGCGTTTGCAGCAGCTCCGCCAGAGCGTACAGACCGGGCAAAATGAACAAACCACGCTGAACGAGGCGCTGGCCCGCCTGCGCCAGCAGTATAAGGATAAGCATCAGCATCTGACTGACGTGCGCACCCTCTGCCAGCAGGAAGCGCGGATTAAGGATCTGGAAGGCCAGCGCGCGCTGTTGCAGGCCGGGCAGCCGTGTCCGCTGTGCGGCTCCACCTCGCATCCGTCCGTCGCCCACTATCAGGCGCTGGAGCCAGGGGTGAATCAGGCCCGGCTGGAGGCGCTGGAAAAAGAGGTTAAATCGCTGACCGACGAAGGCGGCAAACTGCGCGGGCAGCAGGAAGCGCTGATCCGCCAGCAGCAGCGTGATGAAAGCGAGGTCCGCACGCTCGCCGAAGAGGAGCAAGCGCTCACTCTGGAATGGCGGGAGCTTGGCGCAACGCTTAACGTGGCGCTGCAACCGACGGAAGATATCACGCCGTGGCAAAACGAACAGGATCGCTACGAGCAGCAGCTTTACCAGCTCAGCCAGCGGCAGAATCTGGAGAAGCAGATTGCTGATGTTCAGCACCAGATAACCGAGTATCAGCAGCAGATAGCCGACCAGCGTGCCACGCTTGCGATTGCGCTGCGCGCGATGGCGCTGGAATACCCTGAAGCGGGCAGCGAATCAGCATGGCTGAGCGCGCGCGAAGAAGAGGCGCTGGCGTGGCAAAACCACCAGACGCAGCTGACCACCGTTCAGGAAGCGCTGGCGCAGGTGACACCGCTGCTGGAGACACTCCCGCAAGACACTATTCCCCTCTCCGGTGAGCCGGTGGCGCTGGACGGTTGGCGCAGCGCGCACGACGATTGCGTCAAATTGCACAGCCAATGGCAAACGCTCCAGCAGCAGGAAACGCTGGAGAAATCGCGGCTGGAACAGGCGCAGGCGCAATTTACTACGGCGCTTGGCAACAGCCAGTTTGCCGACCTGGAGGCATTTCAGGCCGCGCTGCTTGATGAGTCCGTCCGCCAGCAACTGGACGCCTTTAAGCAGAAGCTCGAAAGCCAGCTCCAGCAAACTCAGGCGCTGGCGGCCCAGGCGCAAAACCAGCTTGCAGCCCATCAGCAGCAGTTACCTGAAGGGCTGACGGCGGAGCACAATGTGGCGCAGATCCGCCAGGTGCTGGAGCAGCACACGCAGCGCCTGCGGGAAATCAGCTCGCAGCTGGGGGAAATCCGCCAGCAGTTAAAACAGGACGCGGACAACCGCCAGCACCAGCAGGCGCTGATGCAGCAGATTGCACAGGCGGCGCGGGAACTGGAAGACTGGAGCGTGCTGAACGGTCTGATTGGCTCGCGCGAGGGCGACAAGTTCCGCAAATTTGCTCAGGGACTGACGCTGGATAATCTGGTCTGGCTGGCGAATAAGCAGCTTAACCGTCTTCACGGACGCTACCTGCTTAAGCGCAAAATCAGCGAAGCGCTGGAGCTGGAAGTGGTTGATACCTGGCAGGCGGATGCCGAGCGCGATACCCGCACCTTGTCCGGCGGCGAAAGTTTCCTCGTGAGCCTCGCGCTGGCGCTGGCGCTGTCCGATCTGGTCAGTCATAAAACGCGGATTGATTCGTTATTTCTTGATGAAGGTTTCGGCACGCTGGATAGCGAAACGCTGGACGCCGCGCTGGATGCGCTCGACGCGCTCAACGCCACCGGCAAAACGATTGGCGTGATAAGCCACGTAGAAGCGATGAAAGAACGGATCCCGGTGCAGATCAAAGTGAAGAAGGTCAACGGGCTGGGCTACAGCAAGCTGGACAGCGCCTTTGCGGTGAAATAATCAAAGGCCCGGCACCGGGTGCCGGGCGGAAGCATTATTTTTCCTGCGGCCACAGCCACGCGGCACCGCGCACGCCGCTGGAGTCGCCGTGGACCGCTTTACGGATCGGCGTTTCACACTCGCCGCCGAACACCCAGTTTTTCACCTGCTGCGGCACCGTTTTATACAGCCTGTCGACGTTGCTCATGCCGCCGCCCAGCACGATGACGTCCGGGTCGAGAATATTAATGACGTGGCTTAGCGATTTTGCCAGCCGCAGTTCATAGCGGCTGAGTGCCAGCTCGGCCAGCGGGTCCTGCTCTTCAACCAGACGGATGATTTCATTGCCCTTCAGCGACTTATGACTTAAGCGCTGATAGTCTCTGGCAAAACCGGTTCCTGAAATAAAGGTTTCGATGCAGCCCTGCTTCCCGCAATAGCACGGAACTTCCTCCCGGTAGCGCAGTTCATCTTCATCCATCCACGGCAGCGGGTTATGCCCCCACTCGCCCGCCGTGCCGTTGCCGCCGATGTGCGCACGACCGTTCAGCGCTACGCCTGCGCCGCAGCCAGTGCCAATAATCACCGCGAATACGGTTTGCGCCCCGGCCGCCGCGCCGTCCACCGCTTCGGAAACGGCCAGGCAGTTGGCATCGTTAGCGAGGCGAACGTCGCGCTCAAGGCGCGCGCTCAAATCCCGGTCGAAAGGCTGACCGTTCAGCCAGGTGGAGTTCGCATTTTTCACCACTCCGCTGAAAGAAGAAAGGGAGCCGGGAATACCGACGCCCACCGTGCCACTTTCGCCAGTGGCCTTTTCTGCCATCGCCACCAGGGTGGCGATAGTCTCGATGGTCTGCGCGTAATCATCACGCGGCGTCGGTAAACGATGACGAAATCGCTGTTCGCCCTCCTCACCCAGCGCAATAACTTCCGTTTTAGTGCCGCCTAAATCAATCCCTATCCGCATACTCTTCTCCTCAATCTCGCTGAATATCAAAGAGTAAAACTGCCCTTCCTGATTAGCAATGCAAGCACAGCGACAATTCGCTATCATGCCCGCTGGATTTAACAACAACCTCGTGGAAATTGTCATGCTGTGGTTCAAAAATTTAATGGTTTACCGTCTTAGCCGCGATATCTCTCTGCGTGTGGAAGAGATGGAGAAACAGCTCGCGGAATTTTCATTCACGCCCTGCGGTAGCCAGGATATGGCGAAGACCGGCTGGGTGCCGCCGATGGGCTCACAGAGCGACGCCTTCACCCACGAAGTTAACGGTCAGATTGTTATTTGCGCACGTAAAGAAGAAAAAATCCTGCCGTCGCCAGTCATCAAGCAGGCGCTGGAAGCAAAAATTTTCAAGCTGGAAGCCGACCAGGGTCGCAAGCTGAAAAAAACCGAAAAAGATTCGCTGAAAGATGAAGTCCTGCATTCCCTGCTGCCGCGCGCCTTCAGCCGTTTTAACCAGACGATGATGTGGATCGATACCGTCAACGATCTGATCATCGTGGACTGCGCCAGCGCTAAAAAAGCGGAAGATACGCTGGCCCTGCTGCGCAAAAGCCTCGGTTCGCTGCCGGTGGTGCCGCTGACGCTGGAAACCCCGATTGAGCTGACGCTGACCGAATGGGTACGTTCCGGCAGCGCAGCGCAGGGTTTTCAACTGCTGGACGAAGCCGAACTGAAAGCGATGCTGGAAGACGGCGGCGTGATCCGCGCGAAAAAACAGGATCTGGTGAGCGATGAAATCGCCGTGCATATCGAAGCGGGTAAAGTGGTCACTAAGCTGGCGCTGGACTGGCAGCAGCGCATTCAGTTTATGGTCTGCGACGATGGCTCAATTAAGCGCCTGAAATTCGCCGATGAACTGCGCGATCAAAACGATGATATTGAGCGGGAAAACGTAGCCCAGCGTTTTGATGCCGACTTCACCCTGATGACCGGTGAGCTGGCAGCGCTGATTAAAGGTCTGGTGGAAGGTCTGGGCGGCGAAGCCCAGCGCTAATCGCCGGTTTCCCTCTCCGCCACGGAGAGGGAACGCAACGCGTTACAGGTAGCGGCAAAGATAAGACGTCGGCTCGGCGACCTGCAAATGAAATTCACTGTGTCCCGGCACATTGAAAACCTGCCCGGCAGCATAAACTTTCCATTCCGTTTCACCCGGCAACAGCACGTTCAACGCGCCGCTGACCACGGTCATTTCTTCAGGATCGGCTGTGCCAAAGGTATATTCCCCCTGGGCCATCACGCCCACGCTGGCGCGACCGGTGCTGCTGCTGGTAAAGCCGATCGATTTCACTTTTCCTGAAAAATACTCGTTACTCTGAAGCATGACAGACCCCTTTTTTATGCTGGAAAGTCATCAATATAGGGGGCAGGCTCCCTGCCTGTCACGCAAAATTAACCTTTGGCCCCCTGGCGGTAGCGCTTAGACCAGTAGCTCGGAGGCCAGGCGGGTGATCAGCACGTTTGAGAGCAATACCGGCACGTCGAGCGCCTTTTGCAGCAGATCGCGATGGCGCTGGTAAAAGCCCAGGCAGTCGAGCATCAGAACATCCGCCCCGCGATCGATCAGTTCTTTCCCGGCGGCAATCAGTTCTTCTTCAGAGGAATAGAGAGGATGGGCGAGCGAGTAAAGCGGCGGATGTTCCAGCACCTGCCATTTGATTCGTTGCGTCGCGATCAGTTCTTCCATCGGCACAATGACTCCCACCTGATGCCCGTCGACAATGGAGGCGACCAGCGGAGGAATAATACGTAGCGGTTCGAGAAGGATGGCGTTGTGCGCTTTCATACCGATAATCTGCGCGGTGCTCATCAGAATGATGACGTCGTAGCCCTGGTTATCAAGCACCTCAATCACCGACTGTAAATCACGTTCGACTTTAGAGCGGGAAACCTCGGCGGGCTGGAGGTCGCTAAGCATCGTCAGCAGGGCTTCTTCTCCCGGCTCCACGGCGTAATCTTCCATGACGTCCTCGCGCGACATTTTACCGAGCAGGCTGATATGCGTAATTTGATCTTCGCTGATATGTTCAGTTAGTAGCGGCAAGACTTCACGAATGGGAACTACGCCGATTGTTAACATTGCCAGAGTCGCACTCATTTCTGTCACCTTATTCACTGCTATTACTGCATAACGACTACAGATTTGCTACACGCACATTGGGTGAAAATAAACGCTCATCAGCACGCGGGAGATGAGCGATTAAATACCTGTAAATTCCAGAACCTGTCTTAAAAATTGATACTAGCGGTTTGTTAGCATTTTCCATAGTTGAAAAACGTGATGTACCGCCAGTTATGCAGGGTTTAGGAATTTATTGAGATCCTAACTTTTATCGGGATCTTCATAGCGCCGTTTAGCATCCAGCGCTTCCTGCTCGGTGTTGTGTTCGCTAATCAGCGAATCTGGCTCGGGATGATCGGCACGAAGCTGATACCAGGTGACCGTTTGATTATCAGCCCCTTTCTCAACGGCGACGATACGTGCTTCACGTGGGTATGGAGGTTTCGTTGGCATAGTTGTTCCTCATTGCTCGCTATCAGAACTATGAGTATAGACGCAGGCCGGATGACGCGGGCGTGCTTAACACTGCCAGCACGTCGGCGATAATCCTCTCCAGAGGCTGCGCGGCGTCGATAATATAATGTGCGGTTTCGCTGTACAGCGCTTCGCGTTCCGCCAGCACGTCGCGGATTTCTTCACCCAGCGGTTTGCCGGTCAGAGCCGGACGCTGACCCTCTTCGGGAAACGCCTCCAGCCGCGCCGCCAGCACCGACACCGGTGCGCGCAGGTAAATAACCCGTCCTGCTTCGCGCATAAAGTGGCGATTCACGTCGGCCAGCACCATGCCGCCGCCGGTTGCCACCACGGTTGATGGCGCGGCAACGCTCTGGAGCGCCTGTGTTTCTCTGGCGCGGAATCCTTCCCAGCCTTCTTTTTCGACTATCGCCGCCACGTTCATTTGCGCCCGTTCCTGTAACCAGTGGTCGGTATCAACAAAATCCCAGTTTTGCTCTCGTGCCAGCGCCTGGCCGACGGTGGTTTTGCCGCAGCCGCGTGGGCCAATGAAGAAAACGGGTTGCGTCATAGATCGGAAATCCCCCAGATGCCGCAAAGCGGTAAAGTAGTTGTCGCGCAATGAGAGGCTATACTATCAAGCGAGTACAATAATATCTGTAAATTTTTCGTTACGATGCATTTATAAGCGCCGATTTACGGCAGCAACGCAACCAAGGAGTGTAAACATATTCTTGCATAATGGTTTGCCGCTGGCTGGCCTGCAAGGATTATTTCGCCTGTTGCAGCAGCCATTTATCCAGCTCGGCCGCAAAACGCTGGCGGTCGCGCTGGGTCAGGCTGTCCGGCCCGCCGGTCTGGATGCCGCTGGCGCGCAGGGTATCCATAAAATCGCGCATGGTCAGGCGCTCGCGGATGGTCGCCTCCGTGTAACGCTCGCCGCGCGGATTTAACGCCGCCGCGCCTTTGGCAATAACTTCCGCCGCCAGCGGGATGTCCGCCGTGATCACTAAATCCCCCGCCTCACACAGACGGACAATTTCGTTATCGGCCACATCAAAACCGCTTTCAACGCGCAGCGTGCGGATCACCCGCGACGGCGGCACACGCAACGTCTGATTCGCCACCAGCGTCAGCGTGGTCTGCGTGCGCTCGGCGGCGCGGAACAAAATCTCTTTTATGACGTTCGGACAGGCGTCCGCATCTACCCAAATGGCCATCGTGGCTCCTGTTTATCACTTTACACGGCGCGGCCTGCGGACAATACGCAGGAAGCTTTAGCCCTGAAGAATAATCCGCGTTAAGCTTATCGCCCAGACAAAATACACGCGGAGAAGGGTGATGGAAAAAAAAATTGGTTTTATCGGCTGCGGAAACATGGGTAAAGCGATCCTCGGTGGCCTGATCGCCAGCGGCCAGGTACAGCCGGAAAACATCTGGGTCTATACCCCCTCACCGGAAAACGTCCGCGCCCTGCATGAGCAGTACGGCGTGAAGGGCGCGCAAAGCGCGCAGGAAGTCGCTCAGGCGGCAGACATTGTTTTTGGTGCGGTCAAGCCAGGCATTATGGTGAAAACCCTCAACGATATTGCGTCGAGCTTTAATAAAGAGTCGCTGGTCATTTCGATTGCGGCGGGCGTGACCCTGGCGCAACTGGCGACCGCGCTGGGCCACGATCGCAAGATTATTCGCGCCATGCCGAATACGCCTTCGCTGGTCAATGCGGGGATGACCTCGCTGACGCCAAACGCGCTGGTGACGCCGGAAGAGACGCAGCTGGCGCTGGATATTTTCCGCTGCTTCGGCGAGGCCGAGGTGGTAAGTGAAGCCATGATCCATCCGGTCGTCGGCGTGAGCGGCTCCGCCCCCGCCTATGTGTTTATGTTTATCGAAGCGATGGCGGATGCCGCCGTCCTCGGCGGAATGCCGCGCGCGCAGGCGTATAAATTTGCGGCTCAGGCGGTAATGGGATCGGCGAAGATGGTGCTTGAGACGGGTAAACATCCCGGCGAGCTGAAAGATATGGTCTGTTCGCCCGGCGGGACGACCATTGAAGCCGTGCGCGTACTGGAAGAGCGCGGTTTTCGTGCAGCGGTCATTGAGGCGATGAGCAAGTGCATGGAAAAATCAGACAAGCTCAGTAAATCCTGATGAAATAACGGGTGAGGCGCATTTGCCCTCACCCGTTATATTCAGGCGGTTTTTTTCAGGCAGCCGCTCATAAATTTACTGCGGTCTTCGCCTTTCAGCGATTGTTGCGTGGCCTGCGAACTACAGTCGCGCATTTTAAGCTGCTGCGGGGTCAGTCCTTTCTTATCGTCAGACGCTTTATTGCCTTTCAGACACTCGCTCATATAACTTTTCCGCTCGTCCCCTTTCAACGTTTTCTCTTTGGCCTGTTGATTACAGGTGGCCATCCGTTGCTGTTGCGGCGTCAGCGTTTTTTCCGCCGCACCGACCGTTGAAAGAAAGATCATGCCAAACACCAGGGTTACCAGCACTATTATTTTCATTATTCTGTCCTTCAGTAAGTTGTTCATCTTAAGTCTGGTCTCTGCGGCTAAAAAAACCACCTGATGCAGCAAATTTCGTCAGGACAGAAGAACACCTTTCGGTGAATATTGCGGGTTAATGGCGAGGATGACGGAGGAGTTTTTTAATATACTGATGCAAAAGCTGGCTGTCGTTATCAGGGACATGTAAATCGGGCCGGGCACTGGCCATCGCGGTTTCGATGCCTTCGATAAGCCGTTGCTGTTCCTCTTGTGCCATATGGCGTACCAGCGCCGTGACGACGATTTCCAGCGCTTCAACCTGCGCCAGCAGTTCCTTGGATTCCTCTTCCTTTTCTCCCAGCTTGACCAGCAATTCGGCAATAAGATTTTTCATGGCGTAACACCCTTAATGAATACTGGTTTAACATGCTGTTAACGAGAATACTAAATACAGGATAGCCTTCTTTTTTTCAAGATCGTGCGCATCATATAAATAATCGCTTCAGCATAATTAAGCACGGCTAAAAGCAATATTATCGGGCGGATAAGATCGCCCACATTTATCGTGCTTTGGTCTGCGGGGTGCGGCGCAGCATAATCACCAGTTGCCAGAGATTAATCAGTACCACGATTGCCGTGGCGACAAACACCCAGCGAAAACCTGCCACGGCAGAGACGGACGCGCCCATCAGTGGCCCTGCGACATTTCCCATATACATAAAGGACTGGTTATAACCGAAAATACGTCCGGTCACCTGGTCGCTGCAATATTTCAGCAGCAGCGTTTGCACCGCCGGAAGCATGGCTCCGTCGGCAAAACCGAGCATAAAACGCAGGATACCTAACTGAAGTGGAGAGGTGACAAAAGACATGGCGAAAAAGATCACCACCGCCAGAGCGAGCGTTGCCACCAGAATTCGCCCGGTGCCAATGCGGTCGCCGAGCTTGCCGAGGCGTGGCGCGGAAATCAGCGCCGAAACACCGGGAACAGCGGCGATCATGCCGCTTAAAAAAGCAATATTATCGCTGTCAGGGCTCATCGCTTTGATAAACAGCGCGAGAACAGGACCGACCGAACCATTACACAGCTGGATCACCATCGTGGTGACAAACAGGCTGATCACCAGTCCCGGATAAGGCAGGGTCGCAAATACCGCTTTGCCGGTCAGTCGGTCGGCTTTGCTTACCTGCGGTCTGACGCCCTCTTTAATCAGAAACAGCGTGACCAGGAAACTCACCGTCAGCAGCAGGGCGGTAATGAAGAAAACCGCGCGCAGGCCAACGTGATCCGCCAGAAACCCGCCGAGCAGCGGCCCACCAATAACCCCGCTGATTTGCGCCGTGGAAAGCGTGCTTAAGGCCCAGCCGCTCCGCTCGCGCGGCACCTGCGAGGCCACCAGCGCCATCGCGTTAGGAATATAGCCGGAGGTTAATCCCATCACCGCACGCAGAAAAAATAGCTGCCAGACGTTAGTCGCAAACGCCTGAAGCAGGATCGCAATCGCCATGCCCAGCGAGGCGCGCAGAAGCATAAGCTTACGGCCTTTACGGTCGGCGAGGCTGCCCCACATCGGCGAGACAATCGCCGAAACCAGAAACGTCACGCTGAAGGTCAGTCCCGACCACATCGACAACGCCTCGTGCGAGGTGACGCCGAGCTGGGAAACATAAAGCGGCAGGAATGGCAGGATTTGGCTGATTGCCAGCCCCGTAAAAAAGCAGCCAAACCATACGGAAATAAGATTAACTTTCCAGGATTCCATAGACCGTCATATTGATTAAGGATTTACTTAGCGCGCTTAGATTAACAATTTCTCTCCCTGCTGTCCGAACCGGACATGTATTTATCCATTTTTTGTTGTTACCGGTTTAACGACACAGGCCGTAACCGCGCATCCCCAGATGGAAATGATTGGCGTGAGCCGCGTTATATTCCGGCCCTAACCCGTTACCGTAATAGTTGCAGCTGCTGGCGAGCAGCGCCCGCAAAAAAGGCTGTGTTTCCGGGCGCGGCCAGCCTTTCAGCACCGTTACGCTTTTGCCGTTGGCGAAGCGAAAGGCGCTGATATCCAGCGCATCGGCGGTGGCATGTTCACTCAGGCGTGCATTCTCACGATGATAAATATTGCGGCAGGCGTAGCTGCCAAAGTGATCGATCTGCCGCAGGGGGCTGCCCATAAGCTGCTGCGCGAGCGGTTTAGCCTGCTGCTCAACAAACAGTGCGCTACTGAGCGCCAGCGGGCAACTGGCAAGAAAACTGCTGCTTAAGCGGACATCGCCGAAGTCACGGACTCTGACCACGTTGGTTAGCGGACACGCCCCCGCGCTGTCGGCGACCTTCTGGCTGGTAATAAGATGGCGCTGATTGGCCTCTGCCAGCAGCGCCTGGCACTGTTCGGCAGAAAGGCGGCGTAGCTTGAACTGCGTGATCCGCCCCGGCGGATCGCTAAGCTGAAGAGGCGCAAAAGGATTATAGTACGGCGGCAGAGAGCGGTAGCCCAGCCACGCCGCGCCGACCAGCAGCGCGAAGACGATTACACCTTTTCCTTTCACTGCACCCCCTTTGTCGAATTACTTAAGATTATGGCAGAAGGGGCGATTTTGACGTGATATGTTATGTGTTTTACGTTTACCAGGAAACAGTGTGGAAATGGCTAAGTTGCGGGTGGGTATCGTTTTTGGCGGTAAATCAGCAGAGCACGAAGTGTCGTTGCAGTCGGCAAAAAATATCGTAGAAGCAATTGATAAATCACGATTTGAGGTTGTCCTTCTGGGCATTGATAAGCAGGGCGGCTGGCATATTAATGACGAAAGCCACTATCTGCTCAACGCGCACGATCCCGCGCATATCGCGCTGGCTCCGTCAGCCTCCACCCTCGCCCATGTTCCCGGTAAACCCGTTCAGCAATTTATTGACGCCGACAGCGGCCAGCCGTTGGCAAACATTGACGTTATTTTTCCGATTGTTCACGGCACGCTGGGTGAAGACGGATCGCTTCAGGGACTTCTGCGGATGGCGAATGTGCCTTTTGTCGGCTCGGACGTGCTGGGATCGGCCGCCTGCATGGATAAAGATGTGACTAAACGTCTGCTGCGCGATGCCGGGCTGGCGATTGCCCCTTTCATCACCCTTACCCGCGCCAACCGTCACAGTCTGACGTTTGCCGACGTGGAAGCCCGTCTCGGTCTGCCGCTGTTTGTGAAACCGGCCAATCAGGGCTCGTCGGTCGGCGTCAGCAAAGTCACCAGTGAGGCGCAGTATCAGCAGGCCGTCGCGCTGGCCTTTGAGTTCGACCATAAAGTGGTGGTGGAGCAGGGAATTAAAGGTCGCGAAATTGAATGTGCCGTGCTGGGTAATGATTATCCGCAAGCCAGCACCTGCGGTGAAATTGTGCTGAACAGCGAGTTTTATGCCTACGACACAAAATATATTGACGATGTTGGCGCACAGGTCGTGGTGCCCGCGGCGATTGACGCCGCCGTTAACGATAATATCCGCCACATTGCCATTCAGGCCTATCAGACGCTGGGCTGTAGCGGGATGGCGCGAGTGGATGTATTTCTGACGGACAGCAACGAGGTGGTGATCAATGAAATCAACACCCTGCCCGGCTTTACCAATATCAGCATGTATCCAAAACTATGGCAGGCAAGCGGACTGGGCTATACCGATCTGATCACCCGTCTGATTGAACTGGCGCTGGAGCGGCATCAGGCCAACGCCAGCTTAACCCGCACGATATCCCATTAATCGGCTTCGTTCGCCGCTGCCTCTTCCGGGCGGCGGCGAATAATTAATCCGGCAAGCCAGAAGCTTATTACCCAGGTCACCAGCCCAACGGCATAGGTCTGCCAGCCTTTAGCTTCAAAGCCCAATAATCCCACCACCCCGTTCAGAATAAAGATCAGGCCAATGGCAAACGCATAATAGTGCCAGTCACGGCGGATTTTTCCAGGCAGCTTCATGACAACTCCGACAACATAAAAACTCATCCTCGCATATTTTCCACCCGTCGTCTGTGCGGTCTGCGGAAAATCTGAAACCCGTCAAAGTTAAATATTAGTTAACAATTTGTGACATAAGTCTAACTTATGTAACCAGGAGAATTCTTGCGCTGAATTTACCATGAATCCGATATTGACAATGGAAATGACCTGTCACACTAAGCATCAGTACAGGCATGAAGTCTGACAGTTGAGAAGTCCGGGAGGTCTGTATGACAGAGTTCACCTTTTCCAAACCTATGCTACGCGGGAAAAAGAGGGATCGCTCCACTCCAGGGAATATCGCCTACGCGCTGTTTGTCCTGCTCTGCTTTTGGGTAGGCGCACAGATGCTGAACCTTGTGGTACATGCGCCAGGGGTTTATGAGGAGTTAATGCAGATACATGATACCGGCCGACCCCATGTGGAAATGGGGCTGGCGGTAGGCACGCTTTTCGGTCTGGTCCCCTTCCTGGGCGGCTGCATGATCCTCGGCGTGATCGCGTTACTGCTGCGGTGGCGTCGATATGATTAATTCTGCGCCATACATTTAGCCCGTCGATCGTCGACGCGTTTCGCAAACCAGGCGGTGGTGAGATTGCGCGTGATCTTCGGGCTTTCTAATTGAATACCCGGTAACATTTCCTTCGGCAGCGCCTTGCCACTCTTCTTCTCCGCCAGCTTATACACGCCGGTATAGAGATCGGTTTTCTCAAACGAGAACGCATCGCCTTTTTCCAGCTGGCTGCGGATTTCACTGTTGCTCATATCAAGCTGCGACGCCAGTTTTCTGATCGCCAGCTCGGTTTTGCCTGCTTCACGGCTGTCATAGCGGATCAGATCCCCGTCCAGCGCCAGCTTAACGCCGCTGGCCTTGCTGACTGCATTCTGAAATGCCGCATTGCGGCTGGCATACCAGCCCGCGTTAAAGTCGGCAAAGCGGTACAGCGGCGCGGAGTAGCTGGCAGGATAATTCAGCAGATGATACGTGCCGAACCACAGGCCGCCACGCAGCGTAAAGACTTCCTGGCGCACGGTCCCTTCCCGCTTCCACGGATAGCCCTGGGTATGCGCTTCGGCAAACGCGATGCTGACCTGCATCGGCCCGCCGGTATGCACCGGGTTAAAGGAGCCAAATAGCTGCTGTCCTAACGGGACGGTATCAATCAGATCGTCAAAGATGGCGCTAAGCTGCTTTTCCGTTCTCACCGCATCCAGCCGGTCGCTGTAGCTTTTGCCGTCCGGCGATGTCATTTTCAACGCCGTATGGACCAGCAGCGCCGGGATATGCAGTTTGGCCGCCCGCCGTTCGATTTCCTGCCAGGCAATTTTATTCAGCCCCGGCACCGCCGGATCGGCCTGGTAATTTGACTCCTGCTGCGCCACCGCCAGCACCGAACAGACATTTTCTTCCGTCGGGGCCAGCTTTTGACTCTCAAATGTGCGGGCGATGTTTTGCGCCCAGGCATCGCGGTTTTTCACGCTGGCGGGCATTTTCTGCCGGACCACGCTCGCCACATCTATCGCTTTTTCACCTTTCTTTAACGGCGTGGTTTCGCTGCTACAGCCTGCCAGAACCAGTGCGGCAACGATGAGCGTTGGGGCAAAACGAAATTGCGGTGCGGTCATAATCCGGGCATCCCTGTAAGCAATTAAAATGTATGGATGACTTCCTCCACGTCCGGGCGTTCCAGCTTGCGCTCGAAGGCGCGCAGACGTTTGTAGATCGACATCAGTTCCACCAGCCCCGGCCATGAGTTAATGAGATACTGAAAAGATTCGCGTACCTGACCAAAGACGTCGAGGATTTGACGCATCAAACCCAGGGTGACTGTACCAGCAATGATAGACGGAAACAGCAGTAACAAACCGAAAACGTTATCGACCTGAAGATAAAGGATCCGCGCAATATTGAAGTACATGTAATGAAAATAGAGGCGGAAATAGTTATGGCGGACAGCGTTAAATAGCTCACGCAGCGTCGGCGGCGTGGCACGTTTTGGGTCATCCTCACCATAAACCAGCTCTTTACGATACGCCGCTTCAACACGCTGGTTTCTGAATTCCAGACCGGGAAGCTTAATGCCGACGCCCGCCAGCAGCACCGTTCCCAGCAGCGACCAGACGATCCCGGCGATCACCAGGCCATAGTGTAAATGACCAATCAGCGGCAGTTCAGGAACGTGCGCGGACAGCGTCACCAGCACCGGCAGGAAGGCAATCAGCGTCATGATGGCGTTCAGTAAGCTGACGCCCATATCCTCCAGTGACGTGGAGAAGCGCATGGTATCTTCCTGCACACGCTGGGCCGCGCCTTCAATATGCCGCAGCTGCGGCCAGTGCCCGGTATAATATTCGTTCATGGCGCTGCGCCAGCGGAAAATATAATGGCTGATAAAAAAGTTGTTCAGCACGCCGATCACAACCGCAATTAACGCAATTCCCAGAAAGACCACTATACCGTGGTAGAACTGTTCGATGTTGACGCTGTGCGGTGCATCCAGCGATTTCTGGATCAGGTCGTAAAAAGGTCCGTACCAGGCGTTGACCGCCACTCCCACTTCAACCAGAAACCAGGTGACAAAAATAATCAGCGCGGTGCCCCATACCGACCAGCGCTGCCAGCGGTGCGGGCTGAACACCTGCCAGAAAAGCGCAAAAATACCGACGCACGCCGCATAGAACGCATAGAACACCAGGTAGCCGGGCGACCAGAATCTGGCGGCGCTGATCGGCGCGTCGGCGGTGGCAGAAAAAAGGTGCAGCAGCCATTTACCGCCTCCGGTTTGCCAGAAGATGACGGCGGCCAGCGCCCAAAGAAAGGCCGACAGAAAAAATGGCCCCGGCTTCGGGAAAAAAGATTTGAACATGTGCTCTCCTGCAAAAGGATTATCGACATTACGTGCGCTTGTCAGCTAAACGCAGCAGCAATCGCTCAACTATACGTAGTCTGGCTGACTTAATTTCTGTTCCACTCATGAAGAATTGTTTCGACGGATTTCAGATGGTGCCGGTTACGCAGGAGGAAGCTGATGATTTTCCGGGAAAAAAATGCCGTCTTTCCAGGATTTATTCTCAACCTTGCCGATCCGTCTTAAAGGCGCTTTGCAACGGCCGGAGAAGTAGTATAAATAGGCATAGTTCTTTCTATTTCATTGATGGATGCCTGCGTTGAAACGTTGTTTAGCCCTTTTTGCCGCACTTTATGCGGCTGTGCTGCCGGTTGCCCATGCCGCGCAGACCTCACCCGATCCGGTGTTTGCTTCTGATATTGTCGATCGCTACGCCAACCATATTTTCTACGGCAGCGGCGCGACAGGCATGGCGCTGGTGGTGATTGACGGTAATCAGCGGGTTTTCCGCAGTTTTGGCGAGACGCGACCGGGCAATAATGTCCGTCCGCAGCTCGATTCGGTGATCAGGATCGCCTCACTGACAAAATTAATGACCAGCGAAATGCTGGTGAAACTGCTCGATCAGGGCGTGGTGAAACTCAACGATCCGCTGAGTAAATATGCACCGCCTGGAGCGCGGGTGCCCGGCTATCAGGGCACCCCGATTACGCTGGTGAATCTGGCGACCCATACCAGCGCCCTCCCCCGCGAGCAGCCTGGCGGGGCAGCAAATCGTCCGGTGTTTGTCTGGCCAACGCAGGCGCAGCGCTGGAGCTGGCTCTCCACAGCAAAAATAAAAACCGCGCCCGGCTCGCAGGCGGCCTATTCAAACCTGGCCTTTGATTTGCTGGCCGACGCTCTGGCGAACGCCTCCGGGAAACCCTATACCCAGCTTTTTGAGCAGCAAATCACTCGCCCGCTCGGGATGAAAGATACGACCTTTACCCCGTCACCGGATCAGTGCAAGCGCCTGATGGTGGCAGAAAAAGGGGCCAGCCCGTGTAATAACACCCTGGCGGCCGTCGGCAGCGGCGGCGTATATTCCACCCCCGATGATATGATGCGCTGGATGCAGCAGTTCCTGACCTCTGATTTTTATACCCGTACTCATCAGGCAGATCGGATGCAGACGCTGATTTATCAACGCAGCCAGCTGACGCGCCTCATCGGTATGGACGTGCCGGGGAAAGCCGATGCGCTGGGACTTGGCTGGGTATATATGGCACCGAAAGACGGACGCCCCGGTATTATTCAGAAAACAGGGGGCGGTGGCGGATTCATTACCTATATGGCGATGATCCCGCAGCATAATATTGGTGCCTTTGTGGTGGTCACGCGCTCTCCGCTGACCCGATTTACCAATATGAGCGATGGCATTAATAATTTGCTCAGCGAGCTGAGCGGAAATATTCCGCTGATTGCGCCCGCGTCCTGATCGTTAATAGTCATAAGGCAGACGGTTGATGCTGATCAGTTTGCCTTTATGCATCTCGATATAGCTTCCCTGACGCAGCGCTGAAAGC
Source organism: Superficieibacter sp. (assembly GCF_032071645.1). NCBI lineage: Bacteria > Pseudomonadati > Pseudomonadota > Gammaproteobacteria > Enterobacterales > Enterobacteriaceae > Superficieibacter > Superficieibacter sp. Next base: position 389,548 of record NZ_DAMAPU010000004.1, read on the forward strand.
ACTTCAGCAATCACCGAGCGGGAAATATGGGTGCGCCGCTGAATGTAATTTATCACGCCGATGCGTGAACGCAGCGCGTCATCCCATTGCTCCATCGTCAGCAGGGTGGAGCGGATCTGATTGTAGTTGTTGGTGCCAACCAGGTGCATATCGCGTTTTTCCAGCATCCGGTGCTGCCAGGTCAGCCAGTAAAAAGCCTCACGCCACAACTGCCCCTGATCTAACAGACGAAGCGTTTCCTCCGCTGGCAGATAATAGCCACAGCATTCATTTTCGGCGCTAATTACGTAGTCAATACTATTTTTGATTGCGCCAGCAGAAAGCCCGGCGATAAAAGGAGCGGCCAGGAAACCCAGTAAAGTGTCATTACATTTTCGGCTCAGAGAGATGATGCCCTGTTGAATAATCACGGTGTGATTTGATGTCTGGTCGTCACCGAAAGAGAGCGACTCACCTTCGTGACAGATAAAATGGGTACCATATGCAGAAAGGTGTTTATCAAGTACGTTGAATTCGTTTAACGGCTTACACAAATGGGTCATTTCACTGCGTCCTTTGCGAAAAATGCCCGTCCTGTCCATGACAGGCATTACCAATGCTATAGCTACCGGTAAGAATAGAGGGGAGTTTCCTCCCCTGCTCCGCCAATTACCAGGTGTATTTAACACCCGCGTTAGCGGCCCAATCCTGGTCAACATCGCCGCCACCGACGTAGTTAACACCGGTATAGCCGCTGAAGTTTTTGGTGAAGCTGAACTGGCTACCCGCACCAACACGTACCGCAGAGCCTTTCACGCCGTTATCAATGTCATCGCCATTGAAGTCGGAATCGTTGTCAGAGTCATCGTAGACGTAGGCCAGGTCGAAGTAAGGAGTCAGCGCCTGGTCACCGTAGTTGAAGGTGTAACCGGTATTGACACCCAGCTCATAGCGCAGGCTGTCGTAGCTCTGATCGCCGACGCGGGCGTCGTTGCTCAGACGATAGCTGTCGCCAGACTGGAACAGGCCATTGATGCTGCCGTAAGGCGTTACGTAACCGGCTTCGTTAACGTTGAAGTCGTAACCCAGTTTCAGACCGAAGCCCCATGCATCCACAGTGCTGTTACCGTCAACATAAGCACCGTTGCTCATGGTGGCAGTCAGGTCGCTGTCGAAACGGCTGTAGCTTAAGTTACCATCAACAAAGATGTTGTTCGCGAAGTGCGCTGAAGAGTACAAGTAGGCAGACTGGCTGTCTTGATCTACCTGACCAGTACGGTCGCTCAGGTCGCCTTTACCGAACGCTGCCGCAGCACCGACGATCCACTCAGCGTTGTTACCGTCAACGTTGGTATCCACACCGACCATCAGACCGTGAACGTCCTGATCGTAGGAGATGGTGTCGTTGTCAGCATCGAAGCTACCGCCGAAGTAGCTCACCCATGCGCCGCCGTTGTCTTCAAAACCGTGACGAGCAGTAGTCAGACGGTTGGACAGAGTATCCTGTTGCAGATTCCAGATGTTGGTGTTTGCAGAAGGAATGCTCAGTGCCATGTTAGCGTAGTCGGTCAGTTCCATCTGTTGCAGAACAACAGTGTTACCCTGCTGCTGAGCCTGATAAGTGTAAGCACCGAGATCAGCTTTGTTAGCCGCGCTGAAGGTGGCGTTAGTGTTTACGTCGTTGACATAGATAATTTCTTTACCTTTGTAGTCAGCGATATCACCAGCGCCAGTCGCGTTGTCGATACGAACGTGGTAGTTACCGGTTGCGGCTACAACACCGTCGGTGGCGCTGTTATCCAGTTCGTCACCGCTGTTGATATCGCCGTTACCGTTGATAGTCAGATGACCGTCAGAGTTCATAGCAAGAGTACCGTAACCGTAGTTAGCCTGCGTTTTATCCCAGGTACGGTCGTTCACCAGATCGGCGTTCAGTACATAGTCGCTGCTGTGGATGTCGAAGACACCGGATACAACGTGGCGATTGTTGTCAGCATAATTGCCGCTGGTCACTTGCAGAGTATCAGTCTGGAACGGGTTGGCATCAAACTGCTCAACGTTCACATCCAGCAGACCGCCATTGGTGACGGTGATGGTGTTTGCGTACAGAGCCGCACTTGTAGACCAGCCGACGGAGGCATCCAGATCAACGGTACTGTAGGTATCGATAGTCAGGCGATCGGTGGCAACCAGCCCTTGCTCGCCGATGTTCACAGAAGAACCATTGGTTAGGGCGATGGTGTCAGAAAGCAGGCTGGAATTAGAAACGTTTACCTGTGAGCCGTTGTTGACCGCCAGGGTATCGATGTTGGAAGCGTTAACAGTGTCCCACTCGGAACCGTTATTCAGGGCTACGTTGAATACGCCGCTCTGGAATACCCGATCGTCAATTGCACGACCCCAGTTATTTGCTTCAACAACGACGCCAGGGAAAAGGCTGTTACCCGTTACATCATACCAGTCAGTAGAAGCAACAGAATGCTCATCAACATTCATGCTGGCAGAGCCAACCCACTTACTGCCGTTGTCCAGCGTAATGTTCAGTTCATCAACGTTCAGGGAGTCTTCAGCCCAGCCGCCGTTGGTGTCAAGAGTACCATCACCATTGCTGTCATGGCCTTGTGGATAGAAGTTCGCATTCCAGGTACTGCTGAATACCACATCACCCAGCAGTGTAGAATTGCTGAAGTTCACGTTGTTTTTCATGGAGTAACTGGAAGCGGCGCTATCGCTGAAATACAGCGCAACGTCATTGGCTCCGCCATTACCCGCATAATCACCTGGTTCAGCGGAATTGCCGTAGAAACCGTCGCCTTCCAGCGGCGTTACTGACCCAGAGGTAACAGTAGAATCCGTTACGCTGATGTTGTTATCCCAGGTATGGGATTCAGTGGTATAGGTTGAATTAGTCGTGTTGCCCTGTACCAGGCTAATACCCGCAACGCGAGAATTATTGGAAATATTAATGTTACTTTCTACGTCAAGCTGAACAGCAAGGCCCAGACCTGCGCTTTCACCCGTGGCGGTGTACAGAGTTTCATGGGTATTTTTGCTGACATCACCATTTAAATACGTATCGGTGAAGTAAAGTCCTTCATAATCATCGTCAATGGTGGAATTAGCGATATTTAGCGTGAAGACGTCACCGTCATGCCAGGTTTCGTCGATAACAGCATCGCCAGCCTGATAGAAATAATAGCCACCGTCATAATTGGTGCCGCCATTATAACCATAATAGCCTTCAGGTAACATTGAGGTGATGGCGCCATGAATCACTGAATTAGTCACATCCAGCTGATTTGGATTACCGTTGGTGCCGTCGGTATAATCATGATTCAGATAATAGGTCGACATCGTGCCGTTAACAGTGTCGCCTTTGAAGGAAGTATCAAAGTCACCGTTCGCATTATTGTAGTAAACAAAGCCGTTATAAATCACATAGTTGCCATCAGAGCCTGGGGCATCCATGTTTGCCCAGTCAAGAGCAGTAGCGGTGTTATCGTGATACCCCCAGGTATCATAAACAGTCGCATTTGCCTGAGAAGCGATTGCCAAAGTGCAGGCCAATGCTAATTGAGATACTACAAGTTTCTTTTTCCAGGTTTGCATTTGTCATCCCTCCTCAGGGACGTAATCCAGTTGATCCATCAATTATTAATGCAATCAAAACAAGTAAGGTTACATTGCAGGCTGAATTATGCGGTTTAGACGGGAGAAGGTTCAATTAATCTTTACCTAAAGTCCGAATACGGACTATTAACGCGTTGAGGTCATCACAGGATAATTTAATAATTCCTTATATTACAAGAGCATTCTCATAAAACATCAAATAAATAAACAATGGCTCAATGAATAAATAAACAAACTCATATAACCCTCATGAATGCACACAGAATACCCGTTAAAAAATAATATACCCCGTAATGAGTTAACAAAAAACTGTCGCTATTGATTGGTTATAATGCATTTTAACAAAAGTCCCGATTATCTGTTATCAATTGAAATTGAGTATTTATATATTTAATAACTCTGATAATGGTAATAACATTTCGCTGGCTTATTTAAATAATCAAACAGCGCAACGGTAAATGCATGTTCCGCAGCCAGCCATGCTTATCCCGTCCTGAACGACAACTTTGGTAAAACATCCCCGTGATGTTTAAGGTACAATAACGTCATATTTCACAAACATCAGGCATAACATGACCGATTTATTGCACCGCCCCCGTCGCCTGCGCAAGTCTCCCGCGCTGCGCGCTATGTTTGAAGAGACAACACTGAGCTTAAATGACTTGGTGTTACCGATTTTTGTTGAAGAAGAGCTGGACGATTACAAAGCTATCGAAGCCATGCCGGGCGTGATGCGCATCCCTGAAAAGCATCTGGCGCGGGAAATTGAGCGCATTGCCAGAGCCGGTATCCGCTCGGTAATGACCTTTGGCATTTCCCACCATACCGACGCGACCGGCAGCGATGCCTGGAAAGAAGAGGGTCTGGTGGCGCGAATGTCGCGCATCTGCAAGCAGGCCGTGCCGGAGATGATTGTGATGTCCGATACCTGCTTCTGCGAATACACCTCTCATGGTCACTGCGGCGTGCTGTGCGAGCATGGCGTGGATAACGACGCTACGCTTGCCAATCTGGGTAAACAGGCGGTGGTCGCAGCGGCGGCGGGCGCGGATTTTATCGCCCCTTCTGCGGCGATGGATGGACAGGTACAGGCGATTCGCCAGGCGCTGGATGCCGCTGGGTTTTCTGATACCGCGATCATGTCCTACTCCACCAAATTTGCCTCTTCCTTTTATGGTCCGTTCCGTGAAGCGGCCGGAACCGCGCTGAAAGGCGACCGCAAAACCTATCAGATGAACCCGATGAACCGCCGGGAAGCGATCCGTGAATCACTGCTGGACGAAGCGCAGGGCGCGGACTGCCTGATGGTGAAACCGGCCGGTGCCTATCTGGATATTCTGCGCGATATTCGCGAACGTACCGAACTGCCGCTGGGCGCGTACCAGGTGAGCGGCGAGTACGCGATGATCAAGTTTGCGGCGCAGGCCGGGGCGATTGATGAGCATAAAGTGGTGCTGGAGAGTCTGGGCGCAATCAAACGCGCCGGGGCCGATCTGATTTTCAGCTATTTCGCACTCGATTTAGCGGAAAACAAAATCCTTTAAGAAGGAACGCCATCCGCCCTGAAAGCGGATGGCGCAGGTCATGCATTAATTGTTAACCGGGATCACCGCGCCTTTGTATTTGGTGCGGATCCAGTCCTGAATCTCTTTTGAGTGCAGCACTTTCACCAGCTCAACGATATCTTTTTTCTTCTCATCGCCGCGATGTACGGTAATGATATTCGCATACGGGTTGTTTTCACCGCTTTCTACCGCAATCGGATCGTGAACCGGGTCCAGACCAGCATCAATCGCATAGTTGGCGTTAATCACCACGGCGTCGCCTTCATCGTTGTTATACATCTGCGGCAGCAGCGCTGCTTCAACGTTAGGCTGGAATTGCAGTTTTTTCGGGTTCTCAACGATATCACTGATGCGCGCGTTGACTTTATCCACGCCCGGTTTCAGTTTGATCACGCCTTCTTTTTCGAAGATGGAAAGAATACGTCCTTCTTCGGAAACCGCATCACGCATAATCACTTTCCCGCCCTGCGGCAGATCTTTCAGTGATTTATATTTTTTCGAGTAAATACCGATCGGCTCAATATGAATCGCACCTGCGCTGACGAAATCAAACGTCTTATCGCCCGCATGATCTTTCAGCACGCTGTTCAGGTAAGGGATATGCTGGAAGTAGTTGGCGTCGATGTCACCGCTGGCCAGCGCCGTGTTCGGCAGGATGTAATCCTGGAACGGTTTAATTTCCAGGTCGATGCCTTCTTTCGCAAGGATGGGTTTAGCCTGCTCCAGAATTTCCGCGTGCGGGACGTTGGACGCGCCCACGGTCAGGGTATCTGCCCAGGAAGCGAAGCTAATGGCACTCAGGGTTGCTGCGGCGATCAGGGTCAACGTTTTAGTCATGATGTTGGTTTCCGTATTATTAGCGTTTGTCTAACAGAGAGGTGATAACGTCGCCGCAGAACTGGATGATGAAAACGATGATCAAAATAGTCACCGTCGCCACCAGCGTGACGTCGCTATGGTTGCGCTGGAATCCTTCCAGATAAGCCAGGTTCCCTAATCCGCCCGCGCCAATCACGCCTGCCATTGCACTATAGCTAACCAGCGCAATCAGCGTCACCGTAATGCCGGACACTAAAGCAGGCGAGGACTCGGGCAGTAAAACTCTAAAAATCAGGGTGCTAAGACGTGCGCCCATTGAGCGCGTCGCTTCAATCACGCCTTTATCGACTTCACGCAGGGCAATTTCAACCAGACGCGCGTAAAACGGCGCGGCCCCGACAATCAGCGCCGGAAGCGCAGCGTTCGCGCCCAGAATGGTGCCGATAATGGTTTTGGTGAAGGGGATCAGCAGCACGATTAAAATAATGAACGGGATGGAGCGGAACACGTTCACGATAATCGAAATGACGCTGTAGAGCGTCCGATTCTGAAACAGGCCGCCCCTCGCGGTTAAAAACAGCGCCAGCCCAAGCACAATCCCCAGAACAAAGGTTGCCACCCCGGAGAGCGCGGTCATATACAGCGTTTCCTGCGTTGCCGCCCAAAGCTGTTCCCATTTCAGATGAGGTAATAGTTGATCAATCATGTTTAATCACCTCGCATTCAATACCGCTTTGCTGCAAATCCGCGAGGATGTTGTTCAGTTGATCCTGGTTTGCAATAACGTGGAGCCACAGGTGTCCGAAGATGCCATGGGCGGTTTGCGCCATTTTGCCGTGCAGAATATTAAACGGCAGACCGTAGCGCAGCGTCAGTTCCCCGACCACCGGCTGATGCGTGCTGAGGCCGGTGAAGGTCAGCTTGATCACCGCCCCGTCCAGATCGCTGGTCAGTTCAGGGTTAAACGACTCTTCTTCTTTATACTGGCTCACCTGACGCACAAACTGCCGGGTGATCGGCTGCTGCGGGCGGGTAAAGACCTCCAGCACATCGCCCTCTTCCACCACCCTGCCATTTTCCATCACCGCGACCCGGTCGCAAATCTTGCGCACGACGTGCATTTCGTGAGTGATAAGCACGATGGTCAGCTTAAAGCGACGGTTGATATCAAGCAGCAAATCAAGAATTTGATCGGTCGTCTGCGGGTCCAGCGCGGAGGTCGCTTCGTCACACAGCAGCACGTCCGGGCTGTTAGCCAGCGCGCGGGCGATACCGACGCGCTGCTTTTGCCCGCCGCTTAACTGGGAAGGATAAGCGTCTTCACGCCCGGTCAGTCCCACCAGCTCGATCAGCTCCGCCACGCGAGCGCGAATTTTAGCTTTTGGCGCACCGGCAATCTGCATCGAAAAAGCAATGTTTTCCCACACGGTACGCGACCACAGCAGATTAAAATGCTGAAAAACCATGCTGATTTTCAGCCGTGCCTGGCGCAGCGCTTCACCTTTTGCCGACGAAATGTCCTGACCGTTAATGGTCACTGACCCCGTGCTGGGCTTTTCCAGCCCGTTGAGCAGGCGGATCAGCGTGCTTTTTCCTGCTCCGCTGTAACCGATAATGCCGTAAATCTGCCCCTGTTCGATCGTTAAATCTACGCTATCCACAGCGACCACGGGCGTCTTTCCGTGGTCGAAAATCTTCGAAATATTGCGGAGAAGGATCATCTTTATTTGTTACCCAATGCTTCTTATATGTTTCGTGATTGTGATACGAACGGCAGTTTAGCAGTATGGACGTCCATATGATAGTAATCAGCCAAAATTATGTTTGAAACAAACTGATTGATATTAGTTATAACTTTTAACGCTAAATGACGGTTTCTGCGGGCTGGCTGGCTTAGCGAGAATTCAGCAATCCATATTCAGCGAATGAATAACTGCCGTAAAGACGAAGCGGCAGGAGCGGCTGTAAAGCGCATTCTTCCGTTGCATTTAGCCGTCGATACATCTGCACTACCGCACGGCTTTCCTTCCTGACGTCTGATTAGTCTTTTATATTACGTTTTGGCATAAACCACAGAGAAAGGTTCTTTATCAGCGTTTTTTGGCACGCCTATTATTCCGCCATGTCCCTGAACTCTGGTGAAATACGATGACCGTTTTTCATTCCGTCACCGATTTAATCGGTAATACCCCGCTGCTCCAGTTACATAAACTGGATAGCGGTCCCTGTGAATTATTTCTGAAGCTGGAGAATCAGAATCCGGGCGGGTCGATCAAAGATCGCGTGGCCCTGTCGATGATTGCCGAAGCGGAACGAAAAGGATTGCTGCAACCCGGCGGCACCATTATTGAAGCGACCGCTGGCAATACCGGCCTTGGGCTGGCGCTGATCGCCGCGCAAAAAGGCTATCAGCTTCTGCTGGTAGTGCCGGACAAAATGAGCCGCGAGAAGATTTTTCATCTGCGTGCGCTGGGTGCCCAGGTAGTTCTCACCCGCTCCGACGTGGTTAAAGGCCATCCGGCGTACTATCAGGATTACGCCCGGCGGCTGGCAGACGACACCCCCGGCGCGTTTTATATTGACCAGTTCAATAACGCCGCCAATCCGCTGGCGCACGCCACCACCACCGCCCCGGAGCTCTTTGCCCAGCTTGAAGGCCGCATTGATGCGGTGGTCGTTGGCGTGGGTTCGGGCGGTACGCTGGGCGGATTACAGGCCTGGTTTGCCGAACACTCTCCGCACACGGAATTTGTGCTGGCCGATCCCGCCGGTTCGATTCTCGCCGATCAGGTGGAAACCGGGCGTTATGGCGAGGCTGGCTCGTGGCTGGTCGAAGGGATTGGTGAAGACTTCATTCCGCCACTTTCCCATCTCGACGGCGTTAAACAGGCGTTTCGCGTCGGCGACAGCGAAGCATTTAACACTGCGCGGGAGCTGCTGAAGACAGAAGGCGTACTGGCCGGATCGTCCACCGGTACACTGCTGGCGGCGGCGCTGCGCTATTGCCGGGCGCAGACGACACCAAAGCGCGTCGTCACTTTTGCCTGCGACAGCGGCAATAAATACCTGTCAAAAATGTTTAATGATGACTGGATGCGCCAGCAGGGGTTAATCGCCCGCCCGCAGGCCGGGGATTTAAGCGATTTTATTGCCCTGCGTCATGATGAAGGTGCCACCGTCACCGCCGCCCCGGACGATACGCTTGCCACCGTGCTGGCCCGCATGCGTCTGTACGACATTTCCCAGCTTCCGGTGCTCGACAAAGACGACGTGGTGGGGATCGTTGATGAGTGGGATTTAATCAGCCACGTGCGCGGCGACAGTCAGCGTTTCTCGCTCCCGGTTAAAGAAGCGATGACCCGCGACGTGGAGATCGTCGATCGCCACGCGCCGGAAAGCGCCCTCAAATCCATTTTCGATCGCGGTCTGGTCGCGATTGTTGTCGATAACCACCGCTTTCTGGGTCTGGTGACCCGCAGCGATGTTTTAACCACATGGCGCAACCGCCTGTCGCACTAAGGATATTTTATGAAAAATCTTGCCACGCTTAGCGTTCACAGCGGCGCGTTTAACGATCAGCACGGCGCGGTGATGCCGCCGATTTATGCCACCTCCACTTATGCCCAGCCCGCGCCCGGTCAGCATACCGGCTATGAATATTCCCGCAGCGGCAACCCGACGCGCGACGTGCTGGAAGCCTCAATCGCGGAGCTTGAAGGCGGCACGCGCGGTTATGCGTTTGCTTCCGGGCTGGCCGGGATTTCAACCGTGCTGGAATTGCTGGATAAAGAGAGCCACATCGTGGCGGTGGATGATGTCTACGGCGGCACGTACCGTCTGATTGAGAACGTGCGCCGCCGCACGGCGGGTTTACAGGTGAGCTGGGTAAAACCGGACGATCTGGCGGCGCTTGAAGCGGCCATTCGTCCTGATACGCGGATGATCTGGGTAGAAACGCCGACCAATCCACTGCTTAAGCTGGCAGATCTGGAAGCGATTGCCGCCATCGCCAGACGCCACAAACTCATAAGCGTGGCGGATAACACCTTTGCCTCGCCGATCCTGCAACGTCCGCTGGAGCAGGGTTTTGATATCGTGGTTCACTCCGCCACCAAATATCTTAACGGCCATTCGGACGTGGTGGCCGGGCTGGTGGTGGTGGGCGATAACCCGGAACTGGCGGAAAAACTCGGCTATCTGCAAAACGCGATTGGCGGCGTTCTCGATCCGTTCAGCAGCTTTCTGACGCTGCGCGGCATCCGCACGCTGGCGCTGCGCATCGAACGTCACAGCAGCAACGCGCTGGCGCTGGCGCAGTGGCTGGAACAGCAGCCACAGGTGGAAAAAGTGTGGTATCCGGGGCTGGAGTCGCATCCGCATTACGCGCTTGCCCGGCGGCAGATGTCGCAGGCGGGCGGCATGATTTCGGTTATCGTTAAAGGCGATGAGCAGCAGGCCGCCGCCATCATCAAAAAACTCAAACTGTTTACCCTTGCAGAAAGTCTTGGCGGCGTGGAAAGTCTGGTGAGCCAGCCGTTCAGCATGACGCACGCGTCGATCCCGCTTGAGCAGCGGCTGGCAAACGGCATCACGCCCCAGCTTATTCGCCTGTCGGTCGGCATTGAAGATGCCAGCGACCTGATCGAGGATTTGCGTCAGGCGCTCGCCGGGTAAAAACAACTCATTCAATTTACCTGGGCTTAACATCGCTTTTACTTATGGTTTTTTTGATATAGATAAGAACTTTTTCTTCTTTGTCGTCGAAGAAACATTGTGGGAGCGTAGCGCTACAAAACAAAAACAGGGTACGCAGAGGAATCTATGGCACATCAATTACACACACTGAAGACACTCTCACTGGCGCTGGGTTTGCTGACGCTGGGAGCTGCCGCACATGCCGATCAGCTGGCTGATATCAAAGCCGCTGGCGTAGTCAAAGTGGCAACGTTTGACGCGAATCCGCCGTTTGGGTCGGTCGATCCGAAAACCCATGACATCGTGGGCTACGATGTTGATTTCGCCAAAGCGCTGGCAAAATCGCTCGGCGTAAAGCTGGAGCTGGTGGCGACTAACCCGGCCAACCGCATTCCGCTGCTGCAATCCGGCAAAGCGGATCTGATCGTCGCGGATATCACCATCACCCCGGAACGCGCGCAGGTGGTCGATTTCTCTACCCCGTACTTCGTGACCGGGCAGCAGTTCCTGGTGCCGGTTAAATCGCCGGACAAACTGGACGAATACAGCCGCGCGCGGATTGGTGCCGTGAAGGGCACTACCGGCGAGCAGGCGCTGCATCAGCGTTACCCGCAGGCGCGCGTGCTGGCGTATGACGATATTCCGCTGGCGCTGACCGCACTGCGCAACGGTAACGTGCAGGCCATCACCCAAGACAGCACCATTCTGGCGGGTCTGCTGGCAGAAGCGCCGGACAAAGCGAAATTCAAAATCCTGCCGGATCTGCTGAGTAAAGAAGAAATTGGCGTGGGCGTGAAAAAAGGCGAAACGGCGCTGCTGAAAGCGGTGAATGACGAGCTGGTGAACCTGGAGAAAAACGGCCAGGCCGCCAAAATTTACGATACCTGGTTTGGTCCATCCACCAAAACTCCGCAGCCACGTTCATTCACTATCGAAGCAAAGTAATATGCTGTCAGGCTTAATCTCTCAATCCGCAGCAGGGTCTGCGGATTTTTCACGTCTGGAACATGCCAGCGTCGAATTTCGCGACGTGGTGAAAGCCTTTGGCGAGCACCGCGTCCTGAACGGTATCAACTTAACGATTAACCCCGGTGAGGTGGTGGCGATCCTCGGTCCATCGGGATCGGGAAAATCCACGCTGATCCGGCTGATCAACCAACTGGAATCGCTCAGCGGCGGCGAGATCCTGATCGACAATAAACCGACCCGCACTCTTCAGGGGCGCGCGCTGCGTCAGTTGCGCAGCCGGGTCGGGTTTGTCTTTCAGCAGTTTAATCTGTACGCCCATCTTAACGCGGTGCAAAACATTACCCTCGCGCTGGAGGCGGTCCACGGCTGGAAAAAAGCCGATGCCGAAAAACGCGCGCTGGAACTGTTAAACCAGGTCGGGCTGGCGGACAAAGCGCAGCATATGCCCTCACAGCTCTCCGGCGGGCAGCAGCAGCGCGTGGCGATTGCCCGCGCCCTCGCCTCTTCACCGCAAATCATTCTGTTTGACGAGCCGACCTCGGCGCTGGATCCCGAAATGATCGGCGAGGTGCTGTACGTAATGAAAACGCTGGCGCACAGCGGCATCACCATGATTGTGGTGACGCACGAAATGCAGTTTGCGAGAGAGATCGCCGACCGGGTGGTATTTATTGACGGGGGTGATATCTGTGAAGTGGCTCCACCGGCGGAGTTTTTCTCCCGGCCGCGTCATCCGCGCGCGCGTCGCTTTCTGCAAAAGGTGCTGGACCCGCTGCACCAGGAGCGCCCGGAGTGAATCAGCTACTGGACTGGCAGGGGGTGCTGACCGGGCAGCCTCTGCAATGGATTATTTCCGGTTTCCTGACCACGCTGTGGGTGACGGTGGCGGGCATAGCGCTCGCTACGGTGCTGGCGGTGCTGTTTCTGGCGCTGCGGCTGGCGGGTGGGCGTCCCGGCAATGCGCTGGTCGCCGCCTGGGTTTCGCTGTTTCGTAATACCCCGCTGCTGGTACAACTGCTGTTCTGGTATTTCGCGGCCTGGAATCTGCTGCCTTTAGCGGTACGTGATTTTATCAACGCCGATCATAGCTGGTCGATCCTGCCGGGCAACGTCTGGTGGCTGACCCCGGAATTTATCTGCTCGGCGTGGGGGCTGGCCGTTTTCACCTCTGCCTTCCTGATTGAAGAGATCGAATCCGGCCTGCGCGCGGTGGCGAGCGGGCAGCGTGAAGCGGCGCTGGCGCAGGGGTTTTCCACCTGGCGGCTGTTTCGCCTGATCCTGTTACCGCAAGGGCTGGCAAATGCCTGGCAGCCGATTATTGGTCAGTATCTTAATCTGATGAAACTCTCTTCGCTGGCGAGCGGTATCGGCTTTGCCGAATTAACCTATCAGGTGCGGCAGATTGAGAGCTACAACGCCCACGCGCTGGAAGCGTTCGCCGTCGGCACGGTGCTGTACCTGCTGACCGGGATCGTTGCCGGCATGATTCTGGTCCGTCTCGGTCCTGCCCACGCCCGCGTCGCGGTAAAAAGAAGGAAAGCCTGATGCTGGCGAATTTGACCGTTATTACCGATAACCTTGATTATCTGCTGTGGGGCCGTCTCGCGGACGGGCAGCCCGGCGGCGTGGTGCTTACGCTGTTGATGGCTATTGGCGCGGGCATTCTCGCCCTGCCCGGCGGCATCGCGCTGGCCTGCGCCGCATGGCGTTATCCCGGGATCGTGCGCCGCATTTTATTTCTGTGGGCGGAGTTGATTCGCGGTATCCCGCTGATTTTTATCATCTTCTGGCTGTGGTATTTACTGCCGATGCTGACCGGCAGCGATCTGCCCGGCGCGGTCACCGTGACGCTGGCGCTGGCGTGGTTTACCGCCGCCTCAGTGATGCACTCGGTGCTTGCCGGTTTACAGGCGCTGCCCGTCGGGCAGTATGAAGCCGCGCAGACCCAGGGCTTCAGCCCCGGCCAGACGCTGCGGCTCATTTTATTGCCGCAGGTGCTGCGTAACGTTCTGCCCTCGCTGGTCGGCATTTTTATCAGTCTGCTGAAAGATACTTCGCTGGCATTTATCGTCAACGTGCCGGAACTCACCACCGTTGCCGGCCAGGTGAATAACCGGGTTCAGATTTACCCTACGGCGATCTTTATTTTTACCGGCGTTGTTTACTATTTATTATGTAGCGGTCTGGGTTTACTGGCAAAACGCTGGCAGCGCAGAGATGCGCGCCTCAACGGGGTAATGAACTGACGATGAGAATTTTCCGGGACTGCTCACAAACATGCACAGGGCTCCTATACTGAAAGGACACACGTAGCTAAGGAGCCTGACATGTTCGAGAAAGCAGAAAATAAAGTTAATGAAGCCGCAGGTAAAGCACAGGAAGTATTTGGCCGTGCGACCGATAACCATGACGACACCGTAAAAGGTGCGACGCGCAAATATGCATCGCAGGCTGGCTACGCAGTACGTGACGCGGCGGACACCGTTCGCGATCAGGTATCTTCTAACCCGCTGGGTGGTCTGGCTATTGCCGGTGCCGTAGGCATCGTGCTGGGCTTCCTGCTGGCACGTAAATAATACGCCATCAGTTCCGAATCGGGATCGTCGCAGGACGGTCCCGATTTTTTTTGTCTTTTTTCTGTCCGGGACGTGTTATTGGATCTTGCGCAATAGCGTCAGAAGAATAGAAAAGTTATGCAGATATTCATCTAAGCCCCTGCGGTGACGGTCGGTTTCATATATGGGATATTGAATATTCACCGTAAAAAGAGAATATTTTATGTCCCGTAATGAAGACGAAGCGGTATTACCCGCCTGCCCGGCAGCGCCTTTTTTATATGAGGAAGCGCCGGATTTTGCTGCCCGCTCAACCCACGGCGACATCCGCCTGAGCGATTATCGCGGTCGCTGGGTATTATTATTTTCCCATCCGGCCGATTTCACGCCGGTCTGTACCAGCGAACTGATCGCCTTTGCCCGTAGCGCGGCGCGTTTCGAGGCGCTTAACTGTCAGCTTCTGGCGCTGTCTGTGGATGGTCTGTATGCCCATCTGGCGTGGCTTAACAGCATTAAAGTTAACTTTGCTATCGATGTCACTTTTCCGCTGATTGAAGATCCGTCGATGGCGGTTGCCCGCGCCTTTGGGATGCTGCCGCGTCATTCGCATGCCTCCGGCACCGTCCGGGGCACGTTCCTGATCGACCCGCGCGGCATTATCCAGGCGATCAACTGGTATCCCATCTCGACCGGGCGATCCGTGGAAGAGCAGTTGCGCCAGCTGGAAGCCATTAAGCTGAGCTACGAATTTCCCCTGTATACCCAGGCGGAGTGGCAGCCGGGTGACGATACCATCGTGCCGCCCCCGCGCACGGTAGAAGGTGCCAGAGCGCGGCTGGCGGATAGCAGCGCGCCCGACTGGTATTACAAAACCTGCGCCAATCCGTGGCGTAACGGAAAAGGAGAATGACGATGACCAGCCCCCGCCATGATCAGCTCGCCGCGCTGCTGCGACTGCTGAGCCATCCCGTCCGCCTGCACATTACGCTCCTCCTGCGCCAGCAGCCGCAAACCGTTTCTGCACTGGCGGCGATATTGCGCATCCGCCAGCCGAGCCTGTCACAGCATCTTGCCGCCCTGCGCGATGCGGAGCTGGTGTACGCCACCAGAGAAGCAAAATGCGTGGTGTATGCCATCAGCGATGGACTTCCCGCCCGGTTGATTAACGCGCTCGCCGCCCTGACTACCGACACCGCCCCGGCAGCGGAAAATCCGGCGTCGCGGCAGGGAGATGAACTGGTTTTTGCGACGCTGCGTTTTCCGGCGGGCAGTTGATCGCCCTGAATACGCGGCAGCGGGAAAGCATTTTTCTTTGTTACGATTGCAAAAAGCAGTGGAATTCAGCTCATTGAAAGGCAAATGCGATAACCGCATTAACATTCTATTTATATATATTTATATTTTTTAACCTTAGCCTGTAGGTTGAGAAAACACATTCCATCTGAGCTAAATGGTTATTCAATTTCCTGAATATATCAGGCTCACTATATGACAGGTGTTTTCAATGAGTTCTGATCTTATTCATTTGCATCAACCGCTCGACCCTGAATTTAATCAGCCGCCGGTTCTTGATCCGCAAACATTTCGTCGGGAGCCGGAGGTTTTCCAGGATATTCGTATTCGCCCGTTTACGCCGGTAGTGGGAGGGATAGTTGAAGGTTTTCAGCTAAATGAAGGCGAACAGGTTTCTGACGCCGTGCGCGAATTTCTCTATCAGGCGCTGCTGAAATATGGCTTTTTATCGTTCGTTCCCGGCTCAGTCAATGCCAGTACCTTTGAGCACTTTTCACATCTGTTTGGTTCACCGCGTTTTGCCGGTAATCCGCAGGCTCCGCGCACCGGTTCCGGTGAAATGAACGCTATCGACTCTTCGCGTAAAAAAACGCGCACCAATTATATCTGGCACATCGATCAGGCTTATCGCCCTAATCCGCAAAAATTCACCGCGCTACATGCAGTAAAAGCACCGGGTTTTGGCGGTGAAACTATTTTTACCGATGCCACTGCCGCCTACCGTCTTCTGGACCCAACGCTGGCGGCCTGGCTCGATACCCTGAATATCATTAATAACGGTGACCAGATGGGCTTAATTTCCATGTCGTATCCTGAAGCGGAACTGTTATTTGAGGCCCGGCAGAAAACGCCGCCGTTACAGGTGCCGCTGGTGCGGGTTCATCCTGAAACCGGGGTAAAACAGCTTTTTCCCTGTGAACTGTATGCGCAGCGCGTTCTCGGCCTGCCGCGCATTGTCAGCGATCATGTTCTGCATATCGTTTTTGAATATTTACGCTCGCCGGAAGTGCTGGCCCAGTACTACTGGCAGGACGGCGCCACGCTAATTTGGGATAACCGGATTGTTCATCACCGGGGCGTATTTAATTACGGTGGGCAGGAGCGCGTCCTCCACCGTGCGGTTATCGATTAAGTAGCGGATAATAATGATGAATTACTTTAGAACTTTATTTCGCGGCGTGGTTTCTGCCCTGCTGCTGATGACTTTTCTGGCGTCCGGCGTAAAAGCCGAAACGGTGCCGGAATTAAATATCACCGTATTTGCCGCGCCGTCGCAAAGCGTCTGGGTCCCGGCGTTAATTCAGCATCTGGCGCTGGATAAAAAGCACGGTTTCAAACTGAACGTGACCCAGAAGCCGTCTAATGTCGCCTATACCGATTTCGCCACCGGTAAAGATCCGTTCTGCTACTGCGCCGCTATTCCTGCGGTATCCCGTTTTAAACAACAGGGCGCCGATATCGCGCTGCTGTGGAACGTATTTAATTTTGAATCGGATATCGTGGTGAAAGATCCGGCGATTAAAACCCTTAATGATTTACAGGGTAAGACGTTGCTGACGGATACCATTTCCGGCGGCTGGGCATTATCCAAATGGTTTTTTGAACAGCAGGGACTGGATATGCAGAAAATAACCGTCAAATCCTCCAGCGTGCGCGGGGCGGCTTTTCTCGCCGAGCTACAGCTTAACCGGGTCGATGCGCTACTGGTGAATCCAATTGAAGGCGCGGCCGCGGTGCAGCAAAGCCACGGTGAATATCACACCATTGCGGTCTTTAACCAGGCGCTGTGGAAGAAGATTTCCGGCACTGATTTTGTTCCGCAGGTGACGACCGGGGTTTCACAAGCGTGGATCGCTAAGCCGGAAAACCAGGATCTGGCACGTCGTTTTTACAGCGCCAACCGCGAGGCGGCGGAGTTCATTGCCGCGCATCCTGAAGAGGCCGCGAAGCTGGTGGCAAAAGACGCGAAGCTGGATGTCCCGGCGATGGAACAAGTGCTGCGCCGCTATCGCAATCTTATTCGCATCGAACCGCTGGCACCGCACCGTCAGACCATCGCCCTGCTGACCCAGAAGCTGCTGCCGGAAGCAAAACTCCTGCCCCGTCCGCTGACGGATGAGGAACTGAAGTCTCTGGTGCCCGATTTTAACGTTGCCCCTTAACGCGCGAGCAAAAGCCTGTGAGCCAGATATCGAATCACTCTGTGAAAATCACCGCCCGCGAGAAGCGGGCGGGCAGACGAAAAACCCGCCGCCTCCCCTGGGAAGGTGCGCTGGCGATTGCCGTACTGCTGGGAGGCTGGATGTGGGGATCGCACTACTCCACGCCGATGTTTTTCCCGTCGCTGACGCAGATCTTCACCAATATCGTCACCCTGCTTTCCAGCCCGGAAGGCTGGTCTTCCGTCGGGACGACCTACGCACGCATTCTGCTGTATCTTGCCGGATCGTTTGTCATCTCTTCCCTGCTGGGACTGCTCGCCGCATGGAATGTGCATATCGAGCGCTTTCTGCTGCCGCTGATCGAGCTTAAGCAGGGCATTCCCGCCTTGTGCTGGGTGCTGTTTGCCATTATCTGGTTTGCCGACAGCGAGGCGCGAATTGCTTTCGTGGTTATCACTTCCGCCCTGCCCACGTTCTTTTATCAGTCGCGCGATGCGCTGCGCAGTATTCCGCGCGACTGGGTCGAGCTGGTGCATTCCCTGCGCCCCTCCGCATGGCAGAAAGCGCGTATTTTGTGGTGGCCTGCCATATTGCCCGCGCTGCTGACCGGCTGGCGTATCAATATTGGCAATGCCACCCGCGTTACCATTATGGCGGAACTGCTGGGTGGCATTACCGGGATTGGTCATGAGCTGCGGGTGTCACAGGAGATGTTCCGCATGGATCAGACGATTGCCTGGACGGCGGTGCTGGTTCTGTTCGTGATTGCCAGTAACGCGGTGATAAGCCTCGCTGAACGCCACTATCTTTTTTATCGTCATGGCGATGGAGTACGCGATCATGTCAACTGAACCGGCTATCACGTTCTCGCACGTCGCGCGCCACTTTGCGCGCAGCGGCGAAGCGAACGGAACGACGGCCATCACCGATCTGCATTTCAGCATCCGTACAGGCGAGCATATTTGCGTGGTGGGCCGCACCGGCTGCGGCAAATCCACCAGCGTCAACCTGTTGCTGGGCTTACTGCCCGCCTCTTCTGGCAGCGTGCGGGTGCTGGGTGTCGATCCGTATCAGGATTTTCAGCGCCTGCGCGGGCGTATCGGCTGCGTCTTTCAGAGCGACCGGCTGCTGCCGTGGCGTAGCGCAATAGATAACGTGCTGATGCCGCTGGAAATCTTGCGTACCCGCAACCGCGCAACCTTTGCCAGCGCGACGGAGTTGCTCGCCAGAGTTGGCCTTGCCGGATATGAAAATGCCTTTCCGCATCAGCTTTCCGGCGGTATGCGCCAGCGGGTCGCCTTTGCCCGGGCGTTAATCACCGAACCGGATATTTTGATTGCGGATGAAGCCTTTGGTCATCTTGATGAAGTGACCGCCAGCGCGCTACGTCATGATTTCAAACAGATTGCCCGCGCGCGAGGCCAGACGGTGTATCAGATCACCCATTCGCTGGATGAAGCGCTGGAAGTCTCTGACCGGATACTGGTGCTGGATCGGCCTGGCAAAGTGGTGGGGATCTTTACCCGTCCGCAGTGGGAAGGCGACCCTGATCTTCAGCGCCAGGTGAAACAGGACCTGCGCCGTCTGATTGCAGGCCAGGAGACGACCACTGAGGAGGCGCAATGACGACGGTCAGCGCGTCGGAAGAGCGCGTGTCGCCGCCGCTCTCTCCGGCAACGCGCCGGGTGGCGTGGATCATCTCGGCGGTTTTTTTTATTGAGCAACTCGATTCGTCGATCGTTGCGCCTGCCCTGCCTGATATGGCGATCGGTCTTGGCAGCGACGTCATTACCCTGAGCGCAACCATCACCGCCTATCTGCTGGGGCTGACGGTGCTGATCCCGGTCAGCGGCAAGCTGGCCGAACGCTACGGCGATAAGGCGCTGTTTTCACTGGCTATCGCTGCGTTTATGCTGGCTTCTGTCGCCTGTGGCTTTGCTAACGATGCGCAGTTGCTGATTGTGCTGCGCTTTGTTCAGGGTCTGGCTGGCGCGCTGATGGCACCGGTCGGACGGCTCATCGTCCTGCGCTCGGCGGCCCGGCATGAACTGGTCGAGGCCATGGCGCTGGTGATTTTACTCGCCATGATTGCCCCGGTGATTGGCCCGTTTCTCGGCGGGGTGATTGTCACCTGGCTCAACTGGCGCTGGATCTTCTGGGTAAACGTGCCGCTGTGTTTACTCTCTCTGGCGCTGATATGGCGCTTTTTACCCGCCACGGCCGGGGATCGTGAGGTCCGGCTGGATAAAACCGGCTCGCTCCTGACCGGGCTGGGCTTCTCCTGCCTGATTTACGGATTGATCGCGCTCGGTGAAGCGCAGCATGAGCCGCTAAGCGTGGGCATCGCCATTGCTGCCGGATTGCTGTTTATGATCGGCTATCGGCTTCACGCCACGCGGGTCAGTTCCCCGGTGCTCAACCTGTCGCTGCTGAAGCTTTACAGCTTTCGCGCCTCGATGCTGAGCGGGTCGATATTTCGTATTGCGGTTGGCGGGCTGCCGTTTCTGCTGCCGGTGACGCTGCAGAAAGGGTATGGCTACAGTCCGCTGTACGCCGGGATGGTGGTGCTGATCCCCGCCGCCGGAGGACTGTGCATGAAATTTTTCAGCACCCGTCTGCTGCGCAGGCTGGGCTACCGTAACGGTCTGGCGCTGCACGGCCTGCTGGCAACCCTTTGCCTGGCGCTGGCGGGCGTTCTCCATCCGCAGGATGCAGTGGTGGTTTATGTTCTGGCGCTGTTTGGTTTTGGCTGGGCGCGCTCATTGCAGATGAACGCCTTCGGCACGCTGGCTTATGCCGACGTCAAAAAGCCGCAGTTGGCCTCGGCGACCAGCTTCTTTTTATCTATCCAGAATCTGACGACGGCGCTCGGTGTGGCGCTGGCGGCACTGCTGCTGCGCTTTTTCAGCGATCTGCCCGGCGAAACCACGGCTGACAGCCTGCTGTGGACCTGGCTGCTACTGGCGTTACTTGCCCTGCTGAGCGCCGTGATGTGTTTACGTATGCCATCTGATACGGGCAATGCCCTGTTGAAAAAATGAGGAAATGCGATGACTGTCTCCCCTTTTATAAGCCGCCCACCCGCGAATGCCCGGCGGGTATTCATCACCGAGAATGACGCACCGCCAGCGGATCTGTGGCCCGGCTCGCTGATTGCCACGCTGATCCCTCACTATGCGCAGGCAGGCGGCGGGCGGCGTGGGCGGCTACCGCTACCGGAAAAACAGGCCGTTCAGGACTGGCTTGCCGAAGCCGGTATTGATAACCAAACGCCAATCGTCGTGTATGACGCCGGAAACGGTAGCCAGGCGGCACGGGCGTGGTGGGTGCTGAACTGGGCCGGGCATAATAACGTCTTTATTCTGGCGGAAGGCAGTGAAGCCGCGCACCCGCCTGGGCAGACTGCAACGTTTCGCGAGGTGACTACCGACGACATTCTGCGTCATGCAGACGACGTCCAACTGGTGGATGCGCGCGGTACAGCGGCGTTTGAGGAAGGGCATTTGCCCGGCGCGATTTCGCTGCCGGTCGCTACGCTTCAGGACGGACCAGGAAGGCTGTTGCCGCGCGCGCAACGGCAGGTAAAACTGGCGGCGCTGGGTCTGACCGATAGCCGCCCGCTGGTTGCCTACTGCGGGTCGGGCATTGCCTCTGCCTGGCTGGTTGCGGCGCTGCACGACGCGGGTCTTGATGCGGCGCTGTACGTCGGCTCATGGAGCGCGTGGAGCCAGCGGGACGCCTGAAAAAAACCGTCAGGGCGATGTCCTGACGGTGAATTTCATTAATGATGCAGCATTTCGTCAACCACTTCCGCTTTGCTTAACTGGTACGGATAATAAGTCGGCCAGTTATCCATCTCTTTCAGCAGAGCATCCTGCGACGTGTTACCCATGAAAATATGGTAATGCGCCGACTTGCGCGGGGCGATGATATGATCGCTGAACTGTACGTATTTCGGCGCTTTACTGTTGGCGTCTTTACACTCAAACAGATAGCGCACGCCTTTTTTACCGGAGGTATAGGTCAGGATCTTGTGGCCCGCGTAGTCGTACTTACAGCTACTGACCTTATCGCCCACGTGAAACTCCATCACGCCATTCTCAATGCCGATCATCCCGACATCCGTGACGTAACCTTTACGATAATATTCTTTGATTTGCTCAGCCGTTTTGCCTGATTCTTTTTGCGCTTTCTTTTTGAAAACCGGATCAAGATCGCCGCTTTCTAACAGCGGATAAACCGACTGCCATACGCCGTCCCAGTCGGTCAGGCTTCTGTCCT
The DNA here is from genome assembly GCF_032071645.1 of Superficieibacter sp. Classification (NCBI taxonomy): domain Bacteria; kingdom Pseudomonadati; phylum Pseudomonadota; class Gammaproteobacteria; order Enterobacterales; family Enterobacteriaceae; genus Superficieibacter; species Superficieibacter sp. The sequence goes on from NZ_DAMAPU010000004.1 coordinate 411,496, forward strand.
TCACGTTTTTATCGTCAAAAACGCCTTCTGCCGCTTTCTGTTCTACTTCGGTCAGCGGCGCACCGTGTGAGTGATGCGCATGAGCCAGCGCCTGACCACTGATAAACAACAGACCGACTACCAGCGCACCCTTTTTAAATTGACCCACCAGCATTCCCCCTCAATGTATACTCGATATGAATTGTTACAATATAACATAACAAACATTATGGCAACATCACGGCCCCTTTCCTTCGGCGTCAATGTTAATGCTTCACTATGTGAAGCGTTTTTCAGTCGCAATCTATGACCCGTTTCACGCAACCCGGCACTGCATTCGCCAGCAAGCCTGCGATCTCTACACTCAGCGTACCAATAACAAAACGATACCCTGCTTAACCTTCTGGAGGTTACATGGCTCAAACAGGAATTCACTACGCCGGGGATGAGGCTGGCGGTCAGCAAAAAGTCCCCGCCAGACGCACCGCCAAAATCATGCTGTCGGCGGGCGTCGGCCATTTTATTGAGTGGTTCGACTTCGGGCTTTACGGCACCCTGGCGGCCATTATTGCCAGTAACTTTTTTGTCAGCGACGATCCGGCGGTGGCGCTGTTGAAATCTTTCGCTGTTTTCGGCTCCGGCTTTCTGATGCGGCCGATTGGCGGGCTGTTTTTTGGTTCGATGGGCGACCGCCTCGGACGGCGCAAGGTGCTGGTGACGGTAATCGTCATTACCTCCATTTCCACCTTTGTGATGGGCATTCTGCCGACCTGGGATCAGGTTGGTATTCTTGCCCCGATATTGCTGGTGCTGACCCGTCTGGTGCAGGGCTTTGCCGCAGGCGGTGAAAGCTCCGGCGTGATCACCTATCTGGCAGAAAGCGCACCGCCGCATCGCCGGGCGACGCTCACCTGCTGGAGCGAAAACTTCAGCTTTATGGCCTTTGTTTGCGGCTCCGGGCTGGTGCTGTTCCTGACCCATATGCTGGGTGAGACAGTAATGAACGACTGGGGCTGGCGCATTCCTTTCCTGCTGGCGGCACCGCTCGGACTTGGCGGCCTCTACATGCGCCGGAACATGGAGGATTCCGCAGAGTTTCATAAACTGAAAGCCAGCGGCAAGCTGGAAAAATCACCGCTGCGCAAAACGCTGTCGACCTCCATGCGCGCGCTGCTGTTTTGTACCGGTTTTGTGGTGATCAAGGCGGTGAGCAGTTGGGTGCTGCAATCGTTTATGCCCGGCTATCTCTCCACGCATCTTAATTACAGCCGCACGGACTCCTACCTGATCACTACCCTCGGCCTGCTGAGCGTGGCGATTTGTATGCCCATCACCGGTTATCTCTCTGACCGCTGGGGTCGCCGCCCGCTGATGCTGATGGGCTGCGTCGGTTTTATCCTGCTGACCTGGCCTGCGATGCTGGTGATGAGTCAGGGATCGGTGGCCTCCTCGATTGCTGCCATGAGTATGCTCGGCGTCTTCGTGGCGATGTTTAACGGTGGCTGCGGAGCGGCAATGGTGGAATTGTTCCCGACCGCCATCCGCTACGGTGGGATCGCCATCGCCTATAACCTGACCGTCGCGGTGTTCGGAGGCGTGACGCCGCTGGCCTCGGCTGGCCTGATTTCCCTGACCGGCGATCCGCTCTCGCCCGCGTGGTACGTGATGATCACCGCGCTCATTTCACTTGTTGCCGTGTGGCTCGCCAAAGAAACCGCCGGAAAGATCCTCGATTAATGTGACCTGGAGTTGTTATGAAAATCAGCCACGTAGAATGTTTTCCATTAAAAATTACCCCTCGTCAGGCGTATCTGGGCGGTAATGTCGACGAGGAAGAAGACGATTATTACTACCGCCCCGAATACCGCTGCGTGTATTCACGCAAGATGGAAACCTGTCTGGTAAAAATCACCACCGATGACGGGTATGTCGGCTGGGGCGAGGCGCTGGCCCCGGTGGTGCCCCAGGTGATTGCCGAACTGATCGCACACCTGTTTACGCCGCTGCTGAAGGGCCAGTCTCCCTTCGCCAGCGCGGTACTGAATTCTCAGATGTACGATGCGATGCGCGATCGCGGGCATATCACCGGCTATCACGTTGATGCCATCGCCGCCGTGGATATCGCGCTCTGGGATCTGAAAGGCAAGATCCTCGGGCAGCCGGTGTATCAACTGTTGGGCGGCGCGTACCGCGAGACGATCCCCTGCTACGTTTCCGGCCTGCCGGAGCCGGATCTGCCCGCGCGCTGTGCGCTGGCAGCACGCTGGCAGGAGCAGGGATTTAACGCCGTCAAACTGGCGCTGGGCTATGGCGTAAAAGAAGATATTGCGAATGTCCGCGCTATCCGCGAAACCCTGGGCGACGAGGCGCAGATCTTTCTTGATGCCCACTGGAACTACAGCGTCACCGAGGCGGCGGAACTGGCGAACGCCCTGCATCCGCTGGGATTAGGCTTTCTGGAAGCGCCGCTGCTGCCGGAAGATATCGCCGGTCATCGCGAACTGCGCGCCCGCAGCCCTGTGCCGATTGCGCTGGGCGAGACCGAACGCACCCGCTATCAGTTTAAACCCGTTATTGAGCAGCGTGCCGCCGACATTCTCCAGCCGGACGTTGGGCGTACCGGTATCAGTGAACTGATGCACATCGCATCGCTGGCGGAGACGTGGAATCTTCAGGTCGCGCCGCATCTGAGCGTGGGGCTGGGGCCATGCATTGCCGCCTCCATCCACGTCGCCGCCGCGATCCCTAATCTGTTTATGCTGGAGTACCAGCCGCCGGTGTTCGCCATCGCTAATCAGTTACTTAACACGCCGCTGGTCTGCGAGCAGGGACATTATCACCTGCCGGAAGGCAGCGGGCTGGGCATTGATATTAATGAAGATCGCGTTCGTGAATCTGTTATGGGGGCTACATGTTAAAAGGTAATGTGCCAATTCTGGCGACGGCGTTTGATGCGCACGGCGACGTTGATTTCGCGTCAATGGAAAAGCTGGTGAAGTTTCTGCTGGCGCAGGGCGTTGACGGTCTGGCGCTGTTCGGCAATGCATCGGAGGGGTACGCGCTGACCACTGCTGAAAAAGAAGCGCTTTTTGCCTGCGTTAAACGGCTTACCGGCGATCTGCCGCTGGTGGCGGCGGCGGGCGGCGCATCTTCGGCGGTGGCGATTGAAGATATTCAGCGCGTGCAGCGCTGGGGCGCGCAGGTCGCGATGGTTAACCCGCCGTCAGTCGTCAAACCCGGCCCGGAAGAGATTTATCACTTCTGGCGCGATATCTGCCGTGCCTGCGATATTGACATCATGATCCAGGATGCGCCGCTGATGACCGGAGTCACTCTGCCGGTCCCGACGCTGGTGAAGCTGTGCGAAGATTTCCCGTCCATCAAATACATCAAAGTTGAACAGCCGCCGACCACGCTGAAGATCACCGCCCTGAAAAACGCGCTGGGCGATCGGGTGGGTCTGTTTGGCGGGCTGAACGCTGGCTTTCTTTATGAAGAGCTGCGCCGGGGCATTATCGGCACTATGCCCGCCTGCGAATTCCCTGACGTGATTAATGCGATCCTGCGTGCGTGGCAGCAGGATCGGCGCGAGGCGCAGGCGCTGTTTTATCGTTATCTTCCGTTCCTGCGCTACGGCGTGCAGCCGAGCATTGGCGTGGCGATCCATAAGACGGTGCTGCATCAGGCGGGTATTTTTGCCACCGACGTGGTTCGGGAACCGGCAAAAAGGATCGATCGGGTGACGCAGGATGAACTTCGCGATCTGACCGATGCGCTGGCGCTGGCCGTTCTGGAGGCGGGGAAATGAACTATATTGCCGTGGACTGGGGCACCAGCAATTTTCGCGCGCTGAGCGTGCGTGAGGGGCGAGTGATCCGCAGCGTGGAAGATACCTGCGGCGTTGGGCGGTGCCAGCGCGAGGCGCTGCCGTCGATTCTGCGCGAGCAGCTTTCGCGCCTTGAAGACGCCTTTGATGACCAGTTGCCGGTGCTGCTGTGCGGCATGATCGGCAGCAATATCGGCATTGCCGACGCGGGCTACATGGAACTGCCGCTGAGCTTTCGCGATCTGACGGCCAGAGGCCGCGAACTGCCGGGCATTCTGCCTAATCCGCTGACCCTGCGGCCCGGCATCTGCGACCGGCGGGTTAATGAGATTTGCCGGGGCGAAGAGATGCAGCTGGCGGGCGCACTCGCCCTGACCGATAACGCGATTTTTGCGGCGGTCGGCACTCACAGCAAGTGGATGACAGTTAATCGCGCGCAGCAGCGGGTGGAGAGCTTACGCACGCTGATGACCGGAGAGCTGTGGAATCTGGTCCTGCATCAGTCGGTAGTCGGCAAAGGGCTACCCGTTCAGGCGACCTCCGGGGCGGCCTTTTTTGACGGCGTGGCGACCGCGCAGGCCGTACAGCGCGGCGACAGTACGCTGGTCGCTGAACTGTTTCGCTGTCGCGGGCGCTATATTCTGGGAGAGCTGGAACCGACGGCGGCAGGCTCGTGGCTTTCCGGGCTGCTGCTGGGGCATGAGGTTTTACAGGGCCATCCCGGTCAGCAAAAGGTCTGTTTTATCGGTAGCCGCGCGCTGTTGCCGCTTTACCAGAATGTCTGTGACGCGCTGGAATTGCCCTGCGCCACGCTGGCGGCAGAAACCGCGCTGATTGCCGGTCTGAATGAGGTTTTTCGCTATGACGCTTAACGCCCGGATCGTTGCCATTCTGCGCGGCATTACGCCGCAAGAGAGCGTGGATCAGGTCGCCTGTCTGCTGGAACACGGCATCGCCACCGTTGAGATCACCACCAATTCTCCCGACTGGGCTACCAGCCTGGCGCGGGTGCATGAGGCATTTGGGCATGCCGTACAATGCGGGGCGGGTACTGTTCTTACTCCAGCGCACGTCGCGACCTGCGCCCAGGCGGGCGGGCAATTTATCCTCACCCCTAATCTGGACGCGCGGGTGGTGAAAGCGGCGCAGGACTACGGCCTGCGCGTCTGTGCGGGCGTTTTTACCGCCACTGAAATTTTTACCGCCTGCGAGCTTGGCGTGGACGTGCTGAAGGTTTTCCCGGCGGGCGCGCTGCCGTTCAATTATCCGCAGATTATCAAAGGCCCGTTGTCTGGCGAGGTGCATTTTTCCGCCGTGGGCGGCGTGGAGGTGGAAAACGTCGCAGATTTTCTGCGCCATTACGATAGCGTCGGGGTCGGTTCAGCATTATACCGACCGGGCCAGAGGGTTGCCGCCACCGCCGAACAGTGCCGGAAACTACTCAACGCCGCTGATTTTTCGCGCCGCTGACATTAAGAACTGGCGCAGGCTGTCAATATTCAGCCTGTCGCCATGAATATTAGACAGCGCTATCGCTGCCTGCATGCCCGGAATAATACACGCCAGCCGATAATCCTGCTCCGAATAGGCTTTACCATACACCTGATGATGCCGCGCGTTTTCAATGTCGTTTTTCAGCAGGTGATAATCATGAATACCCAGCCGATCGATAATTTCTTCATCGCTCATGGTTGCCAGCAATTTAATACCGATAACAGAATCGCGAATCGGCACGGATTCATAATTACCAATTGCGCGGGCAATACTTTTTCCGCCGCGCGTATGCAGTAAATACACCACGTTATTGCCGCTCAGCACGCCAATAACGATGGATACCGAATGACTGCCCGTCTCTTCCAGCATATTCAATACCGCAGTATAAAATGCCGAGTTGTGGATCGCGCTGGCCGACAGACGATGTATTCCCATCCCCAGGCTGTATTTACGTCTGGCATCCTGCTGCACCATTTCGAGCTTCAGTAGCGTCTGCATCAGCCGGGTAACTTTCGCTGAATCCAGCCCCAGCAGGCGGCCGATTTCCCTGATCCCAAAAGAGCGGTTTCCCGTTGCCAGAAGGTTGAGGCAGCGAAAGGCATCATAGACGGTGCTGTTCATTGTGCTCGCTTATCGGTTGTCGGAAAGTCAGGATTAAAGAGGTCGGTACATAGTAGGTGATTTAACGCATGAAAGGTATCAGACCCGACAGAGAATATATTTTGCCGTAAATCACAATGAAACCGCTCTGGTTAAAAGCGGCTTCATTACGTTCTGCAGTAATAGATTATTACTGATTCTGCTCGCGCCATTGTTTGACCATATCTTGCGTGACTTCGTCTTTATAGCACAGGGGCGCATATCCTCCCGCCCTGCTCCATGCGCTTCGCCGTCCGCAGGAACTGCCGTTTCTGGCCCGGTTAAAGGGACAGGCACAGGTGCCGGGATAAGCCGCCACAGAGTCATTGATAATTTGTTGTTTAACCTGATCGTCAGACAGACGGGTCGTTTTAGCGAAAACGGGATCGGAGATAAAAACACAAACGATAGCCAGCAGGATCAAAACCAGAGCATTCACGTTCATGATCGCATGTCTCATAAGAGAGGGAGAGGTTAGTTTAAATACTCGCCAGGAGGGCGGAGTTGATCTTTAGCAAAGATCGTTAACGACAGCATAAAAGAATTTAAGAGCGTGCGGGAATTATTTTACTTAAGTAGCGGGGAGAACCACAATACAGCGTTATACTTGTATTTCTCGCAGCCCGAAATGACCAGACGCTGTCAGAGGTACACGTAAATATCACCACGCCCGGCCCGCGATGACCGTTTTCTTCGGCAGATGAAAGGTCATGCAAATCCGCCTCCGGTATAGGGTATTCCTAATCCCCAACGTATTGCAAAATGGGTTTTATACTTACGAATAAGGTCAGGCGCATTTTTAATTACCAGCAGATTTTCACTGTTGGCGTTTTCAGCAAGCGTGGTGTAATTAAATGAGCCAGTTTCAAGCGTATTGCCATCAATAATCATCACTTTGTCGTGCTGTATGTGATAATGACTGTCAATGCGTATGTGTACCCCATGATCAGTAGCCGACTGTATAGCGTTCAGCGCTTTTATATTTCTGCGGTTACATCGGGCATCAATGACCACATCAACACGCACACCGCGTTCAGCGGCATGATTGAGAGCATCCACCACATCCGGCGCCTGGAATTCATAGGCCATCATGTCGACAGAACGTTGCGCCTGATTGATAGAGCGCAGCACCAGTTTATGGGCGGAGCCTTCAGGTGAAAAACCAGCGGTAATGACTGGAGCGGCTGATGCCGTTGCGGCAACGCTGATCGTTGCGATAAAAATCATTGTTCGCACAGGGATAACTCATCGCAAGTGAAGCTGACCGGTTGCTCACCGGGAGCCATTTAATGCCGCCAGAATCTTACGAATGCGGAATGTCTGAGTTGACAGCGATCAAGGTCGGAGTGTGGGCAGTCGTGAATTGATGGGATGTTTAACTGTTGTTGATATTTGGGGCGGTGGGAAAGGCTCAGGCCAGGAGTTGTATGCGAAAAATCATGGGGTAAGGGGCGGGTGATTTTAGATGAGGGGTGATTTTGGTGGGATAACAGGAACCAACAAAATACGATAATGCAATGATTTATGAAGAAATTTATCATTCGAAAAATAAAAATATACTCACCGACGATGGCGTTCAATTTTTGAACTTGTTGATGCGTCAGAAAAAGTTTTTTTCATTTAATTGTTCACACTGTTCACCTTTGATTTTTTACAAAGAATTTCATACGGTTAGATGGTGAACATACGGTGAAGGGTGAAAAGTGGATCGTTCACCCTTAAGATATGTTTAGAAAGAAAAAGACCGGCTGTTGCCGGTCTGAGGTTGGTTAAGCCGTTGCGGGTTTGTCGTCCTGTAGCTACTACTAAGAAAGGGCAAGTCTGCGCACCGTCATCAGGAAATCGAATGGGGTTGAATCCCACAACTCAGGCGAAAAATCAAATCCATACCGGCCTTTGAACTCATCATCCAACCTGTCTCGGTAAAGCTCAATGAAAGAATCAACCTCTTCGGCTAACTCTTTTAACATCCAGTTGGGAGCTGTTTTTTTATACAGTTCAATAGTGCCCTCAACAGTATCCTCCCCCTCATTTATGAGGTCATGATCCTGATTGAAATAACCCTGAATCAGCTGATCAAGATGATAGAAACTTTGCATAATCCACCTGTCCTATGGGGTCGGGAATGCTGTAAGGATATAGTAAGGTTTTCCGTTATACTCTTGCAGTTCGATAACAATCCTCACTCCACGCATGCTGATGCGCTGTGTGTTGCCTCGCGTGAATCCGTACCCAACCTCCTGACCGGCAGGATAATTGATGGTAAGGCGTCCACCGTTTTTACCACCACCGAGTAAGGATTTGATATTTGCTCGATTAAGATAGACCGCTCTCGAAATAACATTTTCAGCAACATTTAAATCTTTAAACGTTGAAGACATAATAAGTCGCTTATTTTGCTCTAATCGGGCAAGTAACTCACTATCAGTTTTTCCGATATGATTTGCGAGTGTATGTCCCCCGGGTTTGAGACCTGTAACTGATTCATGCTGGATCAATTTGATGCGACCAGCTTTAATTGCAGCTACCCGGACGGCACCAATAGCCGCTGCAAATCCAAGCGGAACGGCAATATCCACTGTCATCCCGATATTGAGAGCTGTGTTTTCATCGGCACCAAGTTCTCTTGCTGCGCTCACAGCAATCTGCCAGGTGGCTGAGCGCGTATCACGACCTGTTATCACCTGTCTGGCTGCGCTTTGAACGGCGTCAAGACTATGTGCACCAACCGCTTTCGTCAGTCCAGTTGGTTCTGGCGCGATACATAGTACCGTAGCACCGGCCATTTCTACCGCTCCGAGTAAAACACCAAGTCCACCCAATAGTCGGTTACTCAGCGTTTCCGCCTCTGTGACGCTCTTATCTAAAAGCACCGCCGCCAGTTGTACCGGCGACATAACAACGACCATTCCACCTTCTTCCATAACAGTATCCCATACCCTCATATCCTTACTCGACAATAGCCTAAACTTTCTTCGGTTGATAAGAATAAATTCTTAGCCTTTCTTATTTATTCAATTTCATCATATTTAACTGATATAAAAAGACCGGCTGTTGCCGGTCCTGGATAGACACCAAGCGAGATCATTTTAGGTTTACCGGCATAACGATAGCGAAACCGCCAGCTCTTGCTTCCATTAGGTTCTATAAGTAATGACAGCCCTTGCCCATCTCCAGGTGTATAGGCTTTAGCTTCAGGTTTAGCGCGACGAACCTGCATATCGTTTAAAGGTATGTGTATAGGAATCCAGATCGAACAGGAACATATACACAATCCTATACACATTCTGTATCGGATTCTACTGGATGGTTACGGACAGTGATGGACTAAAAAGCACTAAAATCGTTATAAATCAGGGTTTTTATGGATGAATACGGACGTTTGAGGAACTTGAGATGGTGCGATAATAGGAACAATACCTGACCACTATCATATTGATAGTATTAGCTAATATTCTGTTTCAACTGCCTACATGCCCCCAACGATGCCCCCATATGTTTTTCTGCCCTGAATAACTGGGTGTTTTTTGACCAACTTAATGTTTCATCCTGAACGCTTCAGCCATCATCCCGATCTTATGCATATGGTTATTGTTGCGCGCCATTTTATGCGCTTCGGGTTTCAGGATGATAATCAGCAGATAGGCATCGGGATCCATCGCACCTTGGCAGTATACCAAATGCGCCTGATCGCTGGTTCGTTTGAACTGACGTAAAAACTTCGGGAAAGGGGCATCCGCATCGGCAAGATGAATGTGGGCCACCTGCTCCTCTTTTACCAAGGGATAGGTGCGGTCATCATCATAGAGTGCGTCACGACCAAAGGTATCTGGCAACACGCCATCCTTTTTGTAGGACAGAAAATCCGCCGCCAAATCATCAAGCTCTTGTTGGCTCAATTGCTGACGGATCAGTGCTGACTTGAAAATCCTGATACTCATTCCGTGAACTCAGTCAGATCCTTGTCGGAGGCATTTTGCAGCAGTTTCTGCCCACTATCCGCAATATCACTTAAACGCTCAGCCGTTGGCCTGAACCGCGCAGCGGTATGAACCCTGCCCTGCTTCTCTTCCAACAGATCGATCAGTTCTTCAAACACCTTGGCACTGACCATGTAGCCAGCAGGACGGTTGTTGGAAAGAACGGCAACCGGCTCATCAATAAAATACTTCGCCGGGTTCTTTCTTAACTCAGTGATGTTAATAGATTTTTCTGCAAGGATGCGTTCCATAGACCACCTGAAAGCGTGTTTTATTACATACATTATAATGCACATCAAAGTGTGCATCAATTTTTGTTTATTTATAAAACCTTTAGAGACATCAAAACCTTCAAACGTGTGCAGGATGAGCTATGAGAATGTGGCAGATTTCATATTACTTAACTGAAAAAACTAAGCATCTCAATGATTAACCTGTTTAAATTTACGTAGAGATGATAAAGTGAATACTGGTTACGGAAAACTTACCTGTTAAAAAACAGTGTGGAGTTCATCATACAGTCTGTGGTGGGTATAAGTATCCTGCCGCTTTAGGAAAATAAGAATTTTAAACTATGAGTAAACTTACAGACGATTCTGTTGAATTTGCTAAAAAGCATATTGAATATTATTACGATTCTGACTTCTTTCCAAAAGCTTTTGAATTTCAAGCTATTTGGCACTCATGGGAGGACGTTAAGAAACATTTATTAGGAAGCAATGTTGGGAAATTCAGAACCAAGCATCCGTTGACAATGGCCTCTAAAAAGCCCTCAGGAAGTTATAGAATAGTCCATCAACTTGAGCCTCTTGATACGATAATCTATACCGCTTTAGCGTATTTAATAACTGAAAAAATAGAACAGGTAAGAGCTGGTGAAAATATTGCATGTTCTTATCGATTTAATATCGATGAAGGTGGCTTTTTTGAGAAGAACGCAGGTTTTAAAATGTTCACTGATATGATCATGAACCTCACTAATCAATACCAATATATACTGGTGACCGATATCACTGATTTCTACAATCAAATTTATTTACACCGACTTAACAATGCGATTGAGCGCGCCGACCCAAGTTTAAAAAATATTGCAGATGATACAGAAGGATTCATCTCTTCCCTGAACGATAAAGCTTCACAAGGAGTCCCTGTAGGCCCAGCAGCAAGCATAATAATGTCTGAAGCTGTACTAATAGATATCGATGAATACATTACAAATTTAGGTGTAGAACATACGAGATATGTAGATGACATAAGAATTTTCTCTGACTCCAGAGAAGAACTTGAGAAAACATTAGAAAAACTCACCTTATATTTACATGAAAATCATCGACTTACTCTTGCATCGGATAAAACCTTTATTCAAGAAACAGAAAAATATGTTGAGGGCGTACTTCATAATCAATACGAAATGGAGAAGGTTGAAATATTCGAAACTCTTGAAATTTTCAACCCATATTCCGGGGTCGTTAAGCATGAAGAAATATTAGTTGAACAAAAACCCGACCTGGAAGGACATCTGAAATATATTTCGGAACAACTTTTAAAACGTGACACTATCGATCTTGGGCTCGCTAGGGCATTGATTAGAAAAGCGAAATCGAATCGCATTGAATTCGTGGCGAACATAATTTTTGAGAATTTTGAATTTTTCTCACCTGTCATCAATGATGTCATCCTTTATTTTCAGGCACTATCAAATACCAAATGGATAAATGACAATAAAGATAACTTTATTTCTTTATTATCTGCTCCGTCTATAAAACAAAGTATGGTTAGATATTGGTTAGAGTGGTATTTCTCAGCAAGTGAAATTTTACTCCAAATTGCAGAGATAAAAAGATTTATAAATCAAAGTGATTTTATTGAAAATCAAGCTTTTGCCGCAATGACCTCAAAAAATGTCTCATGGGTCAGAGATAATAAAAATAAAGTCTTTTACGTGGGTGAAAAAGGAAAACGAGCCATATTAAGATCAACAAAAATCCTTCCTCAAGATGAGCGCAACAACTGGCTTAGAAATATTGAGAAAAATACTCCGGAGGAATTAGATCGGTGGATCATAAAATGGGTCATGGATACATCCCGATGAACTTTAACATGTTATTTTTATTGGTTACGATAAAGTATCAATCAGTAAATATAATAAAACAGTGTTAATGTATACAAAGATGGTGTAAATTTTTCCCATAATCCCAGTATAATACAGGCCATTATGGATACATCTGAACATTGTAAAGAAGTTTACGCATACTTTGGACTCGCAATGTATAGGGCTCAATGTGTGGAACAGTCAATAGTCCAGCTATTAATTTTCTTTGATTTTTTCAAAGAAAACGTACCTAAATTTAGCACAAGTGAGAAATGGGAGGAGGATTTTGATAGATTTGATGAGATGTTATTAAAAAAAACCATGGGAAATCTTTTAAATTCAATAAAAAAACTCAGTGTTTTAGATGATGACATTGAGAATACATTGTCATTAGCCTTAAAGACACGAAACTGGTTAGCTCACGCATACTTTGTCGATCACGCTTTAGATTTCATAAATGAATCTGGTCGTAACAAAATGATTACAGAACTTGAAAAGGTTATTGAATTATTCAATTCAGTTGAAAATATACTGCAACCAATTTCCAGTTCTGCAGCACTTAAGTATGGATTAACTGACGAGGTTTTGGAGAGAATAAAAAAAGAAATGCATAAATCAGTTCAAGGTGATATTTAATTAGTCCAGTAGCGAATTTTTATATTTTATAGAAACCCTTATTAAGGTCGGTTTAAGATAATAACCTGCATGTCTGATCCATTGATTGATGCAAAATGATTTAAATGATAAATACAATAGTATTAAGTCGAACTACCCTCGTAATAGCTACTACCTCGTACTCACTATAAAAAACGGGAAGTTCAGTCAAGAAAAACCAGAAATATCTTGCTCAAGTTCTTTGATAGACGAGGTAATTTTATAATTAAAGATTCTAGTCACTGCTGCATGGCTTAGCTGCTTGACCTCTTCTTCTCCAATCCATAAAGATACAATCTCCCTTTGCTGCTCAATCGATAACGAATCAAAATTAGGAATATACTTGTGAGAGTCTTTATCTCCACGATGCCACTCATAGAACGTTTTGATTAACGATTTCAACTTGATATCTTTATCTAACTCGAACCGTTCCGTCAATTTTCTTATGGTATGATTAACAGCTCTGAACTGAACCGTACTAGATACTTGGGAGAAATAAGCCACCCAGCCCATACGTTTTCCATCGAAAATACAACCAGTAATTCGCAAATTTAGCTTCCACTGGCAATATGCTATGGCTCGTGCTTTATCTTTCTTGCTTTTAGCTTTAGATAATGCATGTCGATAGGCAGTAAATATTTTTGCAAGCGATGATTCAAAGCGAAGAACGCTATCTCTCCTGATTCCAACCCCTTGCTCACTCACCTTGTAACCCAGAAAATTAAATGACTCACACAATAAACCTACCTTTGACTTAGATTCAGCATTACCTATTGGATGAGGAGAGAGACCAATACTTTCCAATTTATTTACAATAGCATTGGCGATTTCGGTAGCTCGACCGGCGGGGGATAATATGAGAATGTCATCAACATATCGCTTATACCAAATATCTTTCATAAGGCTGATTTCTTCATCAATTTTTTGTAATGCAATTTCAGCCAAAACATTTGAAATAGACAGACCTTGCGGTACCCCAACGCTATTTTTAATTACACCTTTACTTCCTTGCCCCTCACTTACTGTCGGTGTAGAAATAGCACTATAAATTAAATGCCTGAATTCTGGTTTTCTAATTTTATTTTTGACCGAATGCACAATCAGTGCATGAGGAATCGAAGGATAAAAATTCTTAAGATCAATTTTGGCATATTCATAATATTTGCCAGAAACTATAGAATCTTTAAGTGATTCTATCACCACTTGAGGAAGCGAAAGCTTTGCTTTGGGGAATACATCAATGAGTGCATCACAAAGTGCTCGAAGCGTGATCCGGTCTCGTACCGTTGGAATAGAAATCTGTCGGGGAAATGAATGTGCCCCTTTGGAAATCAACTTTTCCTTATATGCAGTGAAATTATAGTTGCCGACAGAAACCTTTCTTACTATCAGGGCTATTTCGGATGAGATATTTTTCTCAAAACTACTTGGCTGCACCCGATCTATGCCAATTGCTCCTGATTCTTTAATTTTATCAAAATATATTTTCTTCAAATTCTTAGAGCTAAAGCACTTTTTAAAACTACGAGCCGCATTACTCATAGCAGACACCATGCCACGATAACAGGAGCCAGATATGAAAACATTAACATAATATATTTAATAATAGTATAAGCGTAAACTTGCCCATACTCTATCCAGCCCGGTTTTCGAGACGTTAACTGTGAGGAATTTCTTACTCGAAAAATTTTGTCGTCCATTGCATTATGATTTTCCACTTCATTTAACAGTTCATCATATTTTATAATATGGCCTTCTGTTATTTCCCCTCTGGAATTCATTTCATTATATAGATGTTGCAATGCCAAATAATTCTTACGCATATTCATTGCCCGGCCTCGGAAATCTCTGTTTGCAACAGAAAGTGATACACCAAGCAATGCAATTGACAACACAGCACCAAAAATATCAGTATTCTGACCAAATACAGTCGGGTAACGAATTGCAACTATAGCCAAAATAGCTCCTAGAATAGCATACCAAACGAGCAGAAATTGAGAGTGTGTATCCATCCACTCTAATCGATGATGTGCCTGAATCCGTGCCTTATAGGTAAACCATACCTTATCTAGCATGAACGTCTCCATAGCAAAATGGGAAAAGAGAGACAGGGGAAATTGGAAACTATTGAACATCCCGTGGGATCAGCGAGCCGAAGCTCAACAGCTTACGCTGTTCTTCATCAGAGCCACCCTTACCATAAGTAAGAGGAATAACCTGTCTCTCTCTTGTATCTTATAACACTGCTGAACAGAATAAATCAACTCAATATCAGAGGCTTCCATACCGCCGTATCTGGACTTCCAGTTGTAGTAAGTGACTTCAGAGATACCGGCCGCCCGGCAGACATCTTTAACGGTTCGTCCGGCTTCAACCGACTTAATCACAGCGATGATCTGATGCTCAGTAAAATGGGCTTTACGCATAGCGATCTCCTTCGTTGGCAGATTGATTATGCCGGATGACCTCTAAATATGAATGGCACGATTATGTGGGATACTTACAGAACAGCGAATACCCCCATTGATACCCCCAACTCACCGTAGATTTCTGTGAACGTGAGTAGACGAGCAGAGACAACAAGGGCCGTGAAACCGCGTATTATAAGGGTTTAAAGGGTGTTTGAGTAGACTTTGGGAGACGTTAAAATAGATAGGATGGTGCCGATAATAGGAGTCGAACCTACGACCTTCGCATTACGAATGCGCTGCTCTACCAACTGAGCTATATCGGCCCTGAGAAGGGTGCAATCTGCCGGGAGCAAATCACGGGGTAGAAGGTTAAAACTTACGGGGCGATGCGTCAATAACCTTGCGAATCAATCGGCTACTTTTGCATCACCCTTTTTCATTTAAGCACGAATCGTATCGTCGCCAAAACCTATCCACTTATAGGTGGTCAGCGCTTCAAGCCCCATCGGGCCGCGCGCGTGCAGTTTTTGCGTGCTGACTGCCACTTCCGCGCCCAGACCGAACTGGCCGCCGTCGGTGAAACGCGTGGAGGCATTAACGTAGACGGCGGAGGAATCAACTTCGTTCACGAAGCGGTTTGCGTTGCCGATGGTACGCGTCAGAATGGCATCGGAATGCTGGGTGCCGTGCTGACGAATGTGGGCAATAGCTTCGTCCAAATCCGCCACCACTTTGACGTTCAGATCCAGCGACAAAAACTCATTGTCATACTCTTCCGGCTGCACGGCAATGACCTTCGCCGGACCGCTTTTCAGCGCGTCCAGAGCGTTATTTTCAGCATGCAGCGTGACGCCGCTTTCCGCCATCTGTTTGCTAAGCGCAGGCAGGAAATGCGCAGCGATGCCCTGATGGACCAGCAGCGTCTCGACGGTGTTACAGGTGCTCGGACGCTGGGTTTTCGCGTTAACGATAATATTAAGCGCCGGTGCAATTTCAGCAGTGTCATCAACAAAAATATGGCAAACGCCGATGCCGCCGGTAATCACCGGGATCGTGGACTGCTCGCGGCATAGCTGGTGCAAGCCTGCTCCGCCGCGCGGGATCAGCATGTCGATGTATTTGTCCATCCGCAGCATCTCGCTGACCAGCGCACGGTCAGGGCTTTCAATTGCCTGTACCGCGCCTGCGGGTAAACCGCACTCTTCCAGCGCCTGCTGGATGACTTTCACCGTAGCCGCGTTAGTGCGCCAGGTCTCTTTGCCGCCGCGCAGAATGGCGGCGTTGCCGGTTTTCAGGCACAGAGAGGCGACGTCAACGGTGACGTTCGGGCGCGCTTCATAGATGACACCAATGACGCCGAGCGGCACGCGGCGGCGCTCAATGCGCAGGCCGCTGTCAAGAAGGCCGCCATCGATCACCTGCCCGACCGGATCGGCGAGTTTGCAGACCTGGCGGACATCGCTGGCAATCGCGGTCAGGCGCGCGGGCGTCAGCGCCAGACGATCGAGCATCGCCTCGCTAAGACCATTGCGGCGCGCTTCAAGTAAATCCTGCTCGTTCGCGGTAAGGATCTGCTGAGCTTCCGTTTCCAGATAATCAGCAATTTTTTCCAGAACGCGGTTTTTCTCTTTACTGCTGAGCAGCGCCAGTTGGTAAGAGGCGGCTTTCGCGGCCTGGCCCATTTGTTCCAGCATACTTCGCTCCTTAACGGGTGATCATATCGTCGCGATGAACGGCGACCGGACCATATTCATAGCCAAGAATCGCATCAATCTGCTGCGAGTGATGGCCCGCAATGCGGCGCAGCGCATCGCTGTTATAACGGCTGACGCCGTGCGCGATATCGCGACCATCCAGACTGCGGATGCGGATCACTTCACCACGGGAGAAGTTACCTGTCACGCTTTTAATGCCTTTTGGAAGCAATGAACTGCCTCTTTCCAGAATGGCCGTGGTTGCGCCCTCATCCACGGTGATTTCACCGGCCGGAGGCGCGCCGAAGATCCAGCGCTTACGGTTTTCCAGCGGCGAGGTCTGGGCGTGGAACAGCGTGCCGACAGAGATATTTTCCATCACGTCGCCGATCACACCAGGACGGCTTCCGGCAGCGATAATGGTGTCGATGCCCGCGCGGCAGGCGACATCGGCGGCCTGAAGTTTGGTGCCCATTCCGCCCGTTCCTAAACCGGAGACGCTGTCACCGGCGACAGCGCGCAGCGCGTCATCAATGCCATAAACGTCCTGAATAAGTTCAGCGTCAGGGTTGCTGCGCGGATCGGCAGTAAACAGCCCTTGTTGATCGGTCAGCAGCAGCAGTTTATCCGCTCCGGCCAGAATCGCCGCCAGCGCAGAGAGATTGTCGTTGTCGCCAACCTTGATTTCAGTGGTCGCCACCGCGTCGTTCTCGTTGATAACCGGCACAATATTATTGTCCAGCAACGCGCGCAGGGTGTCGCGCGCGTTAAGGAAACGCTCGCGATCTTCCATATCGGCGCGGGTCAGCAGCATTTGACCGATGTGGATACCGTAAATCGAGAACAGCTGTTCCCAGAGCTGGATCAGGCGGCTCTGCCCAACGGCGGCCAGCAATTGCTTCGAGGCGATAGTGGCCGGAAGTTCCGGGTAGCCAAGATGCTCACGCCCGGCAGCAATCGCGCCAGACGTCACGATAACAATACGATGCCCCGCAGCATGTAACTGCGCGCACTGGCGTACCAGCTCAACAATATGGGCGCGATTCAGGCGGCGCGATCCGCCCGTTAAAACACTGGTGCCCAGTTTTACCACCAGCGTCTGGCTGTCACTCATCTTTTCCTGCCGTCATACAAATAATAAATGGATATCAGGCAAACGTTGTAACAGGACTGAAGCCGCTTGCCAACACTCGCGGCGTCAGGCGTGACATTTTGTTGCGCAGGATCAGCAAGCGTAACGGCTGACTTTTACAATTTCATTACAAGGATAATTAAATTGAATATTTAAGGAATAATCTAAAACTGTCATAAATGTTTAATGCTTAAAAGTTAAAACCCTTCATGTTTTCAACGGGGCCGTCGCCCTGAATTTATTAGCGCGTTTATTCAAGAAGCAGGATTAAAAATGAAAAAGAGCATTCTGGCATTAGTGGTAATGGGTGTTGTCACGTCCTCTGCGGTCCATGCTGCTGAAGTTTATAATAAGAACAGTAATAAACTGGATGTTTACGGCAAAGTAAAAGCCATGCATTACTTCAGCGATAATGACGGCAAAGATGGCGATCAAACTTATGTCCGTTTTGGCTTTAAAGGCGAAACACAGATTAACGATCAAATGACCGGTTTTGGCCGCTGGGAAGCCGAATTTGCCGGTAATAAAGAAGAGGGTAACAGCAGCTCGCAGAAAACCCGCCTGGCGTTCGCCGGGATTAAATTTCAGGATTTCGGCTCCATTGATTACGGCCGTAATCTCGGCGCGCTGTATGACGTTGAAGCCTGGACCGATATGTTCCCGGAGTTCGGCGGCGACTCTTCCGGCCAGACCGATAACTTTATGACCAAACGCTCCAGCGGTCTGGCTACCTACCGTAATACCGATTTCTTCGGCGCAGTGGATGGCCTGGATTTGACGCTTCAGTATCAGGGCAAAAACGAAGGCCGCGACGTTAAGAAGCAGAACGGTGACGGCGTGGGCACGTCCCTGAGCTATGATTTCGGCGGCAGCGATTTTGCTGTCAGCGGCGCGTATACCAACTCGGACCGCACCGACGATCAGCAAAATGTGGCGCTGGCACCGCGTGGTCAGGGCGATAAAGCCGAAGCCTGGGCAACCGGCCTGAAATATGATGCCAATAATGTTTATCTGGCAGCGATGTACGCCGAAACCCGTAATATGACCCCGATTACCGGTGGTTTTGCCAATAAAGCCCAGCATTTTGAAGCCGTCGCGCAATATCAGTTCGATTTCGGGCTGCGTCCGTCTCTGGGTTATGTGCAGTCGAAAGGTAAAGATATTGAAGGCGTGGGCGATGAAGATATCGTCAAATATATTGACGTTGGCGCAACCTATTATTTCAACAAAAATATGTCTGCGTTTGTGGATTATAAAATCAATCAGCTTGATGATGATAACAAACTGGCTATCAACAGCGATGACATCGTGGCGCTGGGTATGACGTATCAGTTCTGATACGGATAAACGCATCATAAAAAAACGCCCTGCAAATTTGCGGGGCATTTTTATGTAACTGGTTTAATCATTGCTTCAGGCTGGCTGGTTAATCACCCGTTCGGAGAACCCTTCTGCAGGCACCAGAGCAAGCTCCAGCGTGACCAGCAACTCCCGCGCTCTTTCATGGAACTGGCGGAGGGTGTGCTCCAGACGTTCGGTGACTTCTGGATCTTTAATCTCCGTCGGCACCCATTTTCCTTCTTTGTCGAACAGACCAAAATGGTAGCTATAGGTAAAGCGCTTCTCCTGTGCTTCCATCTCCATCCACCATCCCCAGAACTCACGTTTTTCCGGTGCCGGTTTGACATTGACGCAAACGGCCAGGCAATCAAAAAAGAAGCGGTTGTCTTCACATTGCTCTTCACGGATGTAAGGGCCAAGCGCGGTGAATTTTTTAATCAGCCTGCTTCTTGGGTGTCCACTTGGTAACGTCATTGCTCTCTCCTTTTGTGATGCAACTGTTTTACCAAATCAATAGAAATTAGCAATCTATTAACCAAATCTATGATTAATCCAGGCGGTAATTTCTTTCAACGCCTTGTCAAAGTTGCGATACACCGGGCTGAACGGGATTGTTAAAAGTTTGCCATCGGAGGATGACGAGACAATCAGCCTGGATTCTTCTTCCGGGCTGAAGGGATCGTTTTTCCAGAAGCCGGAGAGCATCGGCGTCGGGCAACGACGACCAAGCAAGCCCTGGGTTTTCAGCGAATAGCGGTTCAGCTCAACGCGCAGAGCTTCGTCTGAGGCATCGTGCATACCGAGGCGGCTGGCGAGCACGTCAAGATACATTTCCGGTACTTGTCCCTGCCGGAGCGGATCGTTGAGCAGCGCGTGTACCACCGGCCCAAGGCAGGCGACTGCTTTCAGGCGAGGCGATTCCAGATACGCCAGTCGCACCGCAACGTTAGCGCCAAAACGGAAGCCAAACAGCGCCACGCGGGTATGATCGATCCACGGAATATCCGGCAGCGATTTCAACACCTGCTGGTGCAATAAACTTGAATCCTGGGTCAGTTTCCATTTTGACGAGAAGCCGATCGAAGGCATATCCAGCGTCAGCATGGCAATGCCCAGCGGCGCAAAATAGCGCTCAAACAGGCTGTAGTAGTCAAATTGCAGCGAATCGAGGCCGCCGCACATCAGTATAGTGGGAAACGGCCCCTCACCTTCAGGCATATGTAAAAAGCCGGTGACCGGGGAGCCGCCCGGAATGGCAAACTCCATCTCGCGCATGTTTCCGGGCAGACGCTGGGATGCTTCTTCATAAGCACGGCTTGCCAGCACCTGCGCTTGTTCAGCCAGCTCGTCGCCTTTCAGATGAGGATAAGCCGCGATGCTGTAGAGATTAGCCGCGTGCAGCCAGTGGCGACCGCAGCGGGCAGCGTCGTCTTCCTGGCTGGCCTTTTGCTGCCAGAGCATCGCCTGCTTCGACCATTCGTAGATCCAGTTACCACCGCGATAACCCACCACCGTGTCATAAAGGTTTTCGTCGGTGCGTTCGGCGGAACTCATCACGATGCGCGACTGGACATCAAGAATTTCACGTGCGTCAACGCCCCGCGAGATCCACATCAGACGGTTAATCATCCGATACCAGTGCGGTACGTTTTTGCCGTCCAGCGTGGATTGCACCAGCGGTTGCTCACCGGAATTAAAGCGGCGCACCAGCGTCGAAGTTTCTGGATGTTTGAATCGGGGTTTGAACAGGGTTTCGCTGAGGTTAGCCTGTGTCATGTCGCGCAGCCTCCATGATGTCGTCGTGAAGGTCTATTGTAACGCGCCTGAGGCCAAAATGAACAACGCCCGGCATGACCGGGCGTTGAAAAAGACAGGAATTAACGACCAGAGATCGGCGGTACGAATACGACGCCCATATCCCACGGCTGTTCAATCCAGGTATCCTGCGGGATATCAACAACATAATCATCAACCAGCGGACGACCTGCCGGTTTTGCAAAGATAGTAATGAAATGAGCTTTTGGATACATTTCGCGGATGGCTACCGCCGTACCGCCGGTATCAACCAGGTCATCAATAACGATAAAGCCTTCGCCATCACCTTCTGCACGCTTCAGGACTTTCAGTTCGCGCTGGTTGTCGTGATCGTAGCTGGAAATGCACACGGTATCTACATGACGAATACCCAGTTCACGTGCCAGCAGTGCGCCCGGGACCAGTCCCCCACGACTCACGGCAATGATGCCTTTCCATTGTTCTGAAGGCATCAGGCGGGCGGCCAGTTTGCGTGCGTGAATCTGCAACATGTCCCAGGTGACGACGTATTTTTCGCTCATGTGAAGTATCCCAGCCTGTATTTACGGCTTAAAAAATGTTCGAGGGGGAAATAGGTTGCGCGAGATTATAGAGATCTGAAACGCTAAAAACCAGTGTTAAGCGGCATCCGGGGGTGTTTTTGCGTGCTTAATACTATGCGTTGCCAGATAAAGTGGTATTCTCAGACTCATCCCGCAAGCCTGACTTGTCGTGTGATTTTTTTGCTAACCCTTGACCTGCAAGCCTCTTTGCAGAAAGTCGAAAGGAGATTTATCGTGTCTGAACTGTCCCAACTATCTCCGCAGCCGCTGTGGGATATTTTTGCCAAAATTTGCTCCATTCCGCACCCTTCCCACCATGAAGAAGAACTCGCGCAGCACATCATGGGCTGGGCAAAAGAGAAAGGTCTGTTTGTCGATCGTGACGCCGTGGGCAATATTCTGATCCGTAAAGCCGCTACGGCGGGGATGGAAAATCGTAAGCCAGTGGTTTTGCAGGCGCATCTGGATATGGTGCCGCAGAAAAACAACGATACGGTTCACGATTTCACTAAAGATCCGATCCAGCCTTATATCGACGGTGAGTGGGTTAAAGCACGCGGCACTACGCTGGGTGCGGATAACGGCATCGGTATGGCTTCCGCGCTGGCGGTACTGGCTGATGAGAGCGTCGAGCATGGCCCGCTGGAAGTGCTGCTGACCATGACCGAAGAAACCGGTATGGACGGCGCGTTTGGTCTTCAGGCCAACTGGCTCCAGGCAGACATTTTGATCAACACCGACTCGGAAGAAGAAGGTGAAATTTACATGGGCTGCGCGGGCGGGATCGATTTCTCCTCGAATCTGACGCTGACCCGCGAAGCGATCCCGGCGGGCTTCCAGAGCTTTAAGCTGACGCTGAAAGGGCTGAAAGGCGGTCACTCCGGTGGCGATATCCATTTAGGTCTGGGCAACGCGAACAAACTGCTGGCGCGTTTCCTGGCAGGCCACGCGCAGGAACTGGATCTGCGTCTGGTGGATTTCAATGGCGGCACCCTGCGCAACGCTATCCCGCGTGAAGCCTTCGCGACCGTCGCCGTGGCGGCAGATAAAGCGGAACAGCTTAAATCACTGGTCGGTACGTATCTGGATATCCTCAAAAACGAACTGTCGATTAAAGAAAAAAATCTGACCGTGGTACTGGAAACCGTCACTACCGATAAAGCCGCGCTGAATGCGCAGTCGCGTGACAGCTTCATCCAGTTGCTGAACGCCACGCCAAACGGCGTGATCCGCAACTCTGACGTG
This sequence comes from Superficieibacter sp., assembly GCF_032071645.1. Lineage (NCBI taxonomy): Bacteria > Pseudomonadati > Pseudomonadota > Gammaproteobacteria > Enterobacterales > Enterobacteriaceae > Superficieibacter > Superficieibacter sp. Next base: position 434,340 of record NZ_DAMAPU010000004.1, read on the forward strand.
GCCAAAGGCGTGGTTGAAACCTCTCTCAACGTTGGCGTTGTCACGATGACCGACGACAACGTTGAAATTCACTGCCTGATCCGCTCGCTGATCGACAGCGGTAAAGATTATGTGGTGAGTATGCTGGAGTCGCTGGGCAAACTGGCTGGTGCAAGAACCCAGCCGAAAGGCGGCTACCCAGGCTGGCAGCCGGATGCCAGCTCGCCGGTGATGCAACTGGTGCGCGAAACTTATCAGCGTCTGTTTGATAAGACGCCGAATATCCAGGTGATCCACGCCGGTCTGGAATGCGGTCTGTTCAAAAAACCGTACCCGGATATGGACATGGTTTCCATCGGGCCAACCATTACCGGTCCACACTCCCCGGATGAGCAGGTGCATATTGAAAGCGTCGGACAATACTGGCAGCTTCTGACTGAACTGCTGAAGGCGATTCCGGCGAAATAATCGTGATGATGTCCACGCCTGCGGGCGTGGGCTTTTCAGGGATGAATAATGCTGTTCAAAAAACGCCGCGTTGATGCAATCTGAATGATTGTGAGCAGAATAAAAAATCAGGCGATGCCAGACGTATACAGCGCAAAGACGATTAATATGCAGAGAGCCTGCCCTATAACCCCAGCAAAAGCTGCCTTTCCAGTTGCGGATCGAGCAGAGTAACGTGCAGCCCCACCAGCCGCACGCCGCGCCCGCCACGGCGTTCATCCCAGGTTTTACGCGCGGTAGCGATGAGGTCATCTTTATTCAGACGCGGCCAGACGTGTTCCTGCGTGGTCTGCTGAAAATCGTTGAATTTCAGTTTGACGCCCTGACGGGCAATCAATAAATCAGGTTTAACTTTAGCAAGACGGCTTTCCAGTTCTGGATAAAGACGCTCGATAATCGCCTCGCATTCCGGCCATTCATGGATATCTTCCGCCAGCGTGCGCTCCACGCCCACCGATTTACGCAACCGCTCGTTATTCACCGCTCGCTCATCAATGCCCTGACTGCGCTCCCAGAGAACGCGGCCAAATTTACCGAAGCGCTTAAGTAAAAGGGCCAGATCGCTATTTTGCACATCTTCACAGGTTCGCAGCCCCATATTTTCCAGCTTTGCCGCCGAGACTTTCCCCACGCCGGGAATTTTGCTTAGCGGCAGCGTTTTGAGAAATTGCGGCACGTCATCCGGGGTAATGACATATTGCCCGTTGGGCTTATTCAGATCGGAAGCGATTTTGGCGAGAAATTTAATCGGCGCAATGCCCGCCGAAGCGGTGAGATCCAGTTCATCGTGTATGGTTTTGCGGATTTGCTGCGCCATCAGGGTCGCGGAGCCGTGGCAGTGCAGGCTGTCTGTAACGTCTAAATAGGCTTCGTCCAGCGAGAGTGGCTCAATCAGTGAGGTATAGCGGGAGAAGATGTCGCGGATGTGATCGGACGCTTCCCGGTAAGCCTCAAAGCGCCCCGGAAGAAGCGTCAGATGCGGGCACAGTTTTAGCGCCATTGCGGTAGACATCGCGCTGCGCACGCCGAATTTGCGGGCCGGATAGTTTGCCGTGCTGATGACCCCGCGCCGCTCCCGACTGCCGCCAATGGCAATCGGGATATCGCGCAGGGCCGGGTTGTCGCGCATTTCTACCGCCGCGAAAAAGCAGTCCATATCGACATGTATGATTTTGCGCATTTCCCGCCCCTCCTCACTGGATAAGTATACAGTGAGTTACAGCGAATTGAGAAGTCGGTTTATCACAGTGTGATTCAGCGCGCTGATGTTTCACCTGAAAGCTCGTAAAAAGACAAACGCCAGCAACAAATTTGTAAACGGCGCATGTCGCGCTTGCGAAAAATTACCGTGGTGCTAATGTGAGCGCTCCCGAATTAGATAAGTCTGATATTTTGGGTCTCTTTTGCCGTTCTGGCAGTGTGGTAACGTTTTATCAAGGAACAAGCAGTATGCGCATAATCGCATTTTTTCTTGCGATGCTTCTGATGCCGTGCGTCTCTTTTGCCGGGCTTACCGGTTCTGCAACGCCGGTGAATAAAGAGTATAAGCAGCAGTTGATGGGGTCGCCGGTCTACATTCAGATCTTTAAAGAAGAGCGCGCGCTCGATCTTTACGTCAAGATGGGCGAGAAATATCAGTTACTTGATAGCTACCGCATTTGCAAATATTCCGGTGGGCTGGGACCCAAGCAGCGCCAGGGCGATTTTAAAAGCCCGGAAGGGTTTTACTCGGTTCAGCGTAGCCAGTTAAAGCCGGACAGCCGCTTCTATAAGGCCATTAACATCGGTTTCCCGAATGCCTATGACCGTGCTCACGGCTATGAAGGCAAATACCTGATGATCCACGGTGACTGCGTATCCATTGGCTGCTATGCCATGACGAACAGCGGCATTGATGAAATCTTCCAGTTCGTTACCGGTGCGCTGGTGTTTGGTCAGCCGGTGGTGCAGATCAGCATCTATCCGTTCCGTATGACCGATGCCAATATGCAGCGCCACAAGTATTCAACGTATATCGATTTCTGGAATCAGCTCAAACCCGGATACGATTACTTTGCACAAACCCAGCAGCCACCGATGGTGTCTGTGGTGGCTGGTCGTTACGTCGTCAGCAAACCGCTAAGCCACGAAATCGTCCATCCGCAACTGGCGTCAAACTACACGCTCTCCGAGGCAAAATAATGCCCACTCGCCTGGCATAATTTTTTGCCAGGTTTCGTTGCCGGTCAGCGGCTGCGTCGCAATCACGGAAACCACATCATTCGGTGTGGTTTCCCGCTGAAAATCAATTTCCATATCCTGATCGATAAGCGTCGCCAGCCCAAACGGCGCGCGACGGGTGATCCAGTACAGATTGGTCGAGCAGAACGCCATCACGTAGCGCCCGTCCGACAGCAGCATATTGAACACTCCTTTCTGACGCATTTCACCGGCAAGCGTGGCGATATATTTAAATACCGCCAGCATATTGCCCGGCGTGCGCGGGTAGCGCTGCGTCAGCTTGTGGAGCAGCCAGCAAAAGGCTTTTTCACTGTCGGTGTCGCCAACCGGGCGGAACATGCCGGTCTCCAGCGATTTATAACCGTTCATCTGCCCGTTATGCGCGTAGGTCCAGTTACGTCCCCACAGCTCACGGGTGAAGGGATGGGTGTTTTCCAGCGCCACCTCACCCCGGTTAGCCTGGCGAATATGGGCGACGACCGAGCAGGATTTGATCGGGTAATCCTGCACCAGTTTAGCGATGGGCGAGTTAAAGCTCGGCTGCGGATCTTTGAACGTGCGACACCCTTTTCCCTCGTAGAAGGTAATACCCCAGCCGTCTTTATGCGGCCCGGTTCCTCCTCCCCGCTGTACAAGCCCGGAAAAACTAAAGCAGATATCAGTTGGCACATTCGCGCTCATCCCGAGCAGTTCGCACATAAGATCACCTCATACAACAGAGCGGGTCGCCCCGCAAAATCAGGCTTTAACCATTTCTTTTTCGATCAGCTGGATCAGGATGTGGATCACTTTGATATGAATTTCCTGAATGCGATCGGCATAACCAAAATGCGGTACGCGAATTTCAATATCCGCCGTTCCTGCCATTTTACCGCCGTCTTTCCCGGTCAGGGTAATGACTTTCATGCCTTTCTCACGCGCCGCGTCGATGGCTTTGATGACGTTGCCAGAGTTACCTGATGTCGAAATACCCAGCAGGACGTCGCCTTCGCGACCGACTGCTTCAACGTAGCGGGAGAAAATATAATCGTAGCCAAAATCGTTGCTGACGCAGGAAATATGGCTGACGTCGGAAATGGCAATCGCCGGATAGCCCGGACGATTCTCACGATACCGCCCCGTCAGCTCTTCTGCAAAGTGCATTGCATCGCAATGAGAACCGCCGTTGCCGCAGGAAAGCACTTTACCGCCTGCCTTAAAGCTGTCCGCCAGTAGCACGGCCGCACGCTGGATAGCATGAATATTGGCTTCATCTTTCAGAAAGTTAGCCAGCGTTTCCGCCGCTTCGTTCAGTTCATTACGAATCAGATCCTGGTACATGAGGATATCCTTCAGATTTTATGAAAATAACAAGTTGCAGTGTACCCAATCGCACCTGAAGCGGGAAGCAGAAGCCAGGACGATCAACGTCTGTTTTGATTTTGCGTGCGCTGAAAAACGGCAACAATGTGAGCGAGGTTGTAATTATATTGTAAATACATTGATAAAAAAAATAACATCCGCTACAACCATATCATCACAAGTGGTCAGACCTCCTACAAGCTACGGAGCTTTTTTCTATGATGATTTTGAGTATTGTTGCAACGGTTGTGCTGATCGGCGTGCTGTTCTATCACCGGGTCAGCCTGGTACTAAGTAGTCTGATTGTGCTCGCATGGACAGCGGCGCTGGGTGCCGCTGGCATCTGGTCGCTGTGGATGCTGCTGCCGGTCGCGCTGGTGCTTATTCCGCTTAACCTGACGCCGATGCGTAAATCAATGATTTCTGTTCCGGCTTTCCGTAACTTCCGTAAAGTAATGCCGCCGATGTCACGTACCGAAAAAGAGGCCATTGACGCCGGTACGACCTGGTGGGAAGGCGATTTGTTTCGCGGCATTCCTGACTGGAAAAAACTGCATAGCTATCCGCAGCCGCATCTGACCGCTGAAGAGCAGGCGTTTCTTGATGGCCCGACGGAAGAAGCCTGCCGGATGGCGAATGATTTTGAGATCACTCATGAAATGGCTGACTTGCCGCCGGAGCTGTGGGCATTTCTCAAAGAGCACCGCTTCTTTGCGATGATTATTAAGAAAGAGTACGGCGGACTGGAATTTTCGGCTTATGCCCAGTCCCGCGTTCTGCAAAAGCTTTCCGGCGTTTCAGGGATTCTGGCGATCACCGTCGGCGTTCCCAACTCTTTAGGACCGGGTGAACTGCTCCAGCATTACGGTACTGAAGAGCAGAAAAATCATTACCTGCCCCGTCTGGCACGCGGTCTGGAAATCCCCTGCTTTGCGCTGACCAGCCCGGAAGCGGGTTCCGACGCGGGCGCGATCCCTGATACTGGCGTCGTCTGCATGGGTGAATGGCAGGGCGAGCAGGTGCTGGGTATGCGCCTGACCTGGAATAAACGCTACATCACGCTGGCCCCGATTGCGACGGTGCTGGGACTTGCCTTTAAACTCTCTGACCCGGATAAACTGCTGGGCGGCGAAGAAGAACTGGGCATTACCTGTGCGCTGATCCCCACCAATACGCCGGGCGTCGAAATCGGGCGTCGTCATTTCCCGCTCAACGTCCCGTTCCAGAACGGCCCTACGCGCGGTCAGGATATTTTTGTCCCCATTGATTACATTATTGGTGGACCCAAAATGGCTGGTCAGGGCTGGCGGATGCTGGTGGAGTGTCTGTCGGTGGGCCGTGGGATCACCCTCCCCTCCAACTCGACGGGCGGCCTGAAATCCGCAGCGATGGCTACCGGCGCTTATGCACATATTCGCCGCCAGTTCAAAGTTTCTATCGGTAAGATGGAAGGGATCGAAGAGCCGCTGGCACGTATCGCCGGTAATGCTTACGTGATGGATGCGGCCGCGTCGCTGATTACCTATGGGATTATGCTCGGTGAGAAACCTGCCGTCCTGTCGGCGATTGTGAAGTATCACTGTACCCACCGTGGGCAGCGCGCCATTGTCGATGCCATGGATATTACCGGCGGTAAAGGCATTATGCTGGGCGAAGGTAACTTCCTTGCCCGCGCTTATCAGGGCGCACCGATTGCGATTACCGTCGAAGGTGCGAATATCCTGACCCGCAGCATGATGATCTTCGGCCAGGGAGCCATCCGTTGCCATCCGTACGTTCTGGATGAGATGGCCGCCGCGCAGAATAATGACGTTAACGCTTTTGACAGCCTGCTGTTTAAGCACATCGGCCATGTCGGCACCAATATGGTACGCAGCTTCTGGCTGGGCCTGACGCGCGGTTTGACCAGCACTTCGCCGGCTCAGGATGCGACTAAACGTTATTACCAGCACCTGAACCGCCTGAGCGCTAACCTTGCGCTGCTGTCTGATGTCTCAATGGCGGTGCTGGGTGGTAGCCTGAAACGTCGCGAGCGTATCTCCGCGCGCCTGGGTGATGTACTCAGCCAGCTGTATCTCGCGTCTGCGGTGCTTAAGCGCTATGACGACGAAGGCCGTCACGAAGCAGACCTGCCACTGGTTCACTGGGGCGTACAGGACGCGCTGAATCAGGCCGAGATCGCGATGGGCGAACTGCTGCGCAATTTCCCTCATCGCGCGGTAGCCGGGCTGCTGACTGCGGTCATTTTCCCGACCGGACGCCATTACGATGCGCCATCCGATAAGCTCGATCATAAAGTCGCGAAGATCCTGCAAACGCCGTGCGCCACCCGTTCGCGCATTGGTCGCGGGCAGTATCTGACGCCGGACGAGCATAACCCGGTGGGACTGCTGGAAGAAGCGCTGCGCGATGTTATGGCGGCCGATCCTATCCACCAGCGCATCTGTAAAGAGCTGGGTAAAAATCTGCCGTTTACCCGTCTGGATGAACTGGCGCGCAATGCGCTGGCGAAAGGGCTTATCGATCAGGACGAAGCGGCGCTGCTGGTGAAGGCTGAAGAGAGCCGTCTGCGCAGCATTAACGTTGACGATTTCGAGCCAGACGCGCTGGCAACTAAACCGGTAAAAAAGCAGCCGGAGAAAGTGCGCAAGCCTGAAGCGGCGTAATAAAATCCTCTTTAACCAGCCCCGCTTCCGGCGGGGTTTTTTATTTTTTGTGCCATGCTAGAGTGTCAGAATGCTGTAGAACGAGGAGTCCCGATCGTGCCTGGTCTGAAAATCACCCTTTTGCAACAACCGCTGGTCTGGATGGATGGCCCTGCCAACCTGCGGCATTTTGATCGTCAACTGGAAGGTATCACCGGGCGCGATATTATCGTGCTGCCGGAGATGTTTACTACCGGCTTTGCAATGGAAGCCGCGCAGAAATCGCTTACCCAGGATGAGGTGGTGAACTGGATGCATAGCAAAGCGCAGCAGACTAATGCGCTCATTGCCGCCAGCGCCGCACTACAGAGTGAACGCGGTCCGGTGAATCGTTTTTTGCTGGTCGAGCCGGAAGGTAAAATCCACTACTACGACAAACGGCACCTGTTCCGTATGGCGGATGAGCACCAGCATTACCAGGCGGGCGAACATCGCGTGGTGGTTGAGTGGCGCGGCTGGCGTATTTTACCGCTGGTGTGTTACGACCTGCGCTTCCCGGTGTGGTCACGCAACCGCAATGATTACGATCTGGCGCTGTACGTTGCTAACTGGCCCGCGCCGCGCTCGCTACACTGGCAGTCGCTGCTGGTGGCCCGCGCCATTGAAAATCAGGTATGGGTCGCGGGCTGCAACCGGGTTGGCACAGACGGTAACGGGCATCATTATCGCGGTGACAGCCGGATTATTACCCCACAGGGAGAGATCCTCGCTACGGCCGAACCGCATCAGGCGACGCGGATTGACGCCGATCTCTCTCTTGCCGCGCTGCGCGAGTACCGGGAAAAATTTCCAGCGTGGCAGGATGCCGATCCTTTCACGCTGGGGTAATCAGCCTTCGTAAACGTCCCACGCGGCCTGCATTCCCGCGCCCTGCGTTGTACGGAAGCCCAGGCGATTAAGCACGGCTTCCAGCGCAGCCAGGGTTTGCAGGACACAGTCCTTACGCGCATTATAGCCCATAGTACCAATGCGCCAGATTTTGCCCTGAAGCGGACCAAATGAAGTGCCGATTTCAATATGAAAATCGTCAAGCAGGCGCTGACGCACTTCTTCACCGTGAACGGCTGCGGGGATCACCACACCCAGAACATTATTCATTTTATGAGTGATATCCCCGAACACCTCCAGCCCCATTCCCTGAATCCCCGCCAGCATCGCGCGACCATTGAGTTCATGGCGGGCGATAAGCGCTTCCATCCCCTCCTCCAGCATAATGCGCGCGCATTCGCGGGCGGCAAACAGCATACTGGTCGCTTCCGTATGATGGTTAAGGCGTTCTGGTCCCCAGTAATCCATGATCATGCCGAGATCGAAATAGTTGGAGTAGATCATTTCATCTGCGCCATCCTGATGGCTGCTGGTACGGATCCCCTGCTCCACGCATTTACGCGCACGGATCGTCTCTTCCATTTGCGCGCTTAGCGTAACGGGCGCACTCCCTGACGGGCCGCCAAGGCACTTTTGCAGCCCGGCTGAGACGGCATCAAGCCCCCAGGCATCGGTTTCCAGAATGTTACCACCCAGCGATGCTGTAGCGTCGGTATAAAATAAGACGTTATGACGACGACAGATTTCCCCCAGCTCATCAAGCGGTTGCAGCATGGTGGTTGAGGTATCGCCCTGCACGGTGAGGAGCAGGCGCGGCTTAATGCGCTTAATCGCATCCTCAATCTGATCTGGCGTAAACACCTCGCCCCACGGCACTTCGAGCATATGCACATCAGCGCGGCAACGGCGGGCAATTTCGCACAGCAGGTGCCCAAAGCGACCAAAGACCGGCACCAGCACTTTATCTCCCGGCCGGATCGCTGATACCAGGATCGCCTCAATGCCTGCCCGCGATGTGCCGTCAATTAACATGGTCCAGCGGTTATCGGTGCGAAAAACCTGGCGGTACAGGGCCATAACTTCATTCATATAACCGGTCATGACCGGATCGTACTGACCCAGCAGCTGGCTTGCCATCGCACGCAGCACGCGCGGATCGGCATTGACTGGCCCCGGCCCCATCAGCAGGCGGTGCGGCGGATTAATTTGCGGGTAATGCTGGCTGTTGAACATAGCGCATCCTTCGGTATGTAAGCGGATGTGAAAGAACAGGCTGACATAGTGAAACATTTAGCGCCAGTGAACAACCTTGAGGCGGGAGAGAATGAGGCGACAAATGACAAAGGCCCGAACCATTTCTGATTCGGGCCTTCTGAATAGTGGCGGAACGGACGGGACTCGAACCCGCGACCCCCTGCGTGACAGGCAGGTATTCTAACCGACTGAACTACCGCTCCGCTGTGTTCCCGCTGGGGGAACGCTGCGAATAGTACGGTTTGCCTTACGCATCGTCAACGTTTTTTCTCGCGTTTTGAATCGTTTGCTGCAAAAATCGCCCGGGCGATGCTTTTATCAGCGAGAAGGGTTCTCTCAGGCGCGCCAGAGGCAGCTACCGCCTTTTTTCTGTACCAGATCCAGGCGCGACTCGTGCGCCATCATTTCTTCATCGCTGGCTGCAATCACCCGTAATTTGCTCGCCGCGCGCACGACACGCTTAATCCCGGTATCCATTTGCTGTTGCTGATTCTCGCCTTCCATTGAGAAAGCAATGGACGTCTGCCCGCCGGTCATCGCCAGATAAACGTCGGCAAGGATTTGGGCATCGAGTAACGCCCCGTGGAGCGTTCGCTTGCTGTTGTCTATTTCATAGCGGGAGCACAGCGCATCAAGGCTATTACGCTTGCCAGGAAACATTCTTCTTGCCAGCGCCAGGCTATCCGTCACTTTGCAGAAGGTGTCAGTTTTGGGGATACCCCGGTTCAGCTTGCTGAATTCATAATCCATAAAGCCGATATCGAACGATGCGTTATGGATGACCAGTTCCGCGCCCCGGATGTAGTCGAGAAACTCATCGACAACGTCGCCAAACACCGGTTTATCGAGCAGAAATTCATCAGCAATGCCGTGAACGCCAAAAGCTTCCGGGTCTATTAATCGGTCTGGTTTCAGGTAGACATGGAAATTATTACCGGTCAGACGGCGGTTGATAACTTCGACGGCGCCGATTTCGATGATCTTATGGCCTTCATAGTGAACGCCAAGCTGGTTCATACCGGTAGTTTCGGTATCAAGGACGATCTGTCGTGTAATAGCAGTGCTCATATCGTTCATTTGTGTCAGACTTGTCGTTTTTAATCACAGGAAGTCTACCAGAGATGCTCAAAAAGGTAGAAGTTTTCACCGATGGATCATGCCTCGGTAATCCAGGACCGGGCGGCTACGGCGCTATTCTACGCTATCAGCAGCGCGAAAAAACCTTTAGCGAAGGTTATCGTCTGACAACGAATAACCGCATGGAGCTGATGGCGGCGATTGTCGCGCTGGAGGCGTTGAAGGAACATTGCGAAGTGATTCTGAGCACCGACAGCCAGTACGTGCGTCAGGGGATCACCCAGTGGATCCACAACTGGAAAAAACGCGGCTGGAAAACGGCGGATAAAAAACCGGTGAAGAATGTCGATCTCTGGAAGCGGCTGGATGCAGCGCTCGGCCAGCATCAAATCCGCTGGGAATGGGTGAAAGGACACGCGGGTCATCCTGAAAACGAACGCTGTGACGAGCTGGCGCGAACCGCTGCATCTCACCCTACCCAGGAAGATACTGGCTATCAGCCGGAAGCTTAATTAAGGCTTACGATATTGCCTTGTCGCCCCTACTGCCTGCCTTATTTGCCGCTTAGCCCTGCTCTGTTTCATCGGATTTAGGGTAAGCGGTATTGTCCGCTTGCGTGCCACTATCACCTGTAAACACCCCAGCGCGGGAAGATGAGTGCTGAGCAATTTACCGCCCTGCCGCGTCCACGGCAGCACCTGACAACGGCTATAATGCATGACTTCAAAGTTGAGTAAAGTCAGCCAGTCTATCTGACGCATCAGGGTGAACATGCGGCTGTTTGACGGCGGCGTTTTACGCAGGAAAGGGACCAGCTTGCGTAATCCCATCAGGCTGAGCGGGTTAAAACTGGTGATGACAAGCCAGCCATCGTCAATCAATACCCGATCGGCCTCACGCAATAAACGATGCGGATCGCTGCACCAGGGCAGCGTATGCGCCAGCAGACAGGCATCCACCGATTTTTCAGCAAACGGTAACCAAAGCGGATCGGCTTTAACTTGGGCAGACTGTCCGCTTAATGATACGTTTACCTGATGAGAGATAGCACAGGATTCAGTGTTGATTTCTGCGCTGAGATTACCGATTTTAAGCAGATGAAAACCATACATTTTCGCCAGCCAGGGTTTAAGCTGATGTTCAAGCGCTGCACGATAATAGTCTCCCCTGGGCAGTTCACTCCAGCGATTGGGGGACGGCACTGTCTGGGAAATCCTTGCCGGTTTCATCACACTCTTCCGCTTCGCTTTATGAGGTCATTATGAATCTTACCAGTATTCCCGCTTTTCAGGACAACTACATCTGGATATTAAACGATCGGGAAGGTCGCTGTATCATCGTCGATCCCGGCGAAGCGCGTCCGGTACTTAATGCAGTAGTGAAAAATAAGTGGCAGCCAGCGGCTATATTTCTGACGCATCACCATCATGATCATGTGGGTGGCGTGAAGGAGATCGTGAAGCAATATCCGGATATTGTGGTTTATGGGCCGCAGGAGACACAAAGTAAAGGTGCCAAACACATTGTTAGCGAAGGCGATAACATTGCTGTTTTGGGCTGCGAATTTAGGATTTTTGCTACGCCGGGCCATACTCTGGGCCACGTTTGCTTTTACAGTTCGCCGTGGCTTTTTTGTGGTGACACCCTGTTTTCAGGCGGTTGTGGTCGTCTTTTTGAAGGTACCCCGAAGCAGATGTATCAATCTTTTCAAAAGATTAACGCGCTACCCGATGAAACGGTTATTTGTTGTGCGCATGAGTACACTTTATCCAATATGGCGTTCGCCAAAAGCATCCTTCCGCACGATTCGTTCATAAATGATTATTACCTTAAAGTTAAGGAGTTACGGGCAAGAAAACAGATCACACTACCCGTAATTCTGAAAGATGAGCGGCATATAAATTTATTTTTACGAACTGATGACATTGATTTAATTAAAGTAATTTCTCAAGAAACAAATTTGCAACACCCAGAGCAGCGTTTTGCCTGGTTAAGGGCAAAGAAAGATAATTTCTGACATTCTTACTTGTGTTTTGCAAACCTTGCCTTTATGATCGGTCGTCTTTTAAGCAACTATTGACACACACATGAAGGCAAAAGCGATATTACTCGCCTCTGTCCTGCTTGTGGGTTGCCAGTCGTCACAGCACGATGGCAACGTTCCACAGCACGCTCAGAGCCTTTCTGCGGCTAGTCAAGGGGAAGCAGGTAAGTTTACCAGTCAAGCGCGATGGATGGACGATGGAACATTCACAGCGCAGGATCAGGACTTGTGGGCTTTTATCGGCGACGAGCTAAAGATGGGGATCCCGGAAAACAGCCGGATTCGCGATCAGAAACAGAAGTATTTACAAAACAAGAGCTATCTCCACGATGTAACTTTACGGGCAGAGCCGTATATGTACTGGATAGCCGGGCAAGTTAAGAAACGTAACATGCCGATGGAGCTAGTATTACTACCCATAGTGGAGAGCGCTTTTAACCCGCACGCAACGTCTGGTGCCAATGCCGCTGGCATTTGGCAAATCATACCGAGCACCGGGCGCAATTATGGTTTGAAGCAGACTCGCAATTACGATGCGCGTCGTGATGTGGTGGCCTCAACAACGGCCGCGCTCGACATGATGCAGCGTCTTAACCGCATGTTTGACGGCGACTGGTTATTAACCGTCGCGGCTTACAATAGCGGTGAGGGGCGAGTGATGAAGGCAATCAAAGCGAATAAAGCACGTGGGTTACCCACGGACTTTTGGTCGCTCTCATTGCCACAGGAAACGAAAATTTACGTGCCCAAGATGCTGGCGTTGAGCGATATTCTCAAAAACAGCAAACGGTATGGCGTTCTTCTGCCTAATGCAGATGAAAGTCGTGCTCTGGCACGCGTTCGTTTAAACAGCCCGGTAGAAATGAAGCAGTTGGCTGATATGGCGGGTATTTCCGTCAGCAAGCTGAAGACCTTTAATGCAGGCGTTAAGGGATCTACGCTGGGTGCCAGCGGTCCGCAATACGTTATGGTGCCACAGAAGCACGCCGGTCAACTGCGTGAATCTTTAGCTTCCGGCGAAATTGCTGCCGTGCAGCCCGGTTTGCTGGCTGACAATGCGCCGCTGACCAGCCGCAGTTATACAGTGCGTTCTGGTGATACGCTGTCTGGCATAGCATCACGGCTGGGCGTAACGGCAAAAGATTTGCAGCAGTGGAACAACCTGCGCGGTGCGGGTCTGAAAATCGGACAGAGTCTGACGGTGGGTGCAGGTAGTAGCGCACAGCGTCTGGCCAATAACGATGACAGTATTACCTACCGCGTGCGTAAAGGTGATTCTCTGGCAAGCATCGCCAAACGTCACGGCGTTAACATCAAAGATGTTATGCGCTGGAATAGCGATACGGATAACCTGCAACCCGGCGATCGGCTTACGCTGTTTGTTAAAAACAGCTTAACGCCAGATTCCTGATAACAGGCAGGTAAAAAAAGGCACCGCTTCCCCCGGTGCCTTTTTTATTTATGCCATTTTATGGGCTTCCAGCATAATGATGTCACTGGTAAAAGAGCCGTCTTCCTGTAATTCAAAGTAGTTTTTCACTTCCTGTGACGCACTCTCCTGATAAAGACGAATCGCTTTACGCAGCGGCTCTGGCGTGCGCATACGGGCGATCCACGAATCGAATTCCAGTACCAGACGATCGGTCGTTAACCCGTTGGTAATAAATCCCGCCTCATTCACCAGCGCCAGCCATTCTCCGCCGGCGTAATTTCTGACATGCGAAGTATCACGGAGCGCTTCTACCGTCTGCAACCAGATATCGCGTATCGGATGCCCTGGAGACATAACATCCATCATAATCAGTATGCAGCCCGGTTTTAAAACGCGCTTCGCCTCGCGCAACGCCTGACCGACATCATGCCAGTGATGCGCCGAATAACGGCTGATAACCACGTCAAAGCTTTCATCAGTAAAGGGCAACTGCTCTACATAACCTTGCTGCGTGGTGATGTTATGCAGCCCTCTTTCCTGGGCTGCTTTTGCTACCACGTCCAGCATCTGGTTTGATAAATCGTAGGCAGTGACCTGGGCAACCTGACCCGCGATTGCAAAGCTGGCATGCCCTGCCCCGCAGCCGAGATCCAACACCCTCGCATAAGACAGCGCTGCAAGTCGCTCTTTCAGGTGTTGCAGATCGCGACCAACGGCATGTACGGCGCTGGTTAAATAGGCACTGGCCTGCGAGCTGAATTGTTTATCAATACTGTCGTGATGGGTGCGTGTTATCATGATGATGTCCTTTGCGAGTGAGAAATAAAGGGCAGCACCATTGCAGGCCTGCCCCAGGGCAGACCTGACATCCTTTATTTATCAGGTTTGCCGGGAGTAAATTCAACGAGTAGCGGATTATGATCCGAAGCGCGAGTGACGAGGACGGAGGCCTCCTCTACGTTTAAGCCCCGATAAAAAACGAAATCCAGAGGACGACCAAAGGCACGGCGACGCTGATCGTCGGTAAAACGAACCTGGCGGAGTGACATTTCACGTGAAAAACGGTAAAGCGCATTCATGCGCTGGCGGCTCCAGGCATTAAAGTCTCCCGCCATAATTACCGGCCCACTGTGATGCGCAATTTGATCGCCGATAGGCAGCAACTGCTTACTGTAGACATCCACACCAAAGCTGAAGTTAACCGCGTGGACGTTTACGACCATCAGCAGACGTCCGTCCGGCAGCGGGTACACCGTTACCAGTGCTGATTTAGAAAGCCGCAGCAGCGGCTCACGCTCGCGTAAAGGACAACAATAGACCGGATGCGCGGCAGAGAGCGTCATAACGCCAGAGGGATGCTGGGGTAATACAAATGCAGGAACCTGATCGGCGGCCAGGTAATTAGATGTGGCGAATTTGATCAGTTCAGGCGTCGTTTGCGCTTCCTGAAGCAACACCAGATGAGCATCTTTGCCAAAATTTTGCAGAACGGACAGCCACTCCGCGCGTTGCTGTTTAAAGATGTTCCATACCAGAATTCGGATCTTTTCATCGCCGCTGAGCGGCGCGCCTGCTGGCAATGCCTGACCGATACCCGAAAAGGAACCCGGTGGCAAAATTCTCTCCGCTGGCTGCCCGGCGACATAACGCATTGCATAGGTATTCTTTCGCACTTTTGGCATGAAACCTCAATTACAGACCCGGTTCGGATAACGAACAAGTCTTACTGTTATAGGGCTTCCGGCGTATTCTTTCAACGCAATCTGCCAGAAAGAGTGATTAGTTTTGGTAAACAAAAGATTCCTGTCTTTACCCGCGTAATGATGATGGTGCGCAAAGGACGTTGATGTTTAAATAACAAATAAGATCATAATAACAGTATAGCTTTGCATCTGAGGCAAAAATGAAAGCAACATCTGATGAAATAGCGACTTTTGTAGCGGTCGTGGAGAGCGGCAGCTTTAGCCGCGCAGCTGAGCAGCTCTGCCTGGCTAATTCGGCTATTAGCCGCACGGTAAAGAAACTGGAAGCTAAATTAGGCGTCAGTCTGCTGAATCGTACTACCCGGCAACTTAGCCTCACGGAAGAAGGTGAGCGCTATTTCAGACGTGTTCAGGCTATTCTTCAGGAGATGGCCGCAGCGGAAAATGAGATTATCGAGACACGCCATTCTCCGCGTGGGCCGTTACGTATAGATGCGGCAACGCCTGTCCTTTTACATTATCTCATCCCGTTAATTAAGCCTTTTCGTGAGCGTTACCCGGAGATCACGCTTTCTTTAGTTTCTTCAGAAACGTTTATTAATTTAATCGAACGGAAAGTGGATGTTGCTATTCGCGCAGGTATCCTCATCGACTCCAGCCTGCGCGCCCGCCCTCTCTTTACCAGCTACCGGAAGATTATCGCGTCACCGGATTATATTGCCCGTCACGGTAAACCGGTGGAAGTGGGCGATCTTCGGCAGCATGTATGCCTCGGTTTTACCGAGCCGGGATCGCTGAATACCTGGCCTGTTTACTGCTGCGATGCGCAACTGTATGAGATTGAGATTGGACTTTCTTCTAATAGTGGGGAGACACTTAAGCAACTATGCCTGAGCGGTAATGGCATCGCCTGCCTGTCTGATTATATGGTTGACAGAGAAATTGAGCGGGGGGATCTGGTGGAATTACTGGCAGATAAGCGCGTGCCGGTTGAAATGCCGCTCAACGCTGTTTATTACAGTGACAGAGCAGTCAGCGCGCGGATCAGGGCGTTTATTGATTTTTTGAGTGAGCAATGCAGGGAATAAAAAAAAGCCCTGATTATAAATCAGGGCTCTTAATAAGTGGCGGAACGGACGGGACTCGAACCCGCGACCCCCTGCGTGACAGGCAGGTATT